>JAWRKJ010000024.1:0-11933 GCA_040307025.1 Desulfovibrionaceae bacterium | reverse complement strand
AGGACAGCATAGGCATCCTCCGGTTATACGTCGTGCGAAGGGAAACCGGTTCTCCCTATGCTCTCTGTAGGACGTCACCGGGGCTTCGGCAAGAAAATAACGCCTTGCGGCAGTCCCACGCTCCTACTTCCCCTTTCGGGGTGGTCCGGGAGGGGGCCGTTGGCCCCTCCTGGCCGCCGGAGGCGTTTCTTACTTCTCCCCCTGGGTGTCAGGCCGTTGGCGCAGGAGAGGTCAATCTTGCCGGGTGTTTTTTAACATATTTAAATCGTTGATATTTTTTGTGTGGCCCCGATATTGCTTGACTGAAGGGCAAGGCATGTCTGTCCGGGACGTGCGCCAAGCAAGGCAGGAAAGCACATGATCGAGAGCATCCAGTCGGGCACGGGGCTGCTCGCCACGCTGACGGACCCGGTACAGCGCGAGGCCGGCAAGGGCGGCGCGAACGCCGTGGCCACCGACTCCGGGGATACGGCCACCATCAGTGAGTCCGCCAGCCAACGGGCCGCCGGGACCCAAACCATGGACATGACCGCCGGCGAGGCGGATATGGATTTGTCTTTTGTGCGCCAGGCCCTTTCCGGCCAGGACGCCACTTTTCCCCACGACGGCCTCTCCGCCGAGCGGGTCATGCAGCTCATCGGCCTGGTGGCCTGAGCGCGGCTTTGCAACGGGCGTGACGGTCAGCAGGCGGGCAGGATGGCCCCGAGCAGCCGGGTCAGGTCGGCCTCGGCGCGTTTGGCCGTGCGCAGGACGTCCTCGATGGTCGTTTCGGCCATGCAGTCCGGCAAATTGACATTGGTGAGGCAGGAGATGGCCAGCACCGACAACCCCAGGTGCCTGGCGGCGATCACCTCGGTCACCGTGGACATGCCCACGGCATCGGCCCCGAGCAGGCGCAGCATGCGTGTTTCGGCCGGCGTTTCGAGGCTCGGCCCGAGCACCCCGGCATAGACCCCGCGCTCCAGGCGCAGGCCGCAGGCCAGGGCGGCCCGGTCGGCAAGGGCGCCCAGACGCGGACAATACGTCCGGCTCATGTCCGGAAAGCGCGGTCCGAGCGTCTCGTCGTTGGGCCCGACCAGGGGATTGCGTCCGGTCAGGTTGATGTGGTCGGTCACACGCATGAGCCCGCCGGCGGCAAACCCCGGATCGAGGGCGCCGGCCGCGTTGGTCAGCACCAGCGTGCGCACCCCGAGGCCGGCCAGAAACCGCACCCCGAACGCCACCTGATGCGGGGAATAGCCTTCGTACAGATGGAGGCGGCCGGTGAAAAGCGCCACCTGCCGGCCGGAGAGTGTCCCGACCACGAGCCGGCCTTCGTGCCCCGGGGCCGTGGCCTTGGGGAATCCGGGCAACGCGGCGCAGGCGAGTTCCCGACGATCGGCCAACCCCGCCGCCAGTCCGGCCAAACCGGTCCCGGCCACCAGTCCCACCGTATCGGCGGCCAGGCTCCCCAGTTCGGCCTGGGCGGACAGGACAGCGGGCTTTACATCTTCGGGACACTGCATATACATTTTCCTCCGCTCGCCTTAGGGTATACCACGGGCCCTGCCGACCGGAAAGAGGGAACATCCGGCCGCACGGGCCGTGTCGCAACCGGTTCCCCGCCTCGGATGGATGCATGGATCTGGCCACATTTCTCGGGCTGACCTCGGGCATCGCCATGGTGCTCGGCGCCATCTTCATGGGCGGCACCTTGATGGAGTTCGTCAACGTGCCGAGTATGATGATCGTGCTCGGTGGCACCTTGGCCTCCACCTGCGTGGCCTATCCCTTCGAGGAGGTCTTCCAGGCCTTCGCCGCCATGATGCAGATTTTCGCCTCGCGCAAGGTCCGGGACGCCGAGGTGGTCAACATGATGGTGCGCATCGCCGAGATCAGCCGCCGCGAGGGGCTGATCGCCCTGGAAAACATCCAGACCGACAACGCCATCCTCAAAAAAGCCTGCCAGCTCATTGCCGACAATGCCGACAAGGGGCTCATCCGGGAGACGTTGCGCATCGAGATCGGCTCCATGAAACGCCGTCACGCCGTGGGCGAGGCCGTGTTCAAGTCCCTGGCCGGCTACGCTCCGTCCTTCGGGATGATCGGGACGCTCATCGGGTTGATCCAGATGCTCACGCGCATGGACGATCCCAAAACCCTGGGCCCGGCCATGGCCGTGGCCATCATCACGACCTTTTACGGTTCCATGTTGTCCACGCTGTTTTTTCTGCCCGTGGCCGGCAAGTTGCGCTCCAGGACCTTGAACGAGACCTTGCAGCTCGAAATCATTTTCGAGGGCGCCAAGTGCATCCTGGAAAACAACAACCCCCGGCTGGTCTACGAGAAGCTGTCCTCGTTTATTGCCCCCCGGGAGCGCCGCTATGGACGACAATGACGCGATCGATCTGGAGGACGAACAGGAGTCCGAAACGCCGAGCGAATGGCTGACCACCCTGGCGGATATGTCCATGCTGCTCATGAGTTTTTTCATTCTGCTGTTTTCCATGTCGAGCCTGGACGTCAAAAAGTTCTCGGAATCGTTTTCCGCGGTGCAAAGTGCCCTGGGCGGCCAGGGCAAGGTCGGCGCCCGGGCTCCGGTGTCGAGCGAAATGACCACCCTGGTCGAGCAGGCCAGGTTGCGTCAGCGGATCATCGGCGAGCAGCACCGGGTGTACGATCAGTTCCGCAGCTACGTGTCCGACAAGGGGCTGACGGGCGTGGTGGGGGCCACCCTGGAGGCGGGCCGACTCACCATCACTTTCCCGGCCGGCGTACTTTTCGCCAAGGACAGCGTGGACTTGACCGAGGCGGGCCAGGCCAGGCTCAAGCTCCTTTATGCCTTCCTCATCAAGACCTCGGGCGAGCGCATCAACATCCGGGGCTTCACCGACGACCAGCTCCCGGGGCCGGGGAGCCGTTTCCGGGATAATTGGGAAATCTCATCCTTGCGGGCTGTTGCCGTTTTACGGTATCTGTTGGCATTGGGGATGCCTCCCAACAGATTGACAGCCACCGGATTAGCTGATTTAGAACCCCTCTACCCCAACACGACTCCGGAGAACCGGGCCAGGAACCAGCGCGTGGAATTCGCCCTGGAACGCTGGATCGGCGAGTAGGGAGGCCGGCATGGACTTCACGTTCGAGCTGGTGGGGGAATCCGGCCGGCGCCAGGCCCATCGGGAACGTGTGCGCGGTCTGATGGCCCGGATCGAGGGCCGGGAAGACGTCTTCGCGGTCCACGACGTGAGCGCCTCCGGTCTGGCCCTGATCGATGCCGGACGGTCCCTGCGCCATGGGGACGCCTTTCGGTTGTCCCTGGCCATTGCCGGCAAGGCGCTTATCTGCGGGCTGCCGGCCCTGGTGGTCCGGGAGTCCGGCCCGGACGGGGCTCTGGCCGGCGTGGCCTTCGGGACGCTGTCCTCGCGCCAGGAAGCCTGGCTCGACAAGCTGGTCCTGGAGATTCAAAAGCGGCGCATCGACCTGCGCAAGGCGCGGGCCGCGGCCGACAACCTTGAGGATAAAAAGAAGACGGACCGTGCCGAAACAGAAACATAAAGTCCTGGTGGCCAACCGGGGCGAGATCGCCATGCGCATCATCCAGGCTTGCGTTTCGCTCGGCCTGGATTTTGTTTGTATCTACACCAAGGCCGACGAGGCCTCGGGCCATTTGCGGCTGGCCCGGTCCCTCGGCGGTCCCGAGAGCGCCTTCCGGGTCAGCTCCTACCACGACGCCAACGAGATCCTGTCCGTGGCCGACCATGCCGGCGCCACGGCCATCCACCCCGGGTACGGGTTTTTCGCCGAGGATTTCCGGTTCGCCCGGCGGGTGGCCGAGCGCACCCAGGGCCTCACGTTCATCGGCCCCTCCTGGCGCATCATCCGGTCGCTCGGGGACAAGATCAACACCAAGCGCCTGGCCCGCAGCCTGTCCATTCCCACGGTGCCGGGTTCGGACCGGCCCGTGTACGACGAGCTGGAGGCAGAGGAGATCGCCGAGACCCTGTTCGCCTTCCAGGCCGAACAGGGCATCAGCGACTCGGTGGTGCTGGTCAAGGCCTCGGCCGGCGGCGGCGGCATGGGCATCGAGGAAATCTACGATCTCGACCAGTTCAAGACCGTCTACCGCCGGGTGCGCAACTACGCCAAGCGGCAGTTCCACGACGAGGGCGTGCTCATTGAGCAGCGCATTTCCGACTTCAACCATCTGGAAGTCCAGATCGTGGCCGACCGCACGGGCAAAAACATCGTGCACTTCGGCACCCGCAACTGCACCATCCAGTCCACCGGCCGCCAGAAGCGGGTGGAGGTGGCCCCGGGATTCCGGCCCGGCGAGATCGGGTACGCCTTTGACGCGGCGAGGCTCCTCGACGATCTCGTGGGCTATTCCCTGTCCATGGCCCACGAAGTGGGCTACGACAACGTGGGCACCTGGGAATGGATCGTCTCGCCCACGGGCCAGCCCTTCCTCATGGAGGTCAACACCCGCATCCAGGTGGAAAACGGCGTGTCGGCCGCCATCTCCCGCATCAAGGGCCGGGGCGACGTCAATCTCATCGCCGAACAGATCCGGCTTGGTCTCGGCGAGCCCATGGGCTATACCCAGTCCGACATCACTTTTGACGGCGTGGGCGTGGAATACCGCCTCATCGCCGAGGACCCGGCCAACCGGTTCACGCCCTGGGTGGGGCGCATCGATCGGTTCGCCGCGCCGACATTCCCCTGGCTGCGCCTGCACACCCACATTCCCATGGACGAGCCCTACGAGATTCCCACGGAGTACGATCCGAACCTGGCCCTGGCCATTGTCTGGGGCGCGGATCTGTCCGAGGCCCGCAAGCGGGGTTGTGAGTTTCTTGACGGCCTGACCCTGTCCGGAGCCGATGGCGCCGGCCAGGAACTCAAGTCCAATGTGCGGTTTCTGCGGGAAAAGACGGCCACCATCCTGCAATTCTAACCGGTCGGCGCGGTTGCGGTCCGGCCCGGGAGCCCTTGCCCGGTCCGGCGCGTCACGACCTGGATGCCATTCATGGAAATAGAAAAGCGAATCGGTGAGTTGCGCGATCGCCTGAACTACATCAAAGACATCTTCGGCGGGCGGGAAAACGCCAACATCGCCCTCATGCAGACCCGTCTGGACGAACTGGCCGGCCGGGAAAACGCCTTTCCGCCCGGGGAAAAGGCCCAGCTCGTGCGCCAGGTCGAGGACCTGTTCGCCTTCCTGGAAAAAAAGCTCGACGAGGAACTGACCCCCATCGACCGGGTGCGGATTGTGCGCCATCCGGCCCGGGTGAGCCTCAAGGACATCCTGGAAAACGTCTACGACAACTACACCGAGATCGGCGGCCAGGACGAATACTCCATCGACCCGAGCATGCTCATCGCCCGGGCCTACATCACCCGGCGCCGGGGCGACAAGATCGTCAACCAGCCGGTCATGGTCATCGGCCAGGAAAAGGGGCACGGCCAGGAGTTTCGCAACGGCGGCTCGGTCAAGCCCTGGGGCAATGCCAAGGCCTTGCAGTACCTGAAGGTGGCCGAAACCGAGCGCATTCCCATCCACACCTACGTGTTCACGCCCGGCGCCTTTCCGGTGGAGGACTATCCCGGCGCGGCCCAGCAGATCGCCCGCAACCTCTATGAGATGGCCGGACTGCGGGTGCCTGTCGTGTCGGTTATTTCCGAAGGCGGTTCGGGCGGGGCCGAGGCCATCGGCCTGTCCGACCTGCGGCTCATGTTCTCCCACGGCTACTATTCGGTCATCTCCCCGGAAGGCGCGGCCGCCATCGAATCCGGCATCCGGCAGGGCCAGCGCGTGGTCCCGGAGCTCATCGCCGAATGCGCCAAACGCCTTAATATAACTGCCGCCGACAACCTGCGCATGGGCTACATCGACAAGATCGTGGAGGAGCCGCCCCTTGGCGCCCGGCCCCACCACTACGACTTTTTCAAGGACCTGCGCCAGGAGGTCATCCGGGCCACGGACCAGGTGTTTCTCGACGTGGCCGGGTTCAAGCTCTTCCGGGCCCGGGCCGCGTCCCGACGCAAGAGCGGTCCGGCCGATGCCGAGGGCATGTTCGTGCGCTGGACGCTCGACGACGCCGCCGCCGACCGACTGGTCTGGCGCCGCTACCGCAAGTACCGGCGCATGTCCGAAACCGCCTTCCGCGACGGCCGGCCCTCGGGCGCGCGTCTGGCCTCCCGGGCCCAGAGCGTGTTCTGGTCCGGCTATTCGTTCATCCGCTACGATTTTCTCGGCAAGCACCTGAAGAATTGGGCCAAGACCGCTTCGGACATGGAATCGGAACTGCGCCTCGTCGGCAACCGGCTCATGGCGCCGTTGCGTCGGAGTCGGGAAAACGCCCCGGTCACCTGCGATCCGGAAAAAAGCCGCATGCTGGTGGAGCTGTCCAATCCCGAGGAAGGGGCCTGCCTGGCCGATTTCGGCTGGTGCTACGTGAGCCCCAAGGCGGCCGAGGACAAGGCCGTCACCTGTCCCGAGTCCGCCACCTACGGCTGCCCGGACCTCTGGGCCCCGGACCTGTACGGCGATTTCGCCGGGGTGTGCGTCCACTGCGGCCACCATTTTCCCATGGAATACCAGTGGGTCATGGGCAACGTCTTCGACCAGGGCTCGGTGTCGGAATTCGACGCCGACATCGAGGCCGGCAATCCCCTGGACTACCCCGGCTTCGAGGAAAAGCTCGACGCGGCCAAGCAGAAGACCGGCCGCAAGTCGGCCTGCGTGACCTTCGAGGCCCGGCTTGACGGGGTCAAGCTCGTGTCGGCCGTGCTCTACGCCGCTTTCCGGGGCGGTTCGGTCGGGGCGGCCGAGGGCGAGAAGTTCATCCGCGCCCTGGCCCGGGCCCGCCGCCGCCACTATCCGTTTTTGGCCTACGTCCACGGCACGGCCGGTATCCGCATCCAGGAGAGCCTAAACGGCCTTATCCAGATGCCCCGGGTCACCATGGCCGTGCGGCGTTACATCGAGGCCGGCGGGCTTTACGTGGTGCTTTACGACACCAATTCCTACGCCGGCCCGGTGGCGAGCTTCCTCGGCTGCTCGCCCTACCAGTTCGCGGTGCGCTCGGCCAACATCGGCTTCGCCGGCCCGGGCGTCATCAAGGAGACCACCGGCATCGACATCGCGCCCGATTACCACCGGGCGCATAACGCCTTGGCCCGGGGCCATATCCAGGGCATCTGGGACCGCCGCGAGATCCGTAAGAACTTGAAGCAGGTGCTTTTAACCATCGGCGGCCGTAATTTGTATTATCGCTAGGGGGAGAGCGTAGAGGGAGAGAAATGCCTCCGGCCCCCCTTCCCACACCTCTCCCCACACCCCATACGACGGGAGTGACTCCGTGATCGACGTCAAAGCCTTGCTTGAGGAAATAAAGGCCGCGCCCTACGAGGAGATCGAGGTGCTGGCGCCCCACACGGGCATCGTGCGTTTCGCCGCCGTTACGCCCGGCACCCGGGTCGTCGGCGCCTCCGGCACCTACGGGGAAAAGCCCGGCACGCTGCTCGCCAAGCTCACCCGCGAGCACAACGACAAACCCATCCATGCCGAGGTCAAGGGCGTGGTGGGCTCGGTGCGCACGGAACTGGAAGGCCATTTTGTCGAGGCCGGCACGCCTCTGGCCGTCATTCGCCACTTCCTGTCCAAGGATGAGGTCATCGCGGCCATCCTCCAGAAGGTGCTGTTTCTGTTTCCGGCGCCCGAGCGGGCCAAGTATTATTTCATCCCGAGCGTGGACAAGAAGGTCAAGGCCTCTGGTCCGCGTTCGGTCAGCGTCAAACCGGGCCTGGAGCTTTTCATCGTTTCGCGTATGAAACGGGAAAAGCCGCTCGTGTACGACGGCCCGGAAGGCATCATCTACGCCGTGTATTTCCAGCACGACCAGAACGTGGACCAGGGCGCGCCCCTGGTCGGCGTGTGCCAGGAATCCCAGACCGGCCTCATCGAGGACGTGGTCAACCGGGTGCGCACGAGCTGGGAGGAGGGGGAATAGCCATGGGAAGGTTCCTGCAAGTCCGCGTGACCGTGACGACCTGGGACCGGGACCTGGCCTCCGAGGCGTTTCCCCGTCTCTACGCCCTGGCCTGGCCCGTGGAACCCACGCCGCCGGCTGGTCCCCAGGGGCTGCTCGAACTTATCCAGGCCCTGGACGACCGCATCCGGCTGGGCGAGGTGCCGGGCGTGGACCGCAAGGCCCTGCTGCCGGCCCTGGGCCGGGCCGTGGCCGCCAAGGGCGCCCTGGAGGCGGCCCTGGCCGATCGCGACGCCCATGCGGCCGACAAGCTGACCTACGCCGTGGAGGACGTTTTGGGCGAACTTGAAAAGATCGCGCCCAAGCCCTAACCTCCAGCCCCGAAACGCCGACGCGCTTGGCGCGTCCCAAGGAGTCCGCCCATGGCCGGAAGCATCAATAAAGTCATTCTCGTTGGCCGGCTCGGCCAGGATCCCAAGCTCACCTATCTGCCTTCGGGCAATCCGGTGGCCAACTTCTCCCTGGCCACGGACGAGTCGTACAAGGATCGCGAGGGCAACAAGGTCGAGCGCACCGAATGGCACCGCATCGCCGTGTACGGCCGCTCGGCCGAATTCTGCAACAACTACCTGTCCAAGGGCCGGCTGGTCTATATCGAGGGGAGCCTGCGCACCCGGTCCTGGGACGACCAGCAGGGGCAAAAACGCTATACCACCGAGATCGTGGTGAGCGGCCCCGGCCACACCGTCCAGGGGCTTGATTCCCGCGGCCAGGCGGCCGAGGCGCCCATGGGCGACGAAGGCGGCTACGGCGCTCCGCGCCGGCCCGCTCCTTCCCAGGCCGGTCCGCGTCAGGGTGGCGGCCCCCGCCAGGGTGGCGCCCCGCGCCAGCAGCAGTCCGACGAGGATCTCGGTCCGGCTTTTCCGTCCGAAGCCTCGGGCATGGACGACGTGCCCTTCTAGCCTTTCGGAAAGGGTGGTTCCGAACCGCCCCCACGGTGCGCCGCCGCGCGCAGGGCGGCGCGCCCCCCTCTTGCCTTTTCCCTCTCGCGCGATGCACGACCGCGCCATCCGCTGGCCGGAGGGCGTTGCCGCCAACCCGCAATCCCAATCGGCTCAACTCATGACGGGCTTCCAAAGGGCGCAGCCCTTTGGTCGGCGGAGGCCTTCCACACGCCTCCGGCGCCCATGGCACGGTCGCGGGGAAGGTCTGGCCGCAACGGGAACAATCCCCCGAAAGGGTGAAACGAATCCCCCTGATGGGGGATTGGCGGAGGGCGACCTTTTAGGTCACGGTTTTGGAGGGAAACGTGGCGACAGCAATCCCCTGTCGCAACAGGCCTGGCCATACAGGGAAATCGGAGGGCAACGTACGGGCATTTCCAGTCCGCATCAAGCAGAAAATACCCATGGAACAACGCGCGTATGAAGCCAGGGCTGTTTCCTAAACCGCAACCCCAGGAGGACGGCGTCATGACAGGCAGTGTCGAAAAAGAGTTGCTGAGCAAGTTCGATGTACTGCATTTGCCCGGGCCGACGAACCGGGTCGAGGCCATCCGGGAACGCTTCATCGCCATCACACCCGAGATCTGCGTGGAACGGGCCCAGCTCATCACGGCCTCGTACCGGGAGACCGAAGCCCAGCCCATGATCATCCGCCGGGCCAAGGCCCTGGAAAAGATTCTCGGCGGCATGACCGTCTTTATCCAGCCCGATGAGATCATCGTCGGCAACCAGTGCACCAAATCCCGCGCGGCCCCGGTTTTCCCGGAATTTTCCTGCAAATGGCTGGAAGACGAACTCGATCGTCTGGAAAAGCGCACCGGCGACGTGTTTTTGATCTCCGAGGAGAAAAAGGCCGTCCTGCGCGAGCTGTTCCCCTACTGGGACGGCAAGACGACCAACGAACTGGCCACCGCCCTTATGCCGCGCGAGGCCCTGGACGCCCAGAAATACGGCGTCTTCACCGTGGGCAACTACTATTTCAACGGCGTCGGCCACATTTCCGTGGACTACGCCAAGGTCCTGGCCAAGGGCCTGGATGGGGTCATCGCCGAAGCCGAGGCCACCCTGGCCGCTCTCGACATGACCAACCCCCAGCACGCGGCCAAGATCACCTTCCTCAATGCCGTGCTGATCGCCAACCGGGCCGTGATCGCCTTTGCCCGGCGCTTCGCGGATTTGGCTGCCAGCTTGGCCGAGAAGGAGGGCAATGCCATCCGCCAGGCCGAGCTGCTCGAAATCGCCCGCATCTGCGCCAAGGTGCCGGCCAAGCCGGCCGAGACCTTTGCCGAGGCGCTCCAGTCGTTCTGGTTCATCCAGCTCGTGCTCCAGCTCGAATCCAACGGCCATTCCATCTCGCCCATGCGCTTCGACCAGTACCTGTTCCCCTATCTGCTCGCCGACAAGGCCATCACCACGGAAAAGGCCCAGGAACTGCTGGATCTGCTTTTCATCAAGTTCAACGAGATCAACAAGGTGCGCGACGAGGGCTCGACCAAGGCCTTTGGCGGCTACCCCATGTTCCAAAACCTCATCGTCGGCGGCGTGGACCGCCAGGGCGAGGACGCGACCAATCCCCTTTCCTACATGTGCCTCCAGGCGACGGCCAACACCCGGCTCTACCAGCCCTCCATCTCCATCCGCGTGCACAGCGAAACGCCCCGGGCCCTGTACGAAAAGGCGGCCGAGGTCACGCGCCTGGGCCTTGGCATGCCGGCCTACTACAACGACCGTTTCATCATCCCGGCCCTGCTCAGTCGTGGCCTGACCCGCGAGGACGCCCGGGATTACGGCATCATCGGCTGCGTCGAGCCACAGGTCGGCGGCAAGACCGAAGGCTGGCACGACGCCGCCTTCTTCAACATCGCCAAGGTGCTGGAGCTCACCCTCAACAACGGCGTGGACCCGCTGTCGGGCGCGCGCCTGGGCCCCGAAACCGGCGATCTGACCACCTTCGCCACCTACGACGACCTCATGGCCGCCTACCGCGCCCAGATGGCCTATGATGTCCGGCTGCTCGTCATCAGCGACAACGCCGTGGACACGGCCCATGGCCAGCGCGCGCCGCTGCCGTTTTTGTCCTCCCTGGTCGACGACTGCATCGCCAAGGGCAAGTCCCTCCAGGAAGGGGGCGCCCACTACAACTTCACCGGTCCCCAGGGCGTGGGCGTGGCCAACGTGGCCGATTCCCTGGCCGCCATCCGCAAGCTCGTCTACGAGGACAAGGCCGTGAGCCTGGCCGAACTGAAACAGGCCCTGGCCACGGATTTCGCCGGGGTCGAAGGCGAAACGTTGCGCCAGATGCTTCTCAACCGGGCGCCCAAGTACGGCAACGACGAGCCCTATGCCGACGAGATCGCCCACGAGGGCGCGCTCGTGTACTGCAAGGAAGTCGAGAAATACACCAACCCGCGCGGCGGCACCTTCCAGCCCGGCCTGTACCCGGTGTCGGCCAACGTGCCGCTCGGTGCCGTGGTCGGCGCCACCCCGGACGGCCGCAAGGCCGGGGCGCCCCTGGCCGACGGCGTCTCCCCGGTGTCCGGCATGGACCATTCCGGCCCCACCGCCTCGGTCAAGTCCGTGACCAAGCTCGACCATGTCATCGCCTCCAACGGCACCCTGCTCAACATGAAGTTCCATCCCAACGCCCTCAAGGACGAGCAGGGCGTGTCCAACCTCATCGCCGTGACCGAAACCCTGTTCAACGGTGGCGGCACCCACATCCAGTACAACGTCATCAGCAAGGAGACCCTCACGGACGCCCAGGACCATCCCGACAGCTACCGGGGACTGGTCGTCCGGGTGGCGGGCTACAGCGCGTTTTTCACCTCCCTGGACCGCTCCATCCAGGATGACATCATCTCGCGCACCGAGCAGATGTTCTAAAAACGCGCCCGAAACGGTCTGTCAACCATGTCGCCAGCCGCTGCCCGGACTTCGGGGCGGCGGCTGGCCGGCC
>JAWRKJ010000023.1:0-8347 GCA_040307025.1 Desulfovibrionaceae bacterium | reverse complement strand
CCCGGTGGGCAGGGAGGTAGCAGGCGAGAGACGGTGGACCGGTGTGACTGCACCGGGCCAGCGGGCGGAGGTTCGTGTTCGCACGCGAAACGGTCTTGCCGCCTGTGGCGCGGAGCAGGCGCATGGGAGCGCCGCTAGATGAGCCTGAAGAGAACTTTTTGGCATTGACACCGAAGGCCTTTGCATTCGGTGTGGCCTTGTCTATTTTGCATGGCAGCCGCTACGGCACGACCGAATTTTTGACGCACACGCGAAAGGAAACCTGCCTATGAAAATCGGATGCATTGGACTGGGGCGCATGGGCAGTGGCATGGCCACCAATATCCTCAAGGCCGGGCATGAGGTGATCGTCTACAACCGCACACCGGCCAAAGCCGCACCCTTGGCCGCGCTGGGGGCCAAAGTGGCGCCCCGGATCGCCGACGCCTGCCAGGTGGAGGCCGTGATCACCATGCTCGCCCATGACGACGCCGTCCGCGAGGTGGTCTACGGCGACGGCGGTGTGCTGGCGAGCTTGCCCAAGGGCGCGGTGCATATTTCCTCGAGCACGATCAGTGTGGCCTTGGCAGAGCGGCTCGCGGCCGATCACGACCAGGCCGGCCAGGGTTTCGTGGCCGCGCCGGTGTTCGGCCGGCCGGACGCGGCCGCCGCGGCCAAGCTTTTTGTCGTCGCCGCCGGCCGGCCGGAGACCATCGAAACGGTCAAGCCCGTGTTCGCGGCCATCGGCCAGCGGACGTTTGTCGTGGCCGAACGCCCCGAGGCCGCCAATCTCGTCAAACTCAGCGGCAACTTCCTGATCGCCTCGGTCATCGAAACCCTGGGCGAGGCCATGGCCCTGGTGAGCAAGGGTGGCGTGGACAAGGCCCAATACCTCGATATCCTGACGTCCACGCTGTTTGGCGCCCCGGTCTACAAGACCTATGGGACGCTGCTTGTGGAAGAAGCCTTCGAACCGGCCGGCTTTGCCGCGCCGCTCGGCCAAAAGGATATTCGGCTGACCCTGGCTGCCGCCGAGGCTCTCAACGTGCCGCTGCCCATGGCCAGTTTGCTGCGTGATCGTTTTCTGGCCTTGCTGGCCCACGACGGCGCTTCCCTCGACTGGTCGGCCATTGGCCGCCTGGCCGCCGTGGATGCAGGCGAAGCCGAATATTAGGTAGAATCTAAGCGGTCCGCTTTCAGGGAGATACGCCTCCGGCGGCTAAAGGGAGTGGCCCTTTGGAATTCCATCCGATGTGAGCACCGGCCCCTTGGGCAGCGGTGTCGTGGGGAATCGTATGGCCGTATGGCCCAAAAAGAGGCTCACGTCCGTGGATTTTCTGCGCGGCTTGGCCATTGCCGGTATGCTCGTCGTCAACAATCCCGGCGACCGGCTCCATGTCTTTGACCAGCTGCGCCATGCGGTCTGGGATGGTTGCACCGTGGCCGACGGCATTTTTCCCGTTTTTTTGTTCCTGGTGGGGGTGTGCGTGGCCTTGGCCGTGGACCGGGACGCAGTTCGGGCCGGCGAGGCCGGGTTTTTCTGGGCCAAGGTCCTCAGACGTACGGCCGTCCTTTTCCTGCTCGGGGTCCTCGAAAACGTCTACCTGCACTTGCAGCTCGAGCATCTGCGCATCCCGGGCGTATTGCAGCGCATCGCCGTGGTCTACCTGGCCACGGTCTGGCTCCATGTGCGCCTGGGCAATCGGGGCGTCGTTGCCATGATCGTGACCGTGCTCGTGGGCTACTGGCTGTTGCTGGTGCTGGTCCCGGTGCCGGGTTTGGGGCGCCCGAGCCTTGCCTCGGACGTCAATCTGGAGGGCTGGGTCGATCAGCTGCTGCTGCGGGGCCACATCTGGAGCCGGGGCACGACCTGGGACCCGGAAGGGGTGCTCTCCACGCTGCCGGCCGTGGCTTTGGGCGCCATTGGCCTGCGGGCCGGTCGGTGGTTGCGTGCCGGTGGCAGACGCACCTTCCTGGCCTTCGTCTTGGGCCTGATCCTGGTGGGGTGCGGGCTTGGCTGGGGATTGTCCTTTCCGCTCAACAAGTCCTTGTTCACGAGTTCGTTCGTCCTGACCATGGGCGGGCTTGCCCTGGTGCTGCTCGCGGCCGGCCATGGCACACTCGACGGACGCGCCCTGGCCGTCTGGGCCAAGCCGCTGGTCATCCTCGGCACCAACCCCTTGACCCTCTACGTCGTGGCCTCGTTTGCGGCCTCGACCCTGCGCCACATCAAGCTGGCCGGCGGCCCGGGCGGCACGATTAATTTGCAGGTTTTGCTGTACCGCACGCTCTTTGGCGGCTGGCCCCAGAACGCCTGGACGTCCCTGGCCTGGGCCGTCCTTTTTCTCGTGGCGCTTTTCCCGCTGGCTTGGCTGCTCCACGCCCGGCATATCACCATCCGGGTCTAAGCGGCCGTTTGCCGGAAGCGGCCACCGGTTGGACGGCCGCTTCCGGTTCCGTGCGGCTTATTTTTCCCGGGCAAAGGGCCAAGCCATGACCCCGCCTTCCATGACTGTCACGTTGGTGTAGCCGTTCGCCCGCAGCACCCGCTCGGCCTCGTAGCCGCGCATGGACACCTTGCAGTAGGCCACGATGGGGGCGTTTTTATCCGCCGGCAGATCTGCCAGGCGCTTGCGCAGCTGGCCCAGGGGAATGAGCTTTTCGCCCACGCCCAGGCGCATGGTCTCGAACTCCTTGGGGCCGCGCACGTCGAGCATGAACGGCTTGGCCCCGTTGTCCAGACGCGCCTTGACCACAAGGGTCGTTTCGCCGTGCATGAGCCCCCGGCGTTTGTTTTGCAGGATGTGGGCCGTGGCGACGGCATGGTCGATGGCCAGGGAGTAGGGCGGTGCGTAGGGCAGGTCGGCCATGGCCACGTCGTCGACGGTCAGCCCGCCCAGGATGGCCATGGCCATTTCCGCCACCTGCCGGTTGACGTTGCCCGCGCCCACGCACTGGAAGCCGAGGATCTTGCCCGTGGCGGCCTCGGCCACGATTTTGGAAATGACGAGATTGGCCCCCATGAAGCCGGGCTTGTCCGGGCTGGCATTGATGGCCGTGACCACGTCGAAGCCGGCTTGCTTGGCCCGAAATTCCGACAGGCCGGTGGAGCCGGCGCCGAAGTCGAACACCTTGCAGATGCCGCTGCCGATGGTGCCGGGAAAGGTGGCCACATCGCCGAGGACGGCGTTTTCACCGGCCACGCGGCCTTCCAGGTTGGCCAGATCGCCGAAGGGCGCGTGCATGGGTTTGCCGGTCAGGCGGTTTATTACCTCCACGCAGTCGCCGGCCGCATAGATGTCGGGATCGGACGTGCGCATGTGGGCGTCGGTGACCAGGGCGCCGGTAGCGCCGAGCGCGAGTCCGGCCGCCTTGGCCAGGTCGGTGTTGGGCACCACGCCGATGGCCATGACGAGCAGGTCGCAGGGGAGTTCCCGGCCGTCGGCCAGCTTGGCGCCGGTCACGGCGCCGTTTTGGCCGAGGATCTCCGCGATGCCGACACCGGTGAGAAGGGTCGCGCCCTTGGCCCGGGCGTGGTTGGCCACGAGCATGGACAGTTCCGGGTCGAGAAAGGTCAGTATCTGCGGCACGGCCTCGACCACGGTCACGTGCAGGCCGGCCGTGACCAGGGCTTCGCAGGCCTCCATGCCGATGAGCCCGCCGCCGACGATGATCGCCTTTTTGCCTTTGTTGGCGGCGGCCAGGGCGCGCAGCTTGTCGGCGTTTTGCAGACTGCCCATGGTGCTGACGCCTTCCAGGTCACGGCCGGGAATGGGCGGAATGCGGGACCGGGCGCCGGTGGTCAGGATGAGCTTGTCGTAGGGCAGGTTGCCGGTTTCGCCGGTCTGGAGGTTTTTCCAGGCCACGGTGTGCTTTTCCCGGTCAATGGCCGTGACCTCGGTGTTGACCATGGCGGCCACGCCCTTGGCCCCGGCGAAAAAAACCGGATCGCGCACCACGCCGGCCGGAGTGGCCAGAAGCGCGTCGCGGGAGTCGACCTCGCCGGACACGTAATAGGGGTAGCCGCAGGAGGCCATGGACAGCTCCGGGGCCTTTTGCAGGAGCGTGACCTCGGCCTCTTCATCCAGGCGTTTGGCACGGGCGGCGGCTTTGGGCCCGGCGGCGGAGCCGCCGATGATGACAATGCGTTTCGTGGACATGGTGGAGTCTCCTTTGCGTTGGCGCATGGCGCGGGGTTATCGGTCTAGCCCGGCGGCGGACATCGCGGTTGCCGCCCGCGATCCGGCCGGGATTCGGTGCCGCGACCACAGGTTTTGGCGGTGTGGTCGAATTCCGATACAGTTCATACCGTAAATTAAAATTTCAGGCAATACCCTTGTAGGCACTTTTCCCGGCTGGGGGGAAAAATCCCTGAATGCCACCTCTCGCCACGGGAATAAAAAGTGTCCACTTCAAGTCAAGAATTCGGTGGCGATCCGAAAGGGCAATGGATTGACCGGACTGGCCGGGACGCCGTGTTCTGCCCGGAAGATTTTCCGGGGGGGGCGGGCGGAAAGCGTTCACTCCGTTCGGCGCTGCTCCCGGTCGGACGGAGCCGTCTCTGGCGGGGCGGCTGGGCAGTCTGGTTTATGGTATTAAGCATTTTTTTCGGACTGGAAAGGGTTGCCGCGAACATTTCGGGGGGAAACGTGCGGTCGCGGCCGGGGAGAGGACGAAAAGCCCTTGACGTGACCATGCAACTTTGTTGCATTGCCCGGCGTGGTCGAAAAAACACAAAGGAGTCGTCATGAAACGTTTGCTCTTGTTGTCTTTGGGGTGCGTGCTCGCCCTGGCCATACCGGCCCAGGCCAAGCTCCTGGTTGCGGTCAGCATCGCCCCCCAGGCTTACTTCCTCAAACAGATCGCCGGGGATCGGGCCGAGGCCCTGGTCATGGTCCCGGCCGGCGCCGATGCCCACACCTATGAGCCCAAGCCCCGTCAGCTTGCCGCCCTGTCCGGTGCGGCCCTCTACTGCGGGGTGGGCATGGATTTCGAGGCGGCCTGGCTGCCCCGGTTCGCCGCCGCCAATCCGAAAATGGTCATTGTCCATACCGATGCCGGCATTGAAAAGATGCCCATGCTCGCCCACGAACACGAGCACGAGGAACACGAACAGCCAGCCGCCATCGGCAAGGAAGCCGGACACGCGCACGAGGCGGGCCACCACCATCACCACGAGGCAGGCGAGCCCGATCCCCATGTCTGGCTGTCGCCGCGGCTCGCCAAGGTGCTCGGCGCCAATATGCGCGACGCCCTGATCAAGGCCGATCCCGAGGGGAGCGCGGCCTACACGACCGGCTACGAACGCTTCGCCGCCTCTTGCGACACGCTGGCCGCCGGCATAGAGAAACTCTTTGCCGATCTGCCGGCCGGGCCCCATAAATTCATGGTGTTTCATCCTTCCTGGGGGTATTTCGCCCGGGACTTCGGGCTGACCCAGGTGCCCATCGAGCAGCTCGGCCACGAACCCGGCCCCAAGGCCCTGGCCGCCCTGGTCACCGAGGCCCGGAAGGACGGGGTCAAGGTCATTTTCGTGCAACCGCAGATGAGCGCCAGCCAGGCCCAAACCCTGGCCAAGTCCATCGGCGGGACCGTGGCGCCCCTTGATCCCCTGGCCGGGGACTGGGCCGACAACCTCATGACCGCTGCCAAGGCCCTGCGCCAGGGGCTGGCAACAAGCGGGGAGACCAAGTGACGCAATCCGTCGTCGCCATCCGCGACCTCACGTTCGGGTACCACGTCCAGACCGCCCTTGACCGGGTCAGTCTGGACGTGGCCCCGGGCGAACGCCTGGCCGTGCTCGGCCCCAACGGCGGCGGCAAGACCACGCTGCTCAAGTGCATTCTGGGCATTCTGCGTCCCCAGTCCGGCAGCATCCGGGTGTTCGGCGATCCACCGGGACGCCACAGCGAGCGTATCGGCTACGTGCCCCAGCGTCTGGAGGGCGTGGCCGAGCGCAAGGACCTGCCCATCCGGGTCCTCGACGTGGTGCTCATGGGTCTGCTCACGCCCGCCTGCCACGGCTTCCGCTACGGTCGCGAGGCCGTGCGCCGGGCCAAGGCCGCCCTGGACCAGGTCGAGATGCTGCCCCTGGCCGATCGCCGGTTTTGCCAGCTCTCGGGCGGCCAGAAGCAACGGGTGCTCATTGCCCGGGCCCTGGTCTCCGAGCCGGGCCTGCTCATCCTCGACGAACCCACGGCCAACATCGATCCCCAGGGGAAATTCTGTCTCTACGAGGTGCTGGCCCGGGTGGGCCGGGGCGTGACCACGTTGGTGGTCAGCCACGATCTCAGTATCCTGGCCGCCGGGGTCACGTCCGTGGCCTGCGTCAACGGCCGGCTGCTCCACGCCGCCGAGCCCAGGCTCACCCAGGAGATGGTGGACCTGCTCTACGGCGTGCACCAGCCGACCTGCCCCCTGGATGCCTACCTGCGCCGCATGCCCCCGGAGTTCACGGGCCTTCTCCCGACGGAGCCGTTATGATCGAGGCCCTGAGCCTGCCTTTCATGCAGCACGCCGTGTGGGCGGCGGTGCTGGCCGCCGTGTGCTGCGGCGTGGTGGGGACGCTCATCGTGGCCAACCGCATGGTCTTTCTGGCCGGCGGCGCGGCCCATGCCGCCTACGGCGGGGTGGGGCTGGCTTCTTTTTTGGCCCTGCCCATGCTGCCGGTCACCGTGGCCTTCACCGTGGCCGCCGCCTTGGCCATGGCCGCCATCACCCTGCGCCATGTCGAGGACACGGATACGGTCATCGGCGTGCTGTGGGCCGCCGGCATGGCCTGTGGCATCATTTTGCTCGACTTGTCGCCGGGCTACAAACCCGACCTCATGAGCTACCTGTTCGGCAGCATCATCACCGTTCCGGTTGCTGACCTGCTCGCCCTGGCCGGACTGGCCGTGGTCCTGGTCGCGGTCACGTTGCGCTACTACCACGGCTTCGTGGCCATGGCCTTTGACCGGGAATTCGCGGCCGTGCGCGGGGCACCGGTCACCTTTCTGCACTACCTGCTCACGGCCCTTTCCGCCGTGGCCGTGGTGCTGCTTATTCGGGTGGCCGGGCTGATCCTCATTATCGCCCTGATCTCGGTGGCGCCGAGCCTGGCCATGCGTCGGGCCGGTTCCCTGGGCCGGGCCATGGTCGGGGCCACCGTGCTCAACCTGTTTTTCTGTCTGTCCGGCCTGGCCCTGGCCTACCGCTTCGACCTGACCTCGGGCGCGGCCATCATCGCCGTGGCGGCCACGGTCTTTTTCCTGTCCTTGTGCCCGGCCTGTTTTCGCAAGAGGGAGCGGACCTAGGACGCGTCCATGGACGACTCGCCAACCAACGCTGTCGCGGCCCTGCTTGCCCGGGCCGGCATCGAGGCCACGCCCCTGCGCCTGCTGGTGGCCGAGGTCCTGGACCAAGCCGGGGTCGCCCTGGCCGCCGCCGACATCCTGACCCGGGTGCGCCGCCGCCACGATCTCAACAAGGTCACCCTGTACCGCATCCTGGATCTGTTCGTGGACAAGGGCCTGGCCCTGCGCCACAGCAGCGGCGAGCGGGCCAAGCGTTATTGCCTCGGTTCCCGGTTTGCTTCCAAACCGCACTGCCATGCCCATTGCCTGCGCTGCGGTCGGACCTTATGTTTACCCGTGGCCGAGGGGCTCGTGAATTTGGAGGCGTTGGGACCGGATTTGCCCCTGGCCGTCACCGGAGTGGAAGTGCGTATCGACGGTGTGTGTGCCGCCTGTGCCGCCAAGGCCCGGGCCAAGGGCCCTTCGGTTGACGCAAAAAGGGGAAAACCCTAAGGGAACGCCGAAGCCGACGCGCGTCCGGCCGCGTTCCGGCAGCGAAATGACCGGCCGTTACCGGCAATGCCGCCGGATTTTCCCCGCAGCCCTGCAAACGAACAACCCGTGCCCGCCGTCCGGGGCCTGGACCGGCGTGCCGCAAGGAGACGACCATGGCGTACGACATCCGTCTGGTGAAACTGATCAATGGCGAGACCGTGCTCGGCAAATGGGACGAAGCCGAGGGCAAGCTCAAGGACGTGGCCCTGCTCCAGACCATTCCGGCCCAGCAGGGCGTGCAGATGCTGCTTCTGCCCTTCGGCTATCCCTTCGAGACCGAGGTTGGCGGCGACATTTCCCTGACCCACGTGCTCTACGAATACAAGAAGTGCCCCGAGGAACTCAAAACCCGCTACATGGAAGCCACGAGCAACCTGACCCTGTCCACGCCCGGCGACCTGAGGACCCTGTCCGACCTGGCCGGCAAGGGCAACATCTCCTCGCTGCTCAAGAAATAGCCTTAACGTCGTGCGACGGAGCGCGCGGACCGGTTCCGCCGGGTTCCCGCGCACAGGTTCCTTTCCCGGGCCGTGGGGGGG
>JAWRKJ010000022.1:0-3781 GCA_040307025.1 Desulfovibrionaceae bacterium | reverse complement strand
GAAGGGAATGTATTCACCGAAACCCTTCATGCTGGCGAGCCGGGTAATGGCGGCGGTCAGCGTGGTCTTGCCGTGGTCGATGTGCCCGATGGTACCGATGTTGACGTGCGGCTTGCTCCGCTCAAATTTCGCCTTGCCCATGTCGTCCCCCTGTTCAAGCGTTGGCTTCTCAGGATGTTGTTGTGGTGATTCGAAGTGGAGCCCACGGCCGGAATTGAACCGGCGACCTCTTCCTTACCAAGGAAGTGCTCTACCGACTGAGCTACGTGGGCCTATCTCTCAAGCGTAGGACACGGGAGGCGTTGGAGCGGGAAACGAGACTCGAACTCGCAACCCTCAGCTTGGAAGGCTGATGCTCTAGCCAATTGAGCTATTCCCGCGTATGTCACATGTAGTTCATGCGACAGGGCTACCTGTCTCCTACAGCTTTTCGCGCGTATGGTGGAGGGGGGTGGATTTGAACCACCGAAGGCATACGCCGACAGATTTACAGTCTGTTCCCTTTGGCCACTCGGGAACCCCTCCATTTTGGAGCTGGCGAAGGGACTTGAACCCGCAACCTGCTGATTACAAATCAGCTGCTCTACCAATTGAGCTACGCCAGCCGCCCAAGAGGGAGTGGGTTAGCGAAGCTCGCGGATTCTGTCAAGTCACTGCCGCGCTCACGGCCACGATCGGATCAACCGGTCGCGAAGCGAGGTCATTACCCTGTTCGACTGGGGGTGGCAAGACTTTTTTTCTCTGTTTGTATTTTTTTCATTCACCTCGGCCACATTCCCCAGCCTCCATCCGGCCGGTCCCGGAAGGGACCCGGCAGCGCGGCGTTGCCAAGACGGCCCGAACGCCTTATGGTAGCCGAATCCGAAAAAGATCCTTTAACTTCCACCAGTAGAGTCTACTTTGAACAACATGGAAAAGCACCATCGATTCTCCCTGTGGTACGTGCTGATCGCTATTTGGGGCGTGCTTTTACTCAACAATTTCATCGTCACGAACTACGGCCCCAAAAACCTCCCCTACTCCGAATTCCTGGCCAAGCTGCAAGCTGACCAGATCGAGGAAGTCTCCATCACCGGCGACCTCATTTCCGGCAAAATGAAGCTTAAGGAGGACGGCGAGGCCAAGGACGTGGACTTCGTCACCCGCCGGGTGGACCAGGATCTCTCCAACGAGCTGGCCAAGCACAAGGTCATTTTCCGGGCCCAGCCCGAATCCACCTTTTTGCGAGACATCCTCTCCTGGGTCATTCCCATCTTCATTTTCTTCGGTATCTGGTACTTCCTCATGCAGCGGCTCAACCCCGGCTCCGGGGTCATGGCTTTCGGCAAGAACAAGGCCCGGGTCTATGCCGAAAAGGACCTGGACACCCGGTTCTCCGACGTGGCCGGCTGCGACGAGGCCAAGGCCGAACTGGTCGAAATCATCGACTACCTGAAAACCCCGGAACGTTTCCAGCGCCTGGGCGGCCAGATGCCCAAGGGCGTGCTCCTGGTCGGTCCTCCGGGCACGGGCAAGACCCTGCTCGCCCGGGCCGTGGCCGGCGAGGCCCAGGTCCCGTTTTTCTCCATCTCCGGCTCGGAATTCGTGGAAATGTTCGTGGGCGTGGGCGCGGCCCGGGTGCGCGAACTGTTCACCCAGGCCCGGGACAAGGCTCCTTGCATCATCTTTATCGACGAGCTCGACGCCATCGGCAAATCCCGGGCCGGGGCCATCATGGGCGGCCATGACGAACGGGAACAGACCCTCAACCAGCTCCTGGTCGAGATGGACGGTTTCGATCCCCGCGTGGGCGTGATCATCATGGCCGCCACCAACCGGCCCGAGACCCTGGACCCGGCCTTGCTGCGGGCCGGCCGCTTCGACCGGCAGGTGCTCGTCGACCGGCCCGACGTCAACGGCCGGGAGGACATCCTGCGCGTCCACGCCAGGAAAGTCGTGCTGGCCCCGAGCGTGGACCTTTCCGTCATCGCTCGCAAGACACCCGGCTTTTCCGGGGCCGACCTGGCCAATGCCATGAACGAAGCCGCCCTCCTCGCCGCGCGCAAAAACAAGGACGCCGTGGACATGGACGACCTCGAAGAGGCCGTGGACCGCATCATGGGCGGCCTGGAAAAGAAAAACCGGGTCATCAATCCCAAGGAAAAACGGATCGTGGCCTTTCATGAGACCGGCCACGCCCTGGTCGCGACCTACACCCCCGGGTCCGACGCCGTGCACAAGATCTCCATCGTGCCGCGCGGCATCGGCGCCCTGGGCTGGACCCAGCAGCTTCCCACCGAGGACCGCTACCTCATGACCAAAACCGAGCTGCTCGGCAAAATCGACGTGCTGCTGGGAGGCCGGGCGGCCGAGCGTCTCGTGTTCGGCGACATCTCCACCGGCGCCCACAACGATCTCCAGCGGGCCACGGACATCGCCCGGGCCATGGTCACCGAATACGGCATGGGCCAGACCCTGGGCCCGGCCACCTATCCGCGCCAGGCCCGACCGGTCTTCCTGACACCCGACCAGAGCGGCTTGGCCGGCCGGGATTATTCCGAAGCCACGGCCGCCCGCCTCGACATCGAGGTCAAGGACATCCTGGAAGCGGCCGATGCCCGGGTGGCCGACTTGCTCGTCGGCAAAAAGGAACTTCTGGAAAAAGTGGCCGCGGCCCTGCTCGAAAAGGAAGTGCTTGACGAAGCCGAGTTCCAGGCGCTTATCGCCTGAGGCACCGGGCTGGCACCGCTCCCCGGCGGGCGCATTCCCGGCCTTCTGAGGGGGAAATCCATGTTCGCGAAACTGCCGACCTGGCTCTTCGTCGTATGCCTCGTGGTCTGGGCCGTGCCCGGCCTGGCCAAGGTCCCGGCCGCCCAACCCAAACCGGCCGGCAAAACCCAGGCCAGCCGTCCGGCCTGGCTGCCGACTCCGGCTCCGGCCACCGCCGCCGCAAAAGACGTCGTGGCCTTCGAACAGGACGGCTCCATCGTGCTGCTGGACGGCCAGGCCAAACCCGAACGCCTGGACAAGGGCAAGGACCCGGCCATCGCGCCCGATGCTTCGTTGCTCGTCTACAGCCCGGAAAAACGCCTCGGTCTGCGGTTCGTGGACCTGACCAAACCCGGCCGGCAGACCCGCTCCACCACCTCCGCCATGCCCATCCGGGAAAAATGCTTCAGTCCCGACGGTTCCAAGCTGGCCTGGCGCACCGACACCACCATCCAGCTCTTCGACCCCCGCCAGCCCCTGGAAAGGCCGGCCACCATCATCTCGGGACTGGCCCCGGACCAGACCCTGCAAGGCTTCACCCAGGACGGCACAGCCCTGGTGGTCCAGGACCTCAAGCATGTGACCTGGTACGGCCTGGACGGCACCATCCGCCGCCAGGAGCCCATCGGAAAATTCACCGTCGATCCCCTGGCCTCAAGCGGCGACGCCTCCCTGCCGAGCCCGACCGATCCCAACCTGCTTCTCGTCAGCTGTGGCGTCCCTCCCACCCCTGCCTACAGCCAATGGGCCCACGACACGGGCGCGGCGCTTTTCCTTTATGACGCGGCCAGCGGCACCAACTTCCGCCTCACGCCCCCGGCCTTCGTGGCCGTGGACCCGGCCTGGTCCCCGGACGGCCGGCGCATCTACTTCGCCGGAATGCCCGAAAGCCCGGCCGGCGGCACACACCATATCTACCGCATCAATGCCGACGGCTCCGGCCTGACCGAAATCGCCCGCGGCCTGCACCCCTGCGTAGGGAGCAGGCCGTAATATGCCTCCGGCGTGGGGGGGGGGGGGGGGGGGGGGGGGG
>JAWRKJ010000021.1:0-25164 GCA_040307025.1 Desulfovibrionaceae bacterium | reverse complement strand
ACGCGGGGGCCAGGGGCGAAAACGGCAGCCAGATCCCCAGGGCGCAGATGGCCAGGGTGGTGAGCCCCAGGGCCAGGCTCGACCGGCTCTGGAGGAAGGGAATCTTGTCCGTGCGGATCACGTGCACGATGAGCGTCTGGGAGAGCAGCGACTCGATGAACCAGCCGGTCTGGAACAGGGCCGGGTTGGTCCAGGCGCCGAAAACGTGCAGCAGGAAAAAGAAGGTCACATAGTCGAAAAGCGAGCTGACCGGGCCGAGGTAGAGGATGTAGCGCCGGATGTCGTCGATGCGCCAGCGCCGGGGCCGGCGCACGATGTCCGGGTCCACGTTGTCCGTGGGGATGGCTGTCTGGGAGACGTCGTAGAGGAGGTTGTTGACCAGGATCTGGATCGGCAGCATGGGCAGGAAGGGCAGGAACACGCTGGCCCCGAGCACGCTGAACATGTTGCCGAAGTTGGAGCTCGCGCCCATGCGGATGTATTTGGTGATGTTGAAAAAGATCTTGCGCCCCTCGATGACGCCGTGTTCGAGGACGTGCAGGCTTTTTTCGAGCAGGATGATGTCGGCCGATTCCTTGGCCACGTCCACGGCCGAATCCACCGAGATGCCGACATCGGCCGCGCGCAGGGCCGGCGCGTCGTTGATGCCGTCGCCCATGAAGCCGACCACGTGCCCCCGGGCGCGCAGCGCCTTGACGATGGCCTCCTTTTGCATGGGGTCGAGTTTGGCGAAGACGTGGCAGTGCGTGACCACCTCGCCCAGTTCGGCCTCGGACAGGCCGGCCAGCTGCTCGCCGGTCATGATGTGGTCCCCGGCGTCGAAGTCGACCTCGCGGCAGATCTTGGCCGTGATCACGGCGTTGTCGCCGGTGAGGATTTTGGGCGTGATGCCGTGGGCGGCCATGACGGCCAGGGCGTCGGCGGCCGTGTCCTTGGGTGGGTCGAGAAAGGCCAGATAGCCCATGAGGGTCAGGTCGCATTCGTCGGCCACGGCGAAGTCGCGGCGGGTGCCGTCCACTTCCTTGTAGGCCAGGGCCACCACCCGGAAGCCGTCGTCGTTGAGGTCGTGGACGAGCTGGCGCCGCGTGTCGAGGTGGGTGCCTTCCAGGGGCTTGACCAGGCCGTTTTTGCTGTAGGTGCGGCTCTGGGCGAACACTTCCTCGGCCGCGCCCTTGCAGATCAAAATCGCCTTGTCCGTGCGCTTGTCGCGCACGATGACGCTGAGGCGCCGGCGCATGAAGTCGAAGGGGATTTCGTCCAGGAGTTCGTAGTCGGCCGTATCGATGCAGGAGCCGACCGCGTCGCCGGTCTCGATGACGGCCAGGTCCAGGGCGTTGCGCAGGCCGGTTTGCAGCTTGCTGTTGAGGTAGGCGTATTCGAGAACCGCGTTGTCCTCCGCGCCTTTGATGTCGAGGTACTTTTCCAGGATGATCCTGTCCTGGGTGAGCGTGCCGGTCTTGTCCGTGCACAGGACGTCGATGGCGCCGAAGTTCTGGATGGCGTCGAGCCTTTTGACGATGACCTTGTGCTTGGCCATGGCCAGGGCGCCCTTGGACAGGCACACCGTCACCACCATGGGCAGCATTTCCGGGGTCAGCCCCACGGCCACGGCCAGGGCGAACATGAACGCGCCCGTCCAGTCATGGCTGGTGGCGCCGTTGATGACGAACACGCAGGGCACCATGACCAGCATGAAGCGCAGCATGAGCATGGTGAAGTTCTTGATGCCCTTGTCGAAGTCGGTGGGGGCCCGTTTCTGGGACAGCTTGGCCGCGATGCCGCCGAAATAGGTCCGGGCGCCGGTGGCCATGACCACGGCCGCGGCCGAACCGGACACCACGTTGGTGCCCATGAAGCACATGGCCGGATCGCCCAGGCCCGTTTCGCCCTCGGGCGCGGCCTCGCCGGCTGGCCGGGCGATTTTTTCCACGGGCAGGGCCTCGCCGGTCAGCATGGCCTGGTTGATATGGAGGTCCTTGGCCCGCACGAGCTGCACGTCGGCCGGCACCATGTCTCCGGCCGCCAGCAGCACGATGTCGCCGGGCACCACCTCGGCCAGGGGAATCTCGCGCTGGGCCCCGTCGCGCAGGGCCGTGGCCGTGGTGTGGACCATCTTGCGCAGCGCCTCGGCGGCGGTGTCGGCCTTGGCCTCCTGCAGGATTTTCAGCGTCACGCCGAGCACGGCCATGCCGATGATGACCACGGTCGAACGGATGTCGTCGGTGGCGTAGGAGATGGCGCCGAGCACGACAAGCAGCACCACCAGCGGGTTTTTGACCGCGTCGAACAGCCGGTTCCAGACCGTGATGCGCCTGGCCCGGACCGCCTCGTTGGGACCGTACCGGCGCAGCCTGGCCAGGGCTTCCTCGGTGGACAGCCCGGCAAAGGTCGGTGCCGGCTCGATGACAGGCTCGGTAAGGTGCGCGCCGGCATCGGCCACTTGCCCCCAGAGCCCTTCCAGGTGCTTGAAGGCCTCGTAGGGGTGAAGCTTGTGCTTGCTGGCCAGGGCCGCGAACACATGGGCCTTTTGGGCGAAGTGTTCGAGGTGCTTGGTGAATTCCTCTTCCGGCCCGAGCTTGAGAGGCTCCTGATCCGACCCGGCTTCGCCGGGGGCATGTGCGTCACGCATGGTTGTCCCTCGATCCTACCCGCGCGGATTGTCCAGAAAAGCCAGGCAGGCCGCGACCGCGCCGTCGAAATCGACCCCGCCCTCGATCTCCAGGGTCGGCACGTCGCCGAGCACGGCCAGGTATTCCTCCGGGCTGACCTTGGACTCCTGGAGCGGATCGTCGGGCTCGTAGAACACCCCGGGGTCCTTCATGAAGGCCGGCATCAGGTCCTGGCGTTCCCGCAGGTCCACGCGGCGGGCGATCATGGGCACAGGCTCCCGGCGCCAGCGCAGCACCACCAACCCGTTCATGGCGCTTCGCAACTTGAACCGGCCGGGTCCGAAACAAGCGTCGATGGAGGCGTCGTACTTATGTTCCAGGTCCCACAGCTCGGCCACGGGCAGGGCGGCAAAGGCCTGCCGTTCGACCTCGCTCATGACCGGGGCCAGGCTCGGGTTGTTGAGCACCGTGCCGGGATTGACCCGGGGCATCTTGGCCACCCCGCGCATGACCAGGCCGCTGTCGGTCCGGGCGACCAGGAGTCGGTCGTTGCTGACAAAATCCAGGCCCGGCTTGCGCATGATGGCCAGGGCCAGGGTGGATTTGCCCGCTCCGGAAAAGCCGGCCAGGGCCAGCCCCCGTCCGTTTCGGGCCACGCCGGCCGCGTGGAACAGCAGGTCGCCGGCGCGCAGGCGCACCTCGATGAGCCGGTTGTTGATGAAATTGACGATCTGGTTGTCGTTGGCCAGGCACGGCCCGACCGCGGCATGGGCGCCGCGTCCGAAAAAGAAGAGCAGGCCGGTTAAAAGCTTGCGGACCACCCGGCCGTCGGG
Source organism: Desulfovibrionaceae bacterium (assembly GCA_040307025.1). Lineage (GTDB taxonomy): Bacteria > Desulfobacterota > Desulfovibrionia > Desulfovibrionales > Desulfovibrionaceae > Solidesulfovibrio. Next base: position 21,722 of record JAWRKJ010000021.1, on the reverse strand, counting down.
CAGGTCGCAATAGGCTTCCTTAAGCTTGGTCTTGCCCGGTTCGCGTTCCTTGACCGTGTAGGGAATGTCGAGGTCCGGGGGCGTAGTCTCGATGGCCGTGATCGGAATGCGGATGGCGCCGCCGTCGCCAAGGAAGTCCGCGTAGTAGGCACGCAGTTTGTCGATGAGCTCATGGGAATTGGAGGCCACGGCCACGGTGACGTCCCCAAAGGTCAACTCCAGGCTGGCGGTCACCGGATGGGCGTCGCAAATGGGGCCGAACAGGCCGGCGATGGTGGCGGGCGCTGTCGTCATGCGAGATGCTCCAGGACATAGTCGGCATAGGCCTCGGCCGCGTCCAGGCCGCAGGCGTCGAGCAGGCCCCGGAAGCCGCCGAAGGCCGACACTTCGAACACGGCCGCCCCGTCCGGGGTTTCGACCACGTCCACGCAGGTGAAGGCCATGCCCGGAAACCTGGCCTGAGCCTTGGCGGCCAGGTCGATGATGTCCTTGGAGGGCTCGTGGGGCACATAGCGGCCGCCGGTGCGGGTGGTGGTGTCCCAGGAGGTACCGTTGCCCTGGCGGGCGTAGGTGGCCAGGTACTGGCCGCCGAGAAACGACACCCCGAGATCGAGGTGCCCGCCGGCGTGGGAGATCATCTGCTGGATGTACATGACCTGATTGCCGGCGGCCTTGTAGTCGGCGATCTCCTCGGCCGCTTCGGGTCCGTCGGCGATGACGGCCATTCCCCGGGCCTTGGAGCTGAAAAGCGGCTTGAACACGGCCCGGCCGAACCGGGCGACGGTGGCGGCCGCTTCGGTCACGTCCTCGGTGATGACCGTGGCCGGCATGGGGATGCCGCCCAGACGGAGGGTGGTTGTGCAGGTCAGGCGGTCGATGAGGCGCTGCATGCTGTCGGGGTTGGAAAAGACCGGCACCCCCCGGGCATTGAGAAAACGCAGGATCTCCATGCGGTCCACGGCGTCCGGGGAATAGGTCGGGGCGATTTTCTTGACGATGATCGCGTCCAGGGCCGACAGCTCCACCTCGCCGTAAAACACGCGGCCCGTCTCCAGATCCAGGCGCACCGCGGCCATGTCGATGCACAGGCGAAAACCGGTCTTGCGCTCCAACGTGTCCAGGAGCCGCAAGGTGGACCATCCGGTGGGGATGCCCACCACGCCGATACGTTTCATGTTTTCCTCCGTGAAAGGTCGGTTCCGGGAGAGGGGCGGGGCGTCCTTACGGGCGCACCGCCGCCAGGGGCAGCCGGAAGGTAGCCGGATCGCCCTCATGGGCCGTGATCCGGGTCAGCAGGTACATCCCGCGCTGGAACATGATCCGCGAAAAACGCTGGCTCAGTTCGAACCGGGTCGAAGTGATCAGGGACCGCGCCAAGCCCAGGGTCAGTCGGTAATCGAAGGTGGTGTCTCCATGGGCGACGGCGAAGTCCCGGGCAAACCCGTAGGCTTCCAGAATCACGGCCCCGAGCAGACGTCGGCGGGGGGCGTCGAATACCGGCAGCCGGAAGTTGGAGATCATGAACACCGAGACATCCTGGACCAGATCGGCCTCGGCCGAGCGGTGCAGGTCGATATAGTGGATGCGGTCCTCGGTGCTGTCATAAAGGATGTTGTTGGCATTGCAGTCGCCGTGGATGAAGATCGAAAACGGGGCGGTCAGCCGGGATTCCAGGGCCTCGGCCTTGGCCACGAGGTCCGCGAGGGCGGGCAGGACATGGCTGCCGATGGCCTGGCGGGGGTGGTCGAACCGGGGATGGATCGACAACACCTGGGGCAGGCGGGAGCGCAGTTGGACCATGGTGCCGGCCGGGACCGGACCGGGGCCCAGGGTGCGTTCCCACAGGGTCGTGGCCGTGCGGCGCAAGGCGGCCATGGCCGCGGCCAAAAGGGGCGCGTCCCCGGACAGGGCGATGTCCTGGATGGTCTGGCCGGGCAGCATGGTCACGAGCATGGAGCTTGACTTGCCGTCCTCCCGGAAGGCCTCCACCCGGGGCGGCAGGCCGGGCATGAGCGCTTCCCAGCACTCGATGTTGGCCTTTTCGTGCCGCAGTTTGACCGAATCCCCGGACTTGAAGATGACATCGTGCCCCGGGAGCTGGCCTTCGGGATGATGGTCGTGGACCCGGCCGATGCGGCAGCCCGAACGCGTGCCCCAGATGGATTCGAAATCGAAGTCCGTCAGGGGATTTTCATGGCCGGAGTTGGCCAGGATATCGTTTAAGGCCGTGAACTGGCGGATCTTGAACTTGTCGCCGGTGATGCCGAAGATGGCCGCTTCGCCGATGTTGAGCAGTGCGTCGCCGATACGCTCCAGGTAGCGGAAAATAAAGAGCGTGGTAAGCAGATCGCCCGTGCGCACGCCCGAGCGCAGTTCGTCGCGGATGCGGTCGAACTCCTGTTTGTACAGCCGGTCCAGGTGCAGCTCGGTGCGGCAGATCTTGAGGGCCGCCGTCATGTCGCGCTGCATGGCCGCGGCCGGGGCCCAGGCCAGGGCATCATAGATCTCGTCGAAAAAAGGCCGGTAGTTGTAGCGCGTGATGCAGGTCGGATCGTCGTAGTGCCGGGTCTGGCGCACCACGTTGACGGCATGGTCGCCCACGCGCTCCAGGTTGTTGCCCATGATGTGCAGGGCCCGGATATGGGCCATTTCCGGGGTGCCGGGGCGCTTGTCCTGGTAGAGGGCGGCGAAACAGGCGTTTTCGATCACGCTTTTTAAATTGTCGATATAATCGTCGCGGGCCTCGACCTTGGCGATGGCCTTTTCGTCGTGGACCTCGATAACGGCCTGGGCCTCCCGGATCTGGCGTTCGACCTCGACCAGGAGAAAGGTGAAGTTCGATTCAATGTCATGCATCGCGTGCATCCAGGGCCTGGATGCGCAGGGGAGCGGGATCGGCCTGGGCGGCGTCGCGCTCCTTCCAGCGCAAGGTGAACTTGAGTTTGCAATCCATGTCCTTGCGTTTGGCTTCCACGGTGATGGTGACCGGCCCCTGGGGGGTCAGGACCATATGTTCCTCGCCCTGGGCCAGGGACAGGGCGCCGGAGGCAAAGCCATCCCGTAACGCTTCGAGACAGTCGGCGATTTCTGGCGGGTCCTGGATGCCGTCGTATTTGAAAAGCGAGTCCGACACGGTTCCTCCTCATTGTCGCAATCAGGCGCCGGATGGCGCACAAGCCAAGGACCTAGCATGGGTTTGTGAAGAAATGGTGCAGGCTTGGCCGCAAATCCGTCACAAAGGCCTGTGGTGGCCGCCAACCGCCTACGGGGAACTGACCGGGGTGTCTGGCCGGCGTTCCGGCAAATCAAGCATGCGCTGTTTGACAGTGGCCAGATTGGCCTTGAGGGCGGCGAGGATTTCTCCGGCCGCGACGGCATCGGCCTGGTGCAGGCTCTCTTCCAGGCGCCCGGCCAGGATGCGGGCCGCTTCGGCTCCCACGGCGCCGACAATGTTTTTAAGGGAATGGGCGGCCATGGCCGCTTCCTCCCAGTTTTCCGTTTCCTGGCACAAGCCGATGGTGCGCAGCTTGCCAGGGAATAGTTGCAGGAAATCGTCCTGGACTTCACGCAACAGTTCCACGTCGCCGCCCAGGCGCTTGAGGGCGGCCGCGACATCGAGTGCCGGGGGCTCGGGCGCGGAGGGGGCCGGCGAGACCCGCAGGTCATTTCGGGCAGGGTTTGTGCCGGCCAGCAGGTCGTCGAGGTCCTTGAAGTCCAAGGGTTTGGCCAGATAGCCGTTCATGCCGGCTTGCAGGCAGCGGTCTTTTGCACCGCTTAAGACATGGGCGGTCATGGCGTAGATCGGCACCTGGCGGTTCAAGGGGCCGGCCTGGCCGTCGCGCAAGCGTCGGGTCGCCTCCAGACCGTCGATATCCGGCATTTCCACGTCCATGAACACGAGGTCGAAGGTTTTCCGAGCCAGGGCCGCAAGTGCTTCCCGACCGCTGCCGGCGACAACGGTTTCGTGGCCGCGCCGGCCGAGATAGGTGGTGGCCACCTTGACGTTGACCGGGTTGTCCTCGGCCACGAGGATGCGAAGGGGCATTCCGGTCTCCTTGGGATCGGGGGGCGTGGGGGCGTCGGGAGCCGCGACCGGCGCCTGACCCGCAGTGAAGGCCAGGGTGGCGGTGAAGACGCTGCCCTGGCCGGTTTCGCTGGCCACGTGGATGCTCCCGCGCATGAGTCGGGCCAGTTCGCGGCAGATGGCCAGGCCCAGGCCCGTGCCGCCGTAATGCTCGCCGACCAGCGCGTCGGCCTGGGTGAACAGCTCGAAGATGTGTTCGAGCTTGTCCCGGGGAATGCCGATGCCGGTATCAGCCACGCGGAAGTCGAGGAAGACGGTATCCGGGTCCGTCGGGGGCGTGTCGGACGGGCGGACAGCCAGGCTGATGCCGCCTTTTCGGGTGAACTTGATGGCGTTGCCGACGAGATTCATGAGAACCTGGCGCAAGCGCCCCTGGTCGCCCCGGACGTAGCGTGGGACCTCGGGTGCCAGGCGCAGGGTCAAGGTCAAGCCCTTGGGCGCGGCCTGGGGGCGCAGGGTGCGGACCATGACCGCCACGGTGCGGCGCAGATCGAAATCCTCCACGGCGAGTTCGAGCTTGCGGGCCTCGATGCGAGAAATGTCCAGAATGTCGTTGATGACGGCGAGCAAGACCTTGGAGGCTTCCCGGGCGGTATCCAGGGCATCGTGCTGTTCCGGGGTCAGGGGCGTGGCCAGAGTCAGCTCGGTCATGCCGATGATGGCGTTGAGCGGGGTGCGGATTTCGTGGCTCATCTTGGCCAGGAAATCGCTTTTGGCCCGGGAGGCGGTTTCGGCTGCGTCCTTGGCCGCGCGCAGGTCGTTTTCATAAGCGGCGAGCACGGTCATGTCCCGGGCGATGACGAAATAGCGACAGTCGCTGCCGGCCTGGGCCGGGTAGCGGCTGCGGCGCAGGGACACCGGGAAAAGCGTGCCGTCCTTGCGGCGGTAGCGTTTGAAATAAACCCCGGATACGGGCACATCCTCCTCCGAGAGGGTCCCACGTTCGGGAAGGAGGTCCGCGCCGTCCTCGGGGGAGAGATCCTGTACAGTGAGTCCGTACAGCTCTTCCTGGTTGTAGCCGAGCATATCCTGGAAAGCGGGATTGGATTCCACAATGTGGTTTTGCCCGTCCACGGAGGCGAACCCGTCACCCATGGAGGCGAGGAGGGCGCGGTACTTGCTCTCCGAGGCGGTCAGGGCGCGTTCGGAACATTTGCGCTCGCTGATGTCCATGATCACGGCCACGATGCCGGCCGGGGCGCCCGAGGCGGACCGGAAAACCGCTTTGAAAATGATCACGTCATGGAGGGAAGCATCCCGAAAGGTGATCGAACATTCGTAGGTGCAGGTCTGGTCCGGGGCCTCCAGGAGGCGGCGGTCCTCGGCCGCGCACAATTCGGCCTGGGCCTGGGGGGCGAAGGCGCAGGATTTTTTGCCAAGGATGGCGGACAGGGGGTGCAGGGTCTGCTCATAGGCCCGGTTGCAGCCGAGGTAACGTCCGTCCAGATCCTTGTAGAAAAGCGGCGTGGGCACGACGTCGATGAGCTCCTGGGTGAAGCGGATACGCTCTTCGAGGGTTGCGCCCATGGTATCGAGGGCCCGGGCCAGATCGGCGATTTCGTCGCGGCCTGCGGCGAGGCCCGAGCGGCGGCTGAGGTCGCCTGCGGCCATATCCTGGGCCATGCGGGCCAGATGGGCTGTGGGACGCAGGATGAAAAATCGGGCAAAGGCGTGGGCGGCGGCCAGGGCCAGGGCCAAAACCAGGGCGAGCAGGGCCATGTCCCGCTTCATGGCCGTGTCCAGAGGCGCCAGCACGGCCGCCAGAGGACGGCGCAGCCGGAGGATCAGCTCGGGTTTCCCGTCGACGAGGACCGGGACGGCAATATTGCAGTAGGACACGCCGCTTGGGCGCGGCGCGGTCCAGATTACATGGGCATCGGTCCGGTTCTGGGGTGGGAGATCCGTGGCGTCGGGCATGTGCTGGCCGATGCGTCGCGGTTCCTCAGGCCAGGCGGCCAGGATACGGCCGGAGGTGTCGAGGAGCCGGGCCTCTGTCTGATCGGGAAAGCTGATGCCGGCAAAAAGACGTGAAAACCAGTCCAAGCGCAGCCCCAGGACACACAGGCCGACAACCTCTCCGGAGGGCTCGCGTACTGGCTGCGCCAGCAGCAACCGGGCCGGTGCGTCGGCCGTGGCCGGGTGGTAGCCTCCGAGCCGGATGTCGCCGCTTTGCAGGGCCGGTCGGAACCAGGAACGGTCGGCATCGTCGATATCCGGCAAGCCCCCGATGGTGGAGGAGACGACATGGCCGTTCGGGGCCAGCAGGGTCAGGCTGGCGAACTGGGGAAACAGGGTCAGGGCCTTGCGGAGGATAAAGCCGGATTTGTCCGGATCACCGGAAATGACGTCCGGCAGGTTGGCCAGGCCGCGCAGGATGTCGGTGCCGCCGTTGATGATGGCCTGGGCCTGGCCGGCCGCCAGATCGGCCAGGCCGTCCAGGGTGTTTTGGGCAGCGGTCTGGGCCAGATGGCGTTTCTCAATGGCCGAAGCCACATGGAGGGCAATGGCTGGGGTCAGCGTAAGCAGTACCAGCCAGAGCAGTCGCGAACGCAGGCTTTGATGCAGCCTCCATGCCATGGACGAGATCCCGGAAGCGTTCAGGTGGCGCCGTGGGAAGGGGATGGTGCCGCCAATTTCTGGAGAATAGGGGACTTCCGGTTCGAACGCAAGGGCGGTCCCGCAAGACGGTTGGCCCGGTCAGGCCGCAGGCAGGTAGGTCTTTCCAAGGACAAAACCTCGGGACTCCAGAAAGGTGGAAAGATATTCCGTGGCCCCCCGGCTGGCCACGTAGGGCACGACAAAACAGAATTCGGGTCCGGGCACGGCCGTTAAAGGCAATATTGGCCGGCCGGCCACGATCTTGCCCACCTTGCGCGGGTCGATGTCGAGCCAGGCCGTGATGCGCACGCCCCAGTCGAGGAGATGGCCGGCCCGACGGCGGGTGATGCGCCCGGCTCCGGCCACGATGACCTCGGGGTGGTACGGATTGACGGCGGACAGATAGCGGGCGAGGAAGCCGGCCTTGGTGCGGTGGAAGGCTTCCGGGGCATAGCGTGGATCGGCCCGGGAGAGCCGGCCCGGTGAATCGTTCCAGACGAGCAAGGTCTCGGGCAGCTTGGCCATGGCCACACCGGCCTCCAGCCAGCGCAGCCACAGTTCGTAGTCCTCGGGAAAATCGCCCTGGCGGTAGCCGCCGTAGCGCCGGACCAGGGACGTGCGGAACATGACCGAGGGATGGGGCAGGGGCGATTCCCGAAAGATGGCCAGCCGGATGGCCTCGGGCGCAAGCACGCTGTTGGCCCAGCGCACATGCTCGCGGTAACCGTTGGCCCTGGCCGCGTCCCCGCCGAAAGCGGTCCGGCAGGACACGAGCCCCACCTGCGGGTGGGTGTCCAGGTAGTGGGCCTGGCGTTCCAGGCGGCCGGGCAGGCAGAGGTCGTCGGCGTCCATGCGGGCGATGTATTTGCCTCGGGCCACGGCCAGACCGGCGGACAGGGCAGCCACGATGCCGCCGTGGGAGCGGTGGAGGGGGCGCACTCTGGGGTCGCGCCGGGCGGCCGCGTCCAGGATATCCCGGGTGGCGCCGCCGTCGTCGGAACCGTCGTTGACCGCCACCACCTCGAAGTCGCAGCCGGCCTGGGAAAGCAGGCTCGTAAGGGCGGCTGGCAGGCTGGCGGCGGCGTTTCGCACCGGCATCAGCACGGAAATCATGGATGTCTTGTAGCCGGCTCCGGCCGGCCGAACAAGAGGCGTTGGCGCAGGGGAAATACACGGCCCCGGCCGATGTCCGCTGGGGCAAAAGACGGGAAACCCGGGCGCCGGGCCTAGGCCACCCGGACCAGGGTGGAGCGCAGGACCTCGGAGCGCATGACCTCGAGGACCTTGCCCTCGGCGTACGTTACCACGTCCCCACCGAAAAAAGCCACATCGGCCGGGTCGTGGGTGACCATGACCAGGGGGATGTCCAGGCGGGACAGGATGCCGGCCAGCTCCACGCGGACCTTCTGGCGCAAGGGGATGTCCAGGGCCGAGAAGGGCTCGTCCAGGAGCAGGGCACTGGGGTCGCCGACAAGGGCCCTGGCCAGGGCCACGCGCTGACGTTGCCCGCCGGATATCCGGGCAGGTCTGACCTCGGCCAGGGCGGCGATACCGAACAGGTCCATGATGCGGTCCACACGGTCGGCATTGGCCCGGGAAAGACGTCCGAACAGGGGGCGCAGGCCAAAGGCCACGTTCTGGCGCACGGTCAGGTGGGGAAAAAGGGCATAGTCCTGGAAGACATAGCCGATTTTCCGTGCCCGGGGTGGCAGGAACACGCCTTTGGCGCTGTCGCACAGGATGCGGCCATCGAGGGTGATGGAACCCACGTCCGGGCGCATGAGCCCGGCAATGGCGCGCAGGGTCAGGGTCTTTCCCGAGCCGGAAGGCCCGAAAAGGACCACCCGGTTGTCCGAGGTGGCGAACTCGGCCGCCAAATGGAACCCCCGAGTGGCCGACTTGTAGGCTTTCTCTATGCCGACGGTGATGCGCATACGGTTTGCCCTACGGCTTCTTGAACCCGTACTGGGCCAGGATTTCCTGCCCCTTGGGGCTGGCCACGAAGGCGATGAAGGCGGCGGCATCCTTCTTGTTGGCAGCGGCGGTCAAGACGGCGATGGGGTAGCTGACCGGCTTTTCCAAGGGAATTTCGGCCACGACCTTCACCTTGTCGCCGCCCTGCCTGGCGTCAGTCCCGTACACAAAGCCGGCGTCCACTTCGCCCCGGCTCAGGTAATCGAGCACCTGGCGCACGGATTCGGCCATGACGAATTTGGCGGCAAGGGCGTCCCATTCGCCGAGTTTGGTCAAGGCCGCCTTGGTGTAGCGCCCCACCGGCACCGAGTCGGGGTTCCCGATGGACACGCGCTTGACCGCGGCGGTCTTGAGGGAAGCCAGATCCTTGACCTTGGCCGGATTGCCGGCCGGCACGGTCAGAACCAGGGAATTCTGGGCGAAGTTGATCCGGGTGGGCACGTCGACGAGTTTTTTCTCAACGGCCATGTCCATGGTTTTCTGGTCGGCCGAGGCGAACACGTCAACCGGGGCGCCCTTTTCCATCTGGGACAGCAGCGCGCCCGAAGCGCCGAAGTTCATGGTCACGTTGACGCCCGGATGCTCCTTGGCAAAGGCGGTTTTCACGGCGCCGAAGGCGTCGGTCAGGCTGGCGGCGGCGGAAACGGTCAGGTCGCTGGCGGCGGCCGGAACGGCCAGGGACAGCACCAAGGTCAGGGCCAACAGCAGGTTACGCATCGTCAATCCTCCTTGATCAGGCTTTGGGTTTGATGATCTTGGCCACCACGACGAGCAGGACCACGCAAACCGCCGAGATGAGCAGCACCAGTTCGTTGGCCAGGGTGTCGTTACCGGCCTGGGTGGCGCTGTACACGGCCAGGGACAGGGTTTGCGTCTTGCCCGGAAGGTTGCCGGCCACCATGAGGGTGGCGCCGAACTCGCCCATGGCCCGCGCCAGGGCCAGCATGACGCCGGCGAGAAGTCCCCGCAGGGCCAGCGGCAAGGACACCCGGAAAAAGATCGCCGTTTCCGTGGCGCCCAGGGTCCTGGCCGCGTTTTCCAGGTTCTGGTCCACGCCCTCGAAGGCCGCTCGGGCCGAACGGTAGACCAGGGGAAAGGCCACCACCGCGGCCGCCAGCACCGCACCCTCCCAGGTGAACATGATGGAGATGCCGAAGGCGTCCCAGAGATAGGAACCGATGACCCCCCGGCGCCCCAGGATCACAATGATATAATAGCCCAGCACCGTGGGCGGCAGCACCATGGGCAGGGTGAGGACGGCATCGATGAAATCGCGGCCTGGAAACTCCCGGGTGCAGGCCAGGCGCGCCAGGGTCACGGCCGGGATCGATGCCAGGGCCGTGGCCAAACTTGAGACCTTCAGCGTGAGTAGCAACGGAGGCAGGACATTGGCATCAAGCATTGCAACGGTCTCTTGGGGGGCGAGCCCAGGTGGGAAAGGTGAAACGGGCGCGTTGCCGTTTACGGAACAGCATCTTTACAAGATTGATAGGGGAAGAATGCTTTTCTGTATAGGGTGTCACGAGTTTCGTAAAAAATGTGCCACTGCCTTCCCGACAGGAAAGGTCTTTCAGTGCGTTGCAGGGCTCGGTCCTCGCGAACGACTGGCAAACCAGGCGAATCGGAAAAGGGCCGTCAGACCCAGGCCGGTCTATTCCAGCACGGTCTGGGCGTATTGGAGGTAGTCGCGCAGGATGGTTTGGGTCTCCTCGGCCAGCTCGGTGAACTTGAGCCCGAGGTCGAGGCGTTTTTCGGACAGTCCCACCCGCTTGATGACGCAGGGCAGGACGGCACGCGAGGTTGTGCCGAGCATGGGGCAGGTCAGCACGGTGCGCTCGTCAATCTGCGCGCTCGGAGGATTGGCCTTGTCGAAGGCGGCCGAAAACTGGCACCCGGTCTGGCTGAGGTCCACGATCATGCCCTGCACCTTGATCGCGCCGAGTTCGGTCGCGGCCGGTATGCTGCAGGGCATCCGGGGAAAACGCCGCAGGTCGTGGGATTCCAGGTGGGAGGGGTAGGAGAGAAAAAGCAGGGGAAAGGGAATTTGCACCGCCTTGATCAGGTTGGCGGAAAAGCCCATGACCGTGCCCTCGTGCAAAAAACGCACGATGACCTTGTTGTCGGGATAGAGCATCTGATGCATGGCATCCCGATTGTTTTCGGGCACAACGGGCATGTGGGTGACCACGAAGCGGCCCTTGGCGTGGCCGACGCTGGCCGTGGTCAGCTTGTCCGCAAGGCCGGCCACTTCAAGGAGCAGCTTGGTTCCGGGCGGACAGGGCAGGTTGATGTGACGCCCTGCGGAAGTGCTCATGATCGCGGCGCCTCGGGAACGCTGATATCGGGCAGGGGGGCCTGCTCGTCCGGCCCGGCCTGGTCGAGATAGGCGCGGAAACGTTTGGCCTCGGCAAAGTCAGGCCGCAGGGCCAGGGCCTGCTCCAGATGGGCGCGGGCACCGTCCGGGTCGCCGGCTTCGGCCTTGGCCCGGGCCATGTTGAAATGGAGGTGCTCGTCGTCGGCGCTTTGCTCCAGGGCCTTGCCGTAAAAGTTGACCGCCTCGGTAAAGTGCTTTTCCTTGCGCAGGCAGATGCCGAATTCGTTGAACAGGTGGCGTTCCTGGGCCTGGAACAGGGCATCGATGCCAAGGATGCGGCGCAAGGCCACGGAGAGCTTCTTGCCGTTGCCCTGTTGCAGATAGATTTTGCCGAGTTCGATATTGGCTTTGGGATGTTTTTCGTCCAGGATCAGCGCCTTGCAAAACTCCTTTTCGGCCCCGTCCAGATCCTCCTCGGCCAGGTGCTTTTCGGCCAGGGCGATCTTTTTTTTCAGGGAATCGATGAAGGGCAGGCAGCGCTTCTCGTAGTAGCCCGGTTCTGGATGGTAGTTGCGGATGAATTCGCCCTTGGAAATATGCGTCAGCGGGCCTGAAGGAATGGAGTTGGCATTGAGCGCCTGGACGCAATAGGTGTCGTCATCGAGCCGGCGCACGAACCACAAGGTTTTTTGCGCATAACTGCGGCTGGTGACACCCTGACCGGTTTCGGCGTTTTGGGAGTGGGAATAGACGCCGAGAATATGGCAACTCGTTCCACAGGTCGCCGCAGCGGCGTCCTGATTCGTGGTCGCATTGCTGGTGTCGTCGTTTTGCATCGGTCCGTGATGCGGCCGATCGACGAAGACAAGCGTGGATCGGTGGAATTCCTGTCGTTTCGGGAAAAACCACGTTCTGGACTGCGCGCGGTTGCGGTCCCGGAGACGGCCAGTCAAGCCGCATAGTTGCCAAGCACTCTATACCGGCAACGCGCATTTGTCAAAAAAGAGCGCGCGATTTTCGGGCGGTTTCGAAAATCGCGCGCCGTTTCTGTACATGTTTTGCTATCAAGGCGCAGGGGCGGCCCGGGCTCAACCGCAGCCTTCACCGCTACCGCCGCTGCAACCGCAGGCCTTGCCCAGGCCCTTGCGCCGGCTCTTGAGCCGGGACAAATCACCGGCGCCGTACACCTCGGTCAGGGCGTTTTCCAGGAAGCCCGAACATTCGTAGGGCAGCACGCCGTGTTCGGTCAGCACCTTGCGCGGGGTCTCGCCGAAAGCGGCCACGAGCACGGCCCGGCAGTCGCACAGCACCTTGGCCAGTTCTTCCCAACGCTTGGGACCGGCCCCGGGGTCAGGTGCCCACCGATCCTCGACATAGGCATAGCCGTCGCCTTCCTGCTTCCAAATCTGAAACTTGTGGGCCTCGCCCAGGTGCATGTTGACGAGCATGCCTTCCCGGGTGGCCACGGCCACGTACGGTCGGGCGGCCAGATCGGCCCCGGGCGCGGTCCGGGCGCAGGCGCCGAGCAAGGGGGAGAGTTCCACCGACCGGTCGTTGCACAACAGTCCCACGGCGTCGGCCCGGCAGCGCTTGCAATGGGTCATCTGGGGGAGCAGCTTCCCGGCCTTTTCCCGCAAGCCGTGGATCATGGCGTGGTCGGGCTCGGGCACTTCGGCAAAGGCCGTGTCGGCCACGGGCTTGACCGGCATGATGTTTTGGATGTCCACGCCCAGTTCGGACAGAACCTTGGAGATTTCCAGCACGTGGTGGTCGTTGACCCCGGGCACGACAATGGTATTCGACTTGACGATGACGCCGTGTTCCTTAAGGATCTTGATGCCTTCGATCTGGCGCTCCAAAAGAAGCTTGGCCGCGGCCTCGCCCCGGTGGATGACTTTTCCGTCCCGGACCCAGGCATAGATGCGGGAGCCGATTTTCGGGTCCACGGCCGTAATCGTGACCGTCACGTGGGAGACGCCCAGTTCGGCCAATTCGGCGGCATGGGTGGGCAGGGCCAGGCCGTTGGTGGACAGGCAGAAAAGCATCTGGGGATACTTTTCCTTGAGCAGCCGGATGGTGCGCATGGTCTCGGGATTGGCCAGGGGGTCGCCCGGGCCGGCAATGCCGCACACGGTGATGCGCGGTTCCTTTTCCAGGACCTTGTCCATGTAGGCCACGGCCTGTTCGGGCGAGAGCACGGCGCTGGTCACGCCCGGCCGGGATTCGCTCACGCAATCGTACTTGCGATTGCAGAAATTGCACATGATGTTGCACTTGGGAGCAACGGGCAGATGCACCCGGCCGCAGGTGCCGGCGGCGTCACGGTTGAAACAGGGATGCTTGGAGAGGTCCTTGGTGGCGGTCATGCGTTGCTCCTTTAGAGATAGCCGTAGCCCACGGCGCTGTCGTCCTGCTTGCGTTCGAGGAAGAGATTGACCAGCCGGTCGAAGAGTTCGAGCGCCCCGCCGTAGCCCACGTGGCGCAGACGCGGCCCGCCGAATCGGTCGTGGATGGGGAAGCCCACCCGCAAAAGCGGCACGTTCATGTCCCGGGCGTAGCGGTAGCCCTTGCTGTGGCCGACCAGGATGTCGGGGGCCAGCGTTTCCGCCTGTTCGGCGATGTCGTGGAAATCCACGCCTTCCCGGGCCTCGGGCGGCTCGGGCAGGATGCCTTCGGTCACTGCGGCCAGGGAAGACTTGAAATTCTTGCCGGTGGCGCCGGTCGCGGCGAGAATCGGCTTGACCCCGATTTCCGCCAGAAACGCCACCATGGCGATGACCATATCCTCTTCGCCGTAGACGATGGCGCGCTTGCCGGCCACGTACTTGTGGCCGTCCACGTAGGCGTCCACCAGCCGGCCGCGTTCGTTGGCGTAGCGCGCCGGGGTGGGCACGCCGGTCAACTCGGTCAAGGCCTCGAAAAAGGCGTCGGTCTCCCGGATGCCGACAGGCAGGCCGACCCGGATGTTTTTCACCCCGAAGCGGCGCGAGAGGTTGGTGCCGGCGCTTTCGGCCACATGGTCGGCCCGGCCCCATTCGATGGACCCAAGCGCCCCGGACATGGCCCGGATGTCGGAAAGCGTGGTGCCGCCGGCCGGCAGCTTTTCGTAGTCGAGGAGCGCCGGGCGATCCATGGAATCGGAAATATCCGGCAGGATGGTGCCCGCAACCCCGAAATCGGCCAGAATGTCCTTGAGGTGGCGCAGGTCGGCCGGGGAGACCAGGCCCGGCATGACGTTGATCCGGCGTTCGGCCGGGGCCTTTTCCCGGACGAGCTGCCCGGCGAGGGCGGCCACGGCCGCATGCCAGCCTTCCATGTGGGTGCCGGAATAGCTCGGGGTGGAGACGGAGACGATCTCCGGCAGGGGCAGGTCGCCGAACTCCTTGCGGAACTCGGCCAGAAGCCGGGGCACGTCGTCGCCGATGGTCTCGGTCAGGCAGGTGGTGGCCACACCCACCACCGTGGCCCCGTACTTGGACATGACGTTTAAGATGCCCTTTTTGAGGTTCGGGCCGCCGCCGAACACGGCCTGCTTTTCGCCGAGGGCCGAGGAGGCGATGTCCATGGGCTCGCGGAAGTGGCTGATGATGTAGCGGCGCATGTAGGTGGCGCAGCCCTGGGAGCCGTGCAGGAAGGGAATGGCCCCTTCGACGCCCCGGAAGGCCAGGGCGGCTCCGAGCGGCGTGCACAGCTTGCAGGCGTTGGTGGTGGAGACGTAGGGCGAATCGCTCATGATGCTTCTCCCGCGGCCAGGGGCTTGTTTTCTTCCGCCAGGGCCTTCACCTGGGCCTCGCGCCGGGGCACGAAGCGCCAGATGGGGCTGGTGGCCGAGGCATGCACTTCCTTGGCGAAATTGAGCATGCCGACGAAGCCTTCCAGGGCTTCCTTGCGTTCGTGGTTGTGGTCGCAGAACCCGACCCCGAGTTTGTGGGCGATGGGCCGTTCCTTGACCCCGCCGACAAAGAGGTCCACGTCGAGCTCCTTGACGAACTTCGAGAGTTCGAGCGGGTTGGAGTCGTCCACGATGACCGTGCCCGGATCGCAGATGGTGGCCAGCTCCTCGTAATCTTCCTTGGTGCCGGTCTGGGACCCGACGAGCACCACCTGCATGCCGAGGTGGCGGAAGGCCTTGATCAGCGAAAAGGCCTTGAAGGCGCCGCCCACGTACACGGCCACCTTCTTGCCCTCCAGGTCCTTGCGGTACTTTTTCAGTTCCGGGAGCAGCTTGGAAAGTTCCTCGCGCACGAGCTTCTGGGTGCGCGCGACAATGCCCGGATCGCGGTCCTTGAAATGATCGGCCACGGCGTAGAGCGAATCGGCCATGTCCTCGACGCCGAGGTAGGATACCCGCAAAAACGGAGTGCCGAACTTGTCCTGCATCATCTTGGCCAGTTCCATGGTGGCCCCGGAACACTGGACCACGTTGAGTCCGGCCCCGTGGCAGCGCCGGATGTCCGCCACCCGGCCGTCGCCGGTGATGTTGGCCACCACCTGGACGCCCATCTTCTCGAAGTATTCCCGTATGATCCAGATCTCGCCGGCCAGGTTGAAGTCGCCGAGGATGTTGACGGAAACCGGGCTGATATCTTTCGTGTCGCCGGTGCCGGCCAGGGTGAACATGGCCTTGCAGGCGGCGGCGTAGCCTTCGCGCTTGTTGCCCTTGAAGCCTTCGGACTGGACTGGGATGACCGGGATGCCGGTCTGTGCCGCCACGTCGCGGCACACCGCGGCCACGTCGTCCCCGATGATGCCGACGATGCAGGTGGCGTAGACGAAAGCCGCATTGGGCTTATGGCGTTCGATGAGTTCGAGCAGGGCGGCCTTGAGCTTTTTTTCGCCGCCGAAAATGACGTCTTTTTCCTGGAGATCTGTGGAAAAACTGAGTCTGTGCAGTTCCGGGCCCGAGGACAGGGCGCCCCGGATATCCCAGGTGTAGACCGCGCAGCCGATGGGGCCGTGGACCAGGTGCAGGGCGTCGGCGATGGGGTAGAGCACCACCCGCGATCCGCAAAACACGCAAGCCCGCTGGGACACGGCGCCGGCCAGGCTGTCCCGGTTGCAGGCCAGCTCGAAGGGCCCTTCGCCCTTGCGGTGGATCTGATCCCGTCGTTCCTCGAAAATGGCCTGTTCCATGTGGGCTCCTTTCCCGGTCACCATGCGTCGGGATGTGCGAGATTCTACAAGGAACGTGCCAAGTTATAATTTACTGGAATAATTAATTAAATATATACATGGTCAGGCTGTGGAACAAAAATGTAGGAGATGCGCCGACAGAATTGTCGAATTCGAGGCCGGGAAGCACGGGAGGCGACATTTCCCTAACCAGTTGTCGGAAGGGCGGTTGCGGACCGGGTGTGTCCGCGACCCGGACGCCAGGGGGACTGGCGGAGTCGATGCGGCGCGCCACGCCCCTAGGGGGTGACGAGAATGACCACGCGTCGGTTTTTGGCTTGGTTTTCCGGGATGGGGCGCCCGGAGGGGTCGTCGTTGGGGGCGATGGGTTGGGTGTCGGCCAGGCCTTCGACGCGCAGGTGGTCCTTGGGCACGCCCTGGTCGATGAGCAGCCTCGCCACCCGGCTGGCCCGGGCCGAGGACAGCTCCCAGTTGGACGGATAGAGCCAGGATTCGATGGGCAGATTGTCGGTGTGGCCCTCGACGATCACCTTGTAGGGCGTGCCGGCCAGGGTGGTGGCGATTTCGCGCAACAGCGGCAACCCGGCCGGTTTGATGTCGGCGCTGGCCAGATCGAAAAAGGCGGCCCCGCGCAGGTTCAGCGCCACGCCGTTGTCGCGGGGGATGACCTCCACCTCGTTGTCGTGGAGGGTCAGCTTGGCGGCCAGCTCCTTGCGCAGGTCGTCGAGGGTCTTGCGCCGGGGGCCGGTCCGGTCGGATTCCTCGGGCTTGGGCTTGGGTTTGGGCGGTTCCGGTTCGGGCACGCGCTCCCGGGCCAGGACGGTATGGCTGACCTTGGAGCGCACCGCGTCGGTTTGGGGCTTGGGTTTGGGCGGCGGCGGGATCATGGCCTTTTGCATGGAGTCGGCCACCCGCTCGTAGCGGCCGATGTCGATATGGGACACGGCCACCACGAGCAGGAAAAAGCACAGCAAAAGCGTCATCATGTCGGCCAGGGAGATGGGCCACAGGTCCTCCTCCTCATGACGGCGTTTGCGCAGGTCGGCGAGTTTGAGCATGGCGCAAGGGGCCCTAGTGCCCGGCCTCCTGGTCATGGCGCTCGATGGACGACCAGCGCCGGGGCGGCAGGTAGGCCTTGAGCTTGTCGAGGACGATGGCGGCCGGGGTCTTATCCTTGATGAAAAGCGTGCCGTCGCGGATGACGCACATGAGGATGACGCGCTCCTCGATGCGCTTTTCCACCTTGATGGCAATGGGCAGGAAGATGAGGTGGGCGAGCAGGATGCCGTACAGGGTGGTGGTCAGGGCCACGGCCATGTGGGCGCCGAGGTTGGCCAGGCCGCCGCTCATGGACTGCATCATGCCGATCAGGCCGATCAGGGTGCCGATGATGCCGTAGGCCGGAGAGAGCTTGGCCATGGTGCGGTAGATGCCGGCCGAGGACATCTCCTGCTGGTAGGTCTGCTCGATGCGGGTTTCGAGGATCTCCTTGATCTCTTCCCGGGAATAGCCGTCCACGAGCATCTGGATGGCGTTTTGGAGGAACTCGTTTTCGATGCCGGGCAGGGCCTTTTCCAGGTGGATCTTGCCCCGGGTCGAGGCTTCCCGGGCGATGTTGACGATCTCCTCGATGTAATGGTCCGTGGGCAGCTCCTCGCGCTTTAAGGCGATGAGGAAGGTGTTGAAGACCCGCATGACCTCCTTGAGGGGAAAGCAGATGAAGGTCGAGGCCAGGGTGCCGCCGAGCACGATGGCCAGCCCCGGGAAATTGATGAACACGCCCACGGAATCGGTGGAGAAAAAGGTGGCCGAGCCGAGGATGGTGATGCCGAAGACAATGCCGATGACGGTGGCGATGTTCACGCGTTGATTCCCTTGCTGGCCCGCAGGCGCTCGATGAGTTCCCGTTCCACGTCAGCGGCTTCGGCCTCGTCGGGAACGCCGAGATGGCGGGCTTCCTCGGTGACCACGGCTGCGATCTTGCGGGACAGGTTTTGCATGATCTTGTCCCGGGCGGTCTCGCCGGCCATGGCCGCAAGCACGGCCACCTTGCGGAAGCCGAGCTGGGAAAAGACCTCCTGGAGGGTGGCGTCGTCCACGGCCACGATATCATCCACCCGGGCCAGGTCGGCGGCGGACAGGCGCGGCCGGGTGGCCTGGGCGAAAAAGTCCCGGCCCATGCGTTCGATGTAGTCCTTGGCCGCGACCTTGTGGAAGAAAAACAGTTCTTCGGGAATCTCCCCGTAGGCGATCTTCTTGTAAATGATGTCCGGGGTGGTGGCGGCCTCCCGGGCAAAGTCGGCCAGATCGCAAAATTCCAGGTCCACGCCGTAGTCCTGGCGCTGCCGGTATTCCCGGGCCACGTTTTTGGCCACTTGCAGGAACTTGTCCGCGTCGGGCAGGCGCACGAGCCGGTCCTTGACAAAGGCGGTGCCGGGGCGCGCCTCTCCGAGCAGGGGATCGGTACGGGTAAAGGCTCCTCTGACCGGGGTCAGCCGCACGAGTTCGAGCTTTTTGAGCTTTTCGAAAACAGCGTCGATTTCGAGCTGGCTTACGCGCACGATGTCCTTGATGGTGCTCGAGAGCTCGGCGTAGCTGAGCGAGGTCTGTCCCGAGGCCGCTCCCGCCCGCCAGGCCAGGGCCGTGATCCGGCATACGGACAGGAACGGATCGTCGGCCGGGCGTTCGGTGAGGCGCTGGGCCAGGGTGCGCGCCCGCTCCACCAGGTAGCCTGTGATGATCTGCACCGGCCGGGGGCTGCGCAGGAGCATGGTGCGCAGCAAGGTCTGGTCGAGCACCAGAACCTCGGTGTATTCCAGGGCTTCGACGCAGGCGGCATGGGGTTCGTCGGTGAGCAGGGACAATTCGCCCACCATGTCGCCGGGACCGCGCTCGCCAAGGCCGATGCGCTTGTTTTGCACGACGCGGTACACCGCCACCCGGCCCTGGCGGATGAGATAGGCCACGTCGCTCGACTGACCTTCACGGAAAAGCAGGCTCCCCTTGTGGAACGTCTTGGTTCTGGAGCCGGCCTCGTCGTCGAGCAGATCGTTGGTGTGCCGCATGGGCTTCCTCGCCTTGGTGTTTCCTGGCGGACCGGCCGATTGGGGGAATGACGATCATAGTACGGGTATCGCAGGTCAAATTCAAGGACTCCGGGCGGCTAGGTCCCACATTCGATCAGGTCTTTTCCGACTCGGGGACGGGAGGGGCCCGAACGGGGTTTTACATGGCCGGACAAAGTCGCTAGAAGTCGCGAAACGTCACGTATACGAGGTGCCTTTTGACTCTTTCCGGCTCTTGCCGCGATGTTCGCGTCCTTTCCATCGAACCGCACGGTCCGGATGGGGCCGCCCACGGCTGTTACAGCCTGGTGCTGGAAAACCCTGGCCTGGCCGGGGCCGTGGCCGGCCAGTTCGTCATGGTCCGTCCGGCCGCCTTCGGCGACAATCTCATCTGGCCGCGGCCGTTTTCCATCTGCCGCCTCACGCCCAAGGGGTTGACGCTTTTCGTCCAGTCCTGCGGCCGGGGCACGGCCGTTTTGACCGGCCTGCGGCCCGGTGATCCGGTGACGGTCTGGGGCCCGCTCGGCCAGGGCTTTGCCGTGGAGCCCGAGGTCGAGACCTTGATGCTGGCCGGCGGCGTCGGGATCGCGCCCTTTGTCGAATACGCGGCCACCCATCCTTATCCGCCCCATCTTTCGCTGCTGTTCGGCCACCGCGCGCCCCTGTCCTGCTATCCTTACGCGGCCACGGCCCAGGGGCTTGCGGCCACGGCCTTCCACGAGCGCACGCCCGAGGACCGGCAGGTCTTTTTGGACCTGCTCGACGAACGGGTGGCGGCCTGTGCCGACGGGCTCATCCTGGCCTGCGGTCCCAGGCCCTTTCTGCTGACCGTGGCCAGACTCGCCCGCAAATACAGCGCCAGGGCGCAAGTGTCCCTCGAAAACCGCATGGCCTGCGGCGTGGGCGGGTGCCTGGGCTGCGTGGAGAAAAACGCCGTGGGCGAATTCGTCCAGACCTGCACCCAGGGGCCGGTTTTCTGGGTCGAGGAATTGCTCCTCACGGAGGAGGCATGAGCGTGGACACGACCGTGCGCCTGCCGGGTCTGGCGCTCAAAAATCCGATTCTGACCGCCTCGGGCACCTTCGGCTATGGCCTGGAATTCACGCCCTTCGGGGATCTGCGCAATCTGGGCGGCATCGTGGTCAAGGGCCTGTCCCTGGCCCCGCGCCAGGGCAATCCCATGCCGCGCATCGCCGAGACGCCGTGCGGCATGCTCAACGCCATCGGCCTGCAAAACTGCGGCGTGGATGCCTTTTTGGAGGAGAAATTACCGCGTCTGCCCTGGCAGGAGACGCCCATCGTGGCCAACCTCTACGCCTGCGACGCCGACGCGTTCGCCGAACTGGCCGGGGTGCTGGCCGAGGCCCCTGGGGTGGCCGCCCTGGAGGTCAACATTTCCTGCCCCAACGTCAAGGCCGGCGGCATCGCCTTTGGCCAGGACCCGTCCATGGCCGGCAAACTCACCGAGGCGGTCAAGCGCCGGGCCGGGAACAAGCCGGTGTGGGTCAAGCTCTCGCCCAACGTGACCGATCTCGTGGCCGTGGCCCGGGCGGCGGTCTTGGGCGGGGCGGACGCGCTCACCTGCATCAACACCCTGACGGGCCTCAGCGTCGACATCCGCACCCGCAAACCGCGTCTGGCCAATGTGATCGGCGGCTTGTCCGGACCGGCCATCAAGCCCGTGGCCCTGCGCTGCGTGTGGCAGGTCTGCCGGGCGGTGTCCGTGCCCGTGATCGGCGTCGGCGGCATCAGCTCGGCCGAGGATGTGTTGGAATTTATCCTGTGCGGGGCCCACGCGGTTCAGATCGGCACGGCCAATTTCATGCGCCCGGACATGGCGTTTCGCATCGCCGCCCGGTTGCCCGGACTCATGGCCGAACTCGGCATCGAAAGCCTGGAGGCCTACCGGGGCAGCCTGATCCTGCCCGGCAACTGAGTTCCCGGGGAATCGGCCGCTATCGATTGCATTTTGCTGGTTTTGTCCGTATCGTCACAATACAGGGACTTCTTGTCCGTGCCGGTTGTCCCATCCGTTGCCGGGCGGCCGGAGCGTCAGCGGCCAGGAAAATTCACCGCCCTCAAGGGAGGCGCGCATGCGTGTTTTGGTAGTCGAGGACGACTTCACCAGTCGCAAGATCCTTCAGAAGATTCTCGGCCCCCATGGCGAGGTCGATATCGCGGTCAACGGACTGGAGGCGTTGCAGGCCTTCAACCAGTCCCTCGACGACAACAACCGCTACGACCTCATTTGCATGGACATCATGATGCCCGAGATGGACGGGCAAACCGCCTTGCGCAAGATCCGCGAGATCGAACGGGAGCGGGGTATTTCGCCGGCCCAGGAAGTGAAGGTGATCATGACCACCGCCCTGGACGATCCGAAAAACGTGGTGGAGGCCTATTACAAAGGCGGCGCCACTTCGTACGTGCCCAAGCCCATCGACAAGCACATGCTGCTCCACCTGCTGAAAAATCTCGGGCTCATCGACTAGGCTCGAATTCGAATCCCTCGGAGAAAAACGAAGCCCCGGTCCGCCAGAAGCGGGCCGGGGGG
>JAWRKJ010000020.1:0-7137 GCA_040307025.1 Desulfovibrionaceae bacterium | reverse complement strand
CCCCGCCGGAGGCGTCCCCCCGCCCTCCCCAGTTACCGCATGGCTTCGGGAAACAGCTTGGCCGCCAGTTCCCGCAGCTTGTATTTCTGGACCTTGCCGCTGGTGGTCAGGGGGAATTCGGCCACAAAGGCAATGTATTTCGGGATCTTGTGCCAGGCGATCTGGCCCCGGCAAAAGTCGCGCACCTCTTCGGGCTCCATGGTCACATCCTTTTTGAGGATGATGAACGCGCCCACTTCCTCGCCGTATTTGCGGCTCGGCACGCCCGCCACCTGCACGTCGGCGATGCCTGGCATGGTGTAGAGGAATTCCTCGATCTCGCGCGGGTAGATGTTTTCGCCGCCCCGGATGATCATGTCCTTGATGCGGCCGGTGATGGTCACATAGCCGTATTCGTCCATGACGCCGAGGTCGCCGGAATGGAGCCAGCGTTCGGGATCGATGCATTTGGCCGTGGCCTCGGGGTTCTTGTAGTAGCCCTTCATGGCGTTGTAGCCCCGGCAGCACAACTCCCCCTGCTTGCCGCGCGGCAGTTCCTGGCCGGTCTCGATGTCGGCCACCTTGACCTCGACGTGGGGAAAGGCCCGGCCCACGCCCTCCACACGGTAGTGGTAGGGGTCGTCGACATCGGTCTGGGTCATGCCGGGCGAGCTTTCGGTCAGGCCGTACACGCTCGTGATCTGCTTCATGTACATCTTCTCGGTCACTTGCCGCATGGTCTGGACCGGACAGACCGAGCCGGCCATGATACCCGTGCGCAACGACGAGAAGTCGAATTTCGAAAACAGCGGATGTTCCAGGATGGCGATGAACATGGTGGGCACGCCGTAGATGGCAGTGCACTTTTCCTGTTCGATGCTCATCATGGACATGATCGGGTTAAAGACCTCGGTAAAAACCATGGTCGTGCCGTGGTTGACGCAGGCCATGACCGCGAGCACGCAGCCGAAGCAGTGGAACAGCGGCACCTGGATGCACAGCTTGTCCTGGCCGGAAAAACGTTGGCGCTGGCCGATGGAGTAGCCGTTGTTGACGATGTTGTGGTGGCTGAGCATGACCCCCTTGGGAAAACCGGTGGTCCCGGAGGTGTACTGCATGTTCACCACGTCGTGGCAGGTAAAGGTCGCCTGCCGGGCGCGCAGCTCTTCGTCTGTGACCGTGCGGGCCAAGCCCATGATCTCGGGGATGGAATACATGCCCCGGTGCTTTTCCACGCCGAGGAAACAGACGCGCTTCAGGAAAGGGAAGGTCTCGCTCTTGATCGCCCCGCGCTGCATGGTGCGCAGCTCCGGGGCCAGATCGTAGAGTATCTCGATATAGTCCGAATCCCGAAAGCCGTTGATGATGAAAATGTTTTCGGCCTCGGAATTGGTCATCAGGTACTTGAGTTCGTTGCGCTTGTAGGCGGTGTTGACCGTGAGCAGGATGGCGCCCATCTTGGCTGTGGCGAACATGAGCGCGATCCAGAAGGGGACGTTGGTGGCCCAGACCGCCACTTTCTCCCCTTTCTCGATGCCCAAGGCCATGAGCCCCTTGGCCAGCTCGTCGGTCAAGGCGTCGAACTGCCGCCAGGTCAGCCGGTAGTCGCGATCCACATAGACCACGGCGTCCTGATCCGGAAATTTCAGGGCCGTCTGGTGCAGCAACTCGCCCAAGGTCCAGTCGAACAGCGGCGGCTCATGCAAAGGAGGTGGCACAAACGTCATAACGGCTCCTTGCGCTAGTCATGCGGAAAGTACAGCACGGCATAAATCTCGGTTTTGGGCCCGGCGGCGCACCCCACATAATGGGGTACCGTGGAATTGTAATAGATGGAATCGCCGGGTCCGAGCCGATGGACTTCCTTGCCGATGACCACTTCGAGTTCCCCCGATACCACGACAATGAATTCCTCGCCCTCGTGGGAGGACAGCGGTTTGTCGCGGCAGGCTTCCTCGTCGGGAAAAACCTCGATAAAGAAGGGTTCCATGTGACGGTCGGTCTTGCTGGAGCCCAGGGAATGGTACTGGAAGGTGGCGCGCTTCCCACGGGCCTTGCGCAGCAAGGCGTCATCGCCAGACCGGTCGCCGACGCGCACGAGGCACATATCTCCGTCCACGGCGTCGTCCATGAACGTCCCCAGTCGCTGGCCAAGGGCCAGGGCGATCTTGAGAAGCGGCCCGATGGATGGTGTGACGTCCTCTTCCTCCAGGGCGGTCAGGAAGTCTACGGACAATGACGTGCGTTGGCTCAGCTCTTCACGCGAAAGTTCCTGACGTTCACGATAGGCGCGGATGCGCTCGCCCAGCTTCTTGTCGCTCATGGCTACCTCTTTGCATCACGGATATGGGGGTGGGCGGCATGCCCAGCGAGTTAATCCGCCTATCATGGGACCAGCCAGAATTCCAGTCGTTTTTCCCGGGCGGCGGAAGCAAAACGCATTGACAATCCCGCGCCTCGTGCGAAATGAGAACTGGACGTTTCCCACCGTCACGCAACCTCAAGCCAGGGAGAGCAGCATGAACAAGGAAATCGGTCCCGTACGGGACATTGCCATGCGGCTTCGCGGTATCCGCGAGGTCACGGGCCTTTCTCCCGAGGAACTGGCCGCGACCACCGGCGTCTCGGCCGCGGAAGTCCTGGAATTCGAATCCGGCGACAAGGAAATTCCGGTCAGCTACCTCTACGAGGTGGCCAAGGCCTGCAGCGTGGACCTCACCGCCCTTTTAACCGGCGACGAGGCCCATTTACAGGCCTATTCCCTGGTCCGCGACGGCCAGGGACTTTCCGTCGACCGACGCAAGGCCTACAAGTACCAAGCGCTGGCCTACCGGTTCCACAAGCCGGCCATGGAACCCTTCATCGTCACCGTGCCGCCCAAGGCCGAGGACGCCATGGAATTCAACCGCCATCTCGGCGAGGAATTCATCTATATGCTACGCGGGCGGCTGGAAGTACGACTCGGCGACGAGGTTCTCACCCTGGAACCCCACGACAGCCTCTATTTCTCCTCCCGCACGCCCCATGCCATGCGGGGGCTCGACGGAGCCGAAGCCGAATTCCTCGACGTGATTATCTAGCCGGACGTCACGCCGTGCGCGGCGTCCGGCCGAACCGATTTTCGTCCCGTAGGATATCGACACGCCAACAACCGTATTGCCCAGGGAGCCCAAGACCATGCCCGTCGCCAAACTGCGACCCCAAACGTATCGTGAACTGGTGGAGACCGTTTCCGTCTCCGTGCCGGACAACTATAATTTCGCCTTCGACTTCCTGGACGCCGAGGCGGCCGCCGACCCAACCCGGCCAGCCATGATCCATATCTCCCCCGACGGCATCCGCCGGGATTTCGACTTGGCCTACTTCAGCAAGGAGTCGGCCCGGCTGGCCAACGCCTTTAAGACCGCCGGCCTGGCCAAGGGTGACCGGGTCATGGTCATCCTCTACCGCCGCGTGGAATGGTGGGTGACCATGCTCGCCCTGCACAAGCTCGGGGCCGTGCCCGTGCCCTCGCCTAACCTGCTCACCCCCCACGACATCGATTTCCGGGTCAACTACGCCGGCATCAAGGCCGTCATTGCCGAGGATTCGGTGGTCTCGCGCGTGGAAGCCGCCCGGCCGAGCTGTCCGACCCTCAAGGTCCTCATCCATGTCGGCACCGCGCAAAAACCGGCCGGCTGGATCGACTACGAGGACATTCGGGCCGCCGCTTCCGAAAACTTTCCCCGCACCCCGGATTCCCCGGGTGGCGCCGACACCCTGCTCATCTTCTTTTCCTCCGGCACCACCGGCATGCCCAAGATGGTGGAGCACGACCACGGTTACGCCCTGGGCCATCTGGCCACCGGCGTCTACTGGCACAACCTGGAACCAGGCGACACCCACCTCACCGTGGCCGACACCGGCTGGGGCAAGGCGGTCTGGGGCAAGTTCTACGGCCAGTGGATGGCCGGGGCCACGATCTTCGTCTGGGACTTCCGGGGCAAGTTCCATCCGGCCGAGCTGCTCGACATCATGTGCCGCCACAAGGTGACCACCTTTTGTGCGCCGCCCACGGTCTACCGGTTCCTCATCCGCGAGGACCTCACCCAGTACGACCTGTCGGCCCTGCGCTACTGCACCACCGCCGGCGAACTCTTGAACGACAGCGTGTTCCGGACCTGGAAGGAAAAAACCGGCCTGCCCATCTACGAGGGCTACGGTCAGACCGAGACCTGCCTGCAGATCGGCACCTTCCCCTGCATGACGCCCAAACCCGGCTCCATCGGCCGGCCGGCCCCGGGCTGGAATGTCACCATCCTCGACGAGGAAGGCCATGTCTGCCAGCCTGGCGTGGAAGGCGAAATCTGCCTCAAGCTCGAGGAAGGCAAGAACCTGGGACTTTTCACCGGCTATCTGCTCGAACCGGAAAAGACCGCCAGCGTCATGGTGGACGGCTATTACCACACCGGCGACAAGGCCTGGATGGACGAGGACGGCTACTTCTGGTTTCTCGGCCGTACCGACGACCTCATCAAGTCGAGCGGCTACCGCATCGGGCCCTTCGAGGTGGAAAGCGCGCTGATTACCCACCCGGCCGTGGTCGAGGCAGCGGTGACCGGCGTGCCCGATCCGGTGCGCGGCCAGGCGGTCAAGGCCACCGTGGTCCTGGCCCCGGGCTACGAAGCGTCCGATGCATTGATCAAGGCGCTCCAGGACCACGTGAAAAAGGAAACCGCGCCCTACAAGTATCCGCGCATCGTCGACATCGTGGACGAGCTGCCCAAGACCATCAGCGGCAAGATCAAGCGGGCCGAGATTCGGGCTCGCGACGCCAGCCGGGAAATATAACGGGGGGAAACGGGAGCGACGCCTCCGGCGGCCAGGAGGGGACGACCATCCCCTCCTGGACCACCCCAACCGGTGGCCAGCAGAGACATCATGGAACGCACCCGTCTGTACATCTTCGCCTCGGTTTTTTTCGGAGTGGCCCTGGTTGGCACGGTCAGCTTCATGCGCGTGGAGGGTCTGAGCGCCCTGGATGCCCTGTACTTCTCCGTGGTCACCATCACCACCGTGGGCTACGGCGACATCCATCCTCTCACTCCGGCCGGCAAGGTCCTCGCCATAGCACTGATCCTTACCGGCGGCGGCACCTTTTTCGGCATCCTGGCCGCAGCCGTGGAAATGCTGCTCGGCCGGCGCGAAAAGCGTGTCCGGGGCGAAAAGCTCGACATGATCATCGGGCTTTTTTTCAGCCAGATCGGTTCCACCCTCGTACGCCGGCTCATCCGGGCCGACAGCGGCATCGAGACCCTGCGCGCCAACCTCGACATCTCCCTGCGCTGGTCCAAGGAAAATTTCAAAAAGGCCAAAACCTTACTGCACAGCTATCCCTACAATCTGGACATGGAGGCCATCGATCTGCCGGCCCTGCACGACCTGTTGGCCGACAATTCGGAATTTCTCGTGCGCCTGCTCGAAAACCCCAATATTCTCGAACACGAAGCCTTCACGTCCCTGCTCCAGGCCGTCTTCCACCTCAAAGAAGAATTAGCCCACCGTCGCGACCTGTCTGCCCTGCCGCCCACGGACCTCGATCACCTGCGCGCCGACATCAAGCGCATCTATGCCCAGATCCTGGTCCAATGGCTCCACTACCTGGATCACATCAAGGACAATTTCCCCTATTTCTTTTCCTTTCAGGTGCGCGTCACCCCGTTTCTCAATACCGAAGACGCCACGGTGCGCTAACCCGGCGAGAGTTCACCGACTCTTCCCTTCGCCCATTGACCGGTGGCGAGGCCTTGCGTCATAATCACCGTTGTGACCAGGACGCTGTCCACCGCTGCCGCGGCCGATCCTGCGGAAACATTCCCCGATCGCGCCCCGGACAAGCCCTCCCCCGGGCGGACGGTCGGCCTCTCAAGAAACTACCCATGAAGACACGGAAGAACGCCCAGGCCCACGGCCCTGGTGGAGAGCACGCATGCGATCGGTAAGTCTGTGCATTTTTACCCTGGTGGCCCTGTTGGCCGCGCCGGGGTGCGCCGATAAGGACAAAACCCCTCGGGAAGGTTCCAAAGGCACCCATGCGCCGGTCACGGCCGAATCCGAGGTCAAGCCCGCCCCGCCGGCGGCGCCACCGGCTGCCGTGGCGCCCCCCGTGGCAGCGACACCGCTTGCCGCCGCGCACGGCCGTCCCGCCTCACCGGCGGAACAGACCAAGGAAGCCCTGGAACCCAAGCCGCCCCAGACCGCCGTGCTCACCCCGGCCAAGATTCCGGCCGCCCCGCCGGCAAAACCAGCCACGCCAGCGTCCGCACAGGCCATCGTCCCGGAAAACGCCCGGCAACCCGAGCCGGCCGGCCAGGACACCCGTCAGGCCGCTGAGTCCCCGCAACCGCAGCCGACCGAAACCGCCCCCCTGGCCCCGGCCAAACCGGTAAGCCCCGCGCCCGAACCCCAGGCCAAGGAGCCCTCAGCCACAACCGCCAAGGAGGCCAAGGACACCGGCGCCAAGCCGGCCACGACCGGCAAAGCCTCGGGCCCGGCCGTGGCCGTGGTCGGCGACTCCCTGGCCGTGGGCGTCGGCATGACCATGGAGCAGCACCTCAAGCCCCAGGAAGGCCTCGGCTGCCTGGCCCTGGGCAAGGTGTCCACCGGACTCATTTCCAAGCGCAAGCTCGATTGGGAAAAGCGGATGGCCGATCTTGTGGCCGCACAAAAACCGGCCGTGGTCGTGGTCGTCATGGGCGGCAACGACGCCAACAACGGCATTGGCGGCAAAATGGCCGGCACGCCCGAATGGGGCGCGGCCTACCGTCAAAAAGTGGAGCATTTCGTGCGCATCGCCACCAGCTCGGGCGTCAAGGTCCTGTGGGTGGGACTGCCGGCCATGCGCGATGCGGCCTATGCCGTCCGGGTACGGGCGGTCAACGCCGCGGCCAAGGAAGCCTGCGCGGCCGTGTCCGGCTGCACCTACATGGAAGCCGGCGACACCTTTGTCGATGCCTCGGGCAACTATGTCCAAGCCAAGGACATCGGAGGCAAGCAGGTGACGCTTCGCGGCAAGGACGGCGTGCACATGACCATGGCCGGCTACGATCTGCTGTGCCGGCAGGTGCTCGATAAACTGGATAAAAACGGCGATCTGCCGCACGCCGCCAAATAGCGACC
>JAWRKJ010000019.1:0-5769 GCA_040307025.1 Desulfovibrionaceae bacterium | reverse complement strand
CGGGTTGCGGTTGACGGGCCGGGTGGAGCCGGCCGGCGCCCAGGGCACCTTCAACCTGCAAAGCCCGGATATGGAAGCGGCCGGCCGGATGTTGGGTCTGTCCGCCGGTGACTTGCCGGCCACGGGGCTCACCTGCCGGGGCGGCTTTGCCGCCAGCCCCGGGGTCAACCGGCCGATCAAACGTCTGGCCCTGACCGATCTTGAGGCGAGCCTGGCCGGCACGACCCTGCGTGGCCAACTGGCGTTCAGCGGCGGCACCGCCACCCCGGTCACCTTCGATCTGGCCACCGACACCCTGGATTTCGACCGGTTGGCCGGCTTGAGCGGGACGGGTGGCAGTGGTGGCGGCGTGCGGGCCGAGGGTAAGCTGCGGGCCGACCGGCTGCTCGTTCGCGGTCTTGAGGCGAAAAACGCCGCCGCGATGTTGCGCGAAGCCGATGGCCGGATCGAGGCCGAACTGACCGGAGCCGATCTGCTCGGTGGCCGGCTGGCCGGCAAGATCGAGAACGATCCGTCGGGGCGGATCACCGCCAATCTCCATTTGACTGGGGCCGAAGCCGCGAAACTGCCCGGGAACCTGGGGCTTTCCGGGGCGCTCTCGGCCAAGGCCAGCCTGGAGACCGCCCTGCCCAAGCCCGGTCGATCCCGGACCTTCAAGGCCACCCTGGAGGCCGAAGTGCCCCAGCTTGGCCAGGGAACCGGGGCGGATCGGCTCGTTCTGGCCAATCCCAAGCTCGTGGCCAGCCTGACTGCCCGGGATGCCCCGTCCGGCAGCGACGATCTTCCCTTGGACGCCAGCGTGACCGTGACCTGCCCGGGCACGCCGCGCCTGCGCGATATCCGGCTCACGGCCCAGGGGGGGCTTGTGCTCGACAAGACCGGCCGCTTGCGCGAGGGCGGTCCGGCTAAAATTGACGCCGGAGCGCTGTGGCGGGGTGGTTTTGACGGCCACCGGGACGTGCATCTGTCCCTGGCCGGGCCCTTGACCCTGGACCCGGCCGGCGGTGGTTTTTCGGCTGGCGATTTGCGTCTGGATGTCGGCGGGCTTGCGGCCGTGGCCAAGGTCTGGCGCAAGGGCGGGGAAAATACGCCCGTGGGCTTTTCCGTGGACACCGGGGTGCGGTCGCCGCGCCAAGTGCTTTCCGGTTGGGGCCTGACCCTGCCCCGGAACTTGTCCGCCGACCGGCTGACCAAGGGCTCCCTGGCCTTGTCCGGCACGGCCGGGGCGAACGGCTGCGACATCGCCCGGCTGGTCCTCACCCTTGACGAATCCACCTTGACCGGCCGGGGCAATCTGCCCAAGTACGATCCCAAGCGGGCCAAATGGGAGCTTTCCCTGGACCGGCTGGACTGCGACGCCTATTCCCCGCCGGGTAGCGGTGCCACGTCCGAGGATCGCCACAAGCCTCTGGACCTCAAGTGGTTGCGCGATCTGAGCCTGGATGCCCGGCTCAAGGTGGGCTGGTTCAAGAAGGGCAACGTGACCTTCGACACTTCCACCATGACGTTGAGCGCCAGGGACGGCAATTATACCTACCGCCAGGAGTCGCCGCGTTTTTACGGCGGAAGCTTCTTTACCGAAGTCCGAGGCGATGTCCGGGAGGGCGTTTTGCGCAGCGCCGTGGAACTCAAGCTCGAAGGCTTTGAATGCGCGCGGTTTCTCAAGGAGTGGGCCGAGGGTGAGACCCTCGCTTCCGGCGGTGCCACCTTCATCCTGGCCGCCCGGACCACCGGAGCCAGCGAGGCGGAATTGCGCGGCAACCTGGCCGGCAATGCCCGCTTGCAGATCACCCGGGGGGAACTCAAGGTCAAGGACAGCGGCAACCAAAAGCAGGGCGAGGCACAACCAAGCGAGCGGATTCCCTTTGACGTCTTTTCCTCGTCCTGGGTGTCCCGGGAGGGGGTGGCCCACACCGATGACTTTTTTATCGACAGCCCCCGCATGCAGGTGCATGGGAAGGGTTTTGTGGACCTGCGCAACGAGACCATCAACCTGTCGGTCCTGGCCGCCCTGCCCGGTGACCGCGAGGCCCCGGCCACCATCATCGGCCCCCTGGACAATCCCAAGCTCACCGTGGACCGGGGCAAGCTCGTGGGCGATTTCATGTACCGACTCATCCAGGGCATTGTCAGCATCCCGGGCAAGGCCCTGACCCACATCCTGCTTATCCGGTAGCGCTGCCGCCATGCCTGCTTTGCCTGATCCCCCAGCCTATGCCGCCCAGCCGGTGGTGACCGGCGAGGGGCTCGTGGACGTGCGCCTGGAGCGCCAGGGCCGGATCTGGCATCTGGCTGGCCGGGGAGGGCCCGAGGCCGAGCGAAGCCGGGTCCTGGCCGCGTTGACGCCGCCGGCCGCCAAGACCCTGCCGGTCCTGGTCGGGGCCGGACTCGGGACCGGCCTCGCCGCCGTGCGGGCGGCTGGCCTGGGACCGGTCTATGTTTTGGATCGGGAAGCGGGCATTGCCGCGGCAACCGGCGTGCGACAGGCCTTTGCCGCGGACCCGGACGTGCGTTTCGTGGACGACGCCGACCCGGAGCGGGCTGCCGCAACCGTCATCGACGCCGCCCGACAGGCCGGTTTCGCCCGCCTGGCCGTGGTGATCCATCCCGTGTACCAGCGCCTCGACCCGGCCTGGTACGGGGCGGTGGCGGCCCGGCTCGCGGGGTACGACGCCTTGCGCGAGCGGTTGTGCCGGCCGCGTTTCACCGGCCCCCGCCCCCGGGTGCTGCTGCTGCGGCGACCTTATTTCCTTTACCGGGAGATCGAGGCCGCCCTGACCCGGCTGGAGGTCCCGTTTGAGCGTCTGGATACCGGCACGGGCGAGCGCGGCGAGACCGGCGTGGTCGAAGCCCTGCTTTCGGCCGTGGCCCGTTTCGGCCCGGATTTCGCGCTCACCGTCAACCATTTGGGTCTGGACCGGGAGGGGAAGCTGGCCGGGCTGCTGGCCGATATCGGCTTGCCCCTGGCCTCCTGGTTCGTGGACAGTCCGCGCCTGATCCTGCACGATTATAGCGGGTTGGCCACGCCCTTGACCATGGTCTTTTCCTATGACGCCGACGCCCTGCCGGAACTGGCGGCCATGGGCTATACCCGGACGGCCTGGCTGCCCCTGGCCACGGACCCGGAATTGTTCCGGCCCGGCGTGTCCCTGCCGGCCGGGCATGCCTGGCCGGCGCGGGTGTCGTTCGTGGGCGCGTCCATGGAGGTGCAAGCGGCCGAGGTCCTGGACCGGTTGCCGGCCGATACGCCCTTGCGGCGCTGGCTCCCCGAAGCGGCGGCTGCCTTTGCCGCCTCGGCCCAGCGCGAGGCCAGGCGTTTTTTGACCGACCGGCCGGATTTGGCCCAGGCCTACGCGGCCTTGCCCGGGTCGGCGGACCGTCTGAACGCCGAATTGGCCCTGACCTGGGAGGCCACCCGGCGTTACCGGCAGGACTGTGTGCGGCAGCTGCTGCCCTTTGGCCCGGCCATTGCCGGCGATGCCGGCTGGCGCCGGGTGCTGCCCGGAGTGGGCAAGGCCTGGCGGGCGTTGGGGGCGTTGGATTATTACACCGATTTACCGGGCTTTTATCCGGCGAGCGAGGTGAATTTCAACTGCACGAGCCTGCAGATGAAGGGTGCGGTCAACCAGCGGGTCTTTGACGTGCCGGCCTGCGGCGGATTCGTGCTGACCGACGCCCGGGAGCAGCTCTCGCGGCTGTTCGAGCCGGAGCGCGAAACGGCCGTGTACGCGGCGGTCGCGGAAATCCCGGACCGGCTGCGCCACTACCTCGACCATCCGGCCGAACGGCGCCGGATCACGGCTGCGGCCCGGCAGCGCATCCTGGCGCGCCACACCTACGCGCACCGTCTTGGGACCGTGTGCGCGACCATGGGCCGGCTGTTCGGTTCAGCCAGAGCCTGGCCGGCTGCAGCGCCTAATCCTTGGGAATGACGAGGGTCTGGCCCACGGTCAGTTTTTGTGGGTCCGTGATGGCATTGACCTCGACCAAGCGCGCCTGGCTGACCTTGAACCGCTTGGCCACGAGGGCGGGCGTGTCGCCGGGGCGCAGGCTGTAGGTCTCGGCCTCGGCCGAGGTGAGTCCTTTGGTCGGCAGGGCGCCTTCGGGTTGGCCCGGGTCGTTATCCGGCACATTGCCCCGGGCCGGGACGGCCTGGGCGGGTTTGTCGGAGAGGGCCGGCTTGCTCGAACGCGTCTTGGAGACGCCGGTCTCGGGGGGTGAGGCCGGTTCCGGCATGACGGTCTTGTCCGGCTTGGCCGGGCGGAAACGGGGACCAGCCGGGGCGCTGCTGCCATCGGCGGTCACCGGCGCCGGCAGGGGCGTGGTTGGCAGACCTTCGATGGGCACGCCCGGCGGAGGCGGCGGCAGGGCCCCCGCGAACTTGGCCAAGTGGTTGATCGGACGTCCGCCCGCCCGGTCCATGAGCTCGTTATAGATGACTTCGTATTGGCCGTAGAGGTCCCGGAAGGTATCCAGGGCTTCGGGCCGGGAGGAAGCGACCCAGGCGTCGTGGGCGGTTTTGAGACGTTCGAAGGAGACCACCGACTCGCTGACGAGCACTTCGCTCGAAACATAGCGCATGTTGCGTTCCATGTTGCGCTCGTAGGAGTCGTATTTGCTGCAGCCCCCAACCAGGAGTGCAAGCAGGGTCGCCAGCAGGATGGCCGCGAGGGGCCAGCGGAAGGGCAGTACGGACATGAGGATTTCCCTTTGGCGTCACCGGAGGTTCCGCCGGCGACAGGAGGTTCTCTTTGACCAGGGAGTGCGATACATGCCTTGAAACATAATTTTCGTCAAATTGGCGGGCAGGGCGCTGGTCCGGGCCCGGCCGTCTGGGCAGGAGCTATGGCCGTAAAGCCGGAACCGGCTGTCATGATGCCGCCAGGGCGATTGCGCGCAAATTTCCCCCTGTGGGCTTTCGGCCTGGAAGGGCCGTGGCTGGGGCGGCGCGTGGCCGAGAGCCTGGCCGGCCTGGCCGCGGTCCGGCCGGAATATAGGGCTCTGCATCGGGCGCTGACGGTCTGGCGCTTCGAGCGCCAGCCGATGGATGCGGGTTGTGTTCGGGCCATGTTGGCCCTCGGTCGCGGGGGCGTCAATCCTGGCCTGCGCACCCTGGCCCGGACCCTGGCGCCACGTCTTGGTCCGCCCGCCTCGGCCGGGGATTGGCCGGCCCTGCGTGACAATGCTGACAGGTCCGTGGTCAGTGCGGCGCTTGGTCGGCGTATGGACGATCCGAGGGACGGTCTCTATTGGCGTGGCCGGGCTCTGGAATATGCCCTGACCGCCGGATTGGCCGATCTGGCCGAGGCGGCTGTGGCGCCGTTGGCCCGGGACGTGGCGCTGGCGCCGCTCGTACCGCGCCTGCTGGCCGAGGTGGCGGCGGCCTTTGACCGACCCGAGGCGGTCCTGGCCGCCCTGGATCGTTTGGACGAGACGCTTTTCCCCCGGTTCGCGGCCTTGGCCCGGGGCGATGCCTTGGTCCGCGCGGGCGATCATGCCGGCGGTATGGCCGTCCTTGTCGCCCTGTGGCGCCGGGAAAGCTGGCATCCGGGCCTGACGGTGCGCGTGCACGAGCTGCTTTTTCCCGTCCGACCTGTACCGGTCCAAGAGTTGCCCGGCCGGGTGTTCGTGGCCCTTTACACCTGGAACCGGGCCGATCGTCTGGCCAGGACCCTGGACAGCCTGGCCGCCGGCCGGCTGGGATCGGCCCGGGTGGTGGTGCTCGACAACGGCGCCACCGACGCTACGGCCCAGGTTTGCCGGGCGGCC
>JAWRKJ010000018.1:0-23337 GCA_040307025.1 Desulfovibrionaceae bacterium | reverse complement strand
GCCGGTTCGATCCGGCTCATATCCATGCCTGCTGGCAGATGACGCTCGAAGGCCAGCGCCGGGTGCTCACGAGCCTGGAACCGGCCCTGTCCCTGGAGCTGATGCTTTTAAACCTCGCCTACTTGCCGCGTCTGCTTCCCTTGCAGAACCTGGCGTCCTGCATGGCCACGCCCGCGCCATCGGGATCGTCCGGCAGTCCGGGTGGCACGTCCGGGACTAGCCAGGCAGGCAGTGGGCGAGCGGCCTCCGCGTACCGTGCCGGCGCAGCCCCTTCGGCTGCCTCAAAGCCGGCCCAGGCCCGGCAGTACGCGCCCCATCCGGCCACCTCCCGACCGGTGCCGCCACCGGCCGCACCGGCGGCGAACGCGCCAGAGGCCGAGCCCGAGCCGGAACCGATGCCGCGTACGGCGCCCCCGGCAGCACCCGCCGGGCCGCGCACCTGGGAGGGGTTTGTACGGTCCCCGGCCGTGCGGGAGGCCGCCATCACGGGCCTTAAAAAGGCCCGGGGAACCTTTGTCGCGGACCCGGCGCCGGGCGAGCTGCGCGTGGAGTGCGGCAACGCCTTCCATTGCGGACAGCTCACGGCGTCCGACAAATTTCGCCAGCTTTCGGCCCTGGCCGCCGCGTATTTCGGCGACGGGGTTACGGTCCGGGTGGAGACGGCCGACGACCGGGAACGGATGTCGCCAAACGATCTCAAGGACTATATTGACGCCAGGCCCGAGGTGCGCCAAGCCGTTTCGACCTTTGGCGCCGAAATCATCGAACGCAAGCCCCGCTAACCGCGGGTGGAGGACCACTCTATGAAGGGTATGAACGAGCTGGTGCGTCAAGCCCAGATTATGCAAAAGAAAATGGCGAAACTTCAAGAAGAGCTTGAAGTCAAGACCGTGGAGGGTTCGGCCGGAGGCGGCATGGTCACGGCCGTGGTCTCGGGCGCCAACGAACTCAAGGCCATCCGCATCGACAAGGCGGCCGTGGACCCGAACGACGTGGAAATGCTCCAGGACCTGATCCTGGCCGCGGTCAACGACGGGGTCAAAAAGGCCAAGGCCATGATGGAAGCGGAAATGGGCCAGGTCACCGGTGGTCTGAAGATCCCGGGGCTGTTCTAGGAAGCGGGAAGGGGAGACGCCTCCGGCGGCCAGGAGGGACATTGTCCCTTCTGGACCACCCGGAAGGAAGATCGCGTTCACAGGGACTGCATCCTTTTCAGGAGTCCGGGGGGATGATCCCCCCGGTGGGGTCCAGGGTCAATGCCCCTGGTCGCCGAAGGCATTCAAACAGTTGTGCTCTCATGCGG
Organism: Desulfovibrionaceae bacterium; assembly: GCA_040307025.1. GTDB lineage: Bacteria > Desulfobacterota > Desulfovibrionia > Desulfovibrionales > Desulfovibrionaceae > Solidesulfovibrio. The sequence continues at coordinate 22,034 of JAWRKJ010000018.1, read as the reverse complement.
TAATTGACTATGGCGATGCAGAAAACCCTGCCGGCTCCGCTGGTGGAGCTGGTGGAGCAGTTGGCCCGGCTGCCGGGGCTGGGTCCCAAATCCGCCCTCAAGGTGGCCATGACCTTGCTCGAATGGCCGCGCGCCCGGGCTGAAGCCTTGGGCGAGGGCATTTTGCGCCTGCGCGAGCGACTCTGCCTGTGCGGGCGGTGCGGCGGATTGTCCGAAACCCCTCTTTGTCCGGTGTGCGCCGACCCGACCCGCGATCCGAGCCTGCTGTGCCTGGTGCCCCAGTGGGACGCGGTCATGCTGCTCGAAGAAACCGGCCAGTACGCCGGGTATTATCTGGTGCTCGGGGGCCTGCTCGATCCGCTTGAGGGCGTGGGGCCCGGGCAGCTCCGCCTGGATGCGTTGCGCGAACGCCTGGCCGAGGGTGCGGTCCTGGAGTGCATCCTGGCCCTTGGCGCCACGTTGGCCGCCGAGACCACCGCTTCCCATATCAAGAACATGCTGGACCGGGAGTTTCCGGGCGTGCGCCTGACCCGGTTGGCCCAGGGCATACCGCTCGGGGCCGAGGTCAAATACGTGGACAAGGAAACCCTGTCCCAATCCATGCGCTATCGCCAGTCCCTCTAGGCGGTTGGCGGTCCCGGAATGTCCATGGCCACCGAACTGTCCGCCGAAGTCCAGTTCGTGACTTTTTTCAACGAGGAGAACAACTACCTCATTGCCCGGGTCCGGTCCAAGGACGAGCCCGGCCCTTTTTCCATTGTCGGCCATCTGACCAAGGTCACGCCCGGGGAACTGCTGCGCCTGACCGGCGCTTGGGTCACGCATCCCAAATACGGCCGTCAGTTCCAGGTCGAGACCTTTGACCGGGAAATGCCGGCCACGGTCAACGGCATCCGCCGTTACCTGGCCTCGGGCCAGATCAAGGGCGTGGGCGAGGTGTTGGCCGGGCGCATGGTGGAGACCTACGGCGAGAAGGTGCTGGAGATCCTCGACACCGAGCCGGAGAAGCTCCTCAAAGTGGAAGGCGTGGGCAAGAAAAAGCTTCAGGAGATCAAGGCCTCCTGGGACGCCCAGCACGAGGTGCGCTCGCTTTTGCTCTTTTTGCAGACCCACGAGATTCCGACCACCTTTGCCGGCAAGATTCACAAGCTCTACGGCGCCGAGGCCGAATCCCGCATCCGGGCCAATCCCTACGAGCTGGCCTACGAGATCCGGGGTATTGGCTTCAAGACCGCCGACAACATGGCCCTGCGCCTGGGCTTTGCCAAGGACAGCCCCGAGAGGGTCCAGGCCGCCCTGGTCTATGTCCTTTTCAGTCTGAGCGAGCAGGGGCATCTGTTCGCGCCCAAGGACCTGCTTTTTGAAAAGACCGCCGCCATGCTCGGTCCGGTCGAGCCCGAACTTTTGGAGGAAGGGCTTGGCGCCTTGGAGGAGCTCAAGCGGGTCAAGGTCGAGGCCTTGCCGGGCGTAGGTGTGGAAGCGGCGGTCTATCTGCGCCATTTCTACGCCCTGGAAGTGGAGATCGCCCGGCGCCTGTTCGATCTGGCAAGCCATCCCGGGGCGGATCTGCGCGGCAAGGTGGAAAAGCTGCTCCCAACCCTCGAATCCGCGGCCAAGCTTCAGCTTTCTCCCGAGCAACGCCAGGCCGCAGTCGACGCCTGCGCCAACAAGGTGTTCGTCATCACCGGCGGTCCGGGCACCGGCAAGACCACCATCACCCGTATGGTGGTGGCGGCCCTTGACAAGCTGGCCTTAAAAGTCAAACTTGCCGCGCCCACGGGCCGGGCGGCCAAGCGGCTGGCCGAGGCCACGGGCATGCCGGCGGCCACGCTGCACCGGCTGTTGCAGTCCGCTCCGGACGGTTCGTTCGCGGTCTGCGAGGAAAACAAGCTCAAGACCGACGTGTTGCTGGTGGACGAGGCCAGCATGCTCGACGCGAGGCTGTGCGCCCACATGTTGCGGGCCCTGCCCTGGACGTCCCGGCTTATTTTGGTCGGCGACGCCGATCAGCTGCCCTCGGTCGGGCCGGGCAACATCCTGTCCGACATCCTGGGCAGCCAGGCCGTGGGCAGCGCCCGGTTGACCCGCATCTACCGCCAGGCCCGGCAAAGCCTGATCGTGGTCAACGCACACCGGATCAATCAGGGCCAGCTGCCCCAGACCGCGTCCGGTCCGGCGCCCGAGGCGGATTTTTTCTGGGTCGAGCAAGATGATCCGGCCCTCGTCCGGGACATGATCACCGGGCTCGTGTGCGAACGCATCCCGCGCGCCTACGGTCTCGACGCCATGCGCGACGTGCAGGTGCTCTCGCCCATGCACAAGGGCGAGGCCGGGACCCAGGCCTTAAACGAGGCCCTGCGCGAGCGCCTCAATCCCACAGGGCCGGAAGTGGCCCGGGGACTGGTGCGGTTCCGCCTGGGCGACCGGGTGCTCCAGACCAAAAACGACTATGAAAAGGACGTGTTCAACGGGGATCTGGGCCATATCGAGGACGTGGATATGGAGGAGGGCGAAGTGCTCGTGTCCTTTGACGGCCGCACGGTGGCCTATGACCGGACCGAACTCGACGAGCTGGCCCCGGCCTATGCCATCAGCATCCACAAGTCCCAGGGCAGCGAATATCCGGCCGTGGTCGTCCCCATCCTGACCCAGCATTACGTCATGTTGCGCCGCAATCTCATTTATACCGCCCTGACCCGGGCCAGACGCCTGGCCATCCTCATCGGCAGCCGCCGGGCCATGCTGCTGGGGTTGCGCAACGCCGGCGGCGACCGGCGCCATACTTATCTCAACTACCGGTTGCGGGAGTTGTTCAATGCCTGAGAAACCGGGAAGGGTGCTTGGCCTTTCCGACCGGGGTGATTGTCTGCGATGCTGGTGAAAAAGACCCTCGGATTTACGCTGCGCCTGCTGCTTGTGGTCGGCTGTCTGGTCTATGCCTTTTGGGGTATCGATTTCACCCAGTTGTGGCGCGTATTGCGGGGCTACGACCTGTGGGCCTTGCTGTGGACCACGGTGTTTTCCTTTGTCGGCTACGGCGCCATGGCCTTGCGGCTCAATTTCCTGTCCCGGTTTCAGGCCGGCAACTGGATGTGTCTCAAGGCCTTTCTCATGTCCATGGCCGTCAACAACATCCTGCCGGCCAAGCTCGGCGAGCTGGTCAAGGCCTTTTATCTGCGCCGGCACTGCCCTTTTTCCCTGTCCCAGAGCATCGCCATGGTGTTTTGGGAGCGTTTTTTCGACCTCAACGCCATTTTGGCCATGGGGCTCGTGGTGGCGGTCCATTTCCGGCTCAAAATGGCCTTTGTGCCCCTGGCCGGGGCCGTGGGCGGCATCTGGATTGCCCTGTTTGTGGTGCGCACCTTTCCGGACTTCGTGGGCCGGATCATTGACCGGCTGCCGAGCGGGCGCTTGGCCGCCTTTCTGGCCGAACTCAAACTGCAGATCCTGCACGGCGTGACCCCGGGTTTTCTGGCCATACTCGGGCTGTATACCGTGGTTTGCTGGCTGCTTTACGCCGCCTCGGCCTTTCTGGTGCTGCTCTGGGTAGCCGACTTGAACCTGACCATGGGCCATGCCGCGGCCGTGTTCGTGATTTCCGCCTTGGGCATGGCCATGCCGTCCTCGCCTGGGGCTTTGGGCGTGTTCGAGGCGGCGGTGGTTTTTTCCCTGGGACTTTTCAGCGTGGACCGGGAACAGGCCTTGGCCGCCGGTCTGGTGCTTCATATGGTCCAGTATATCCCCGTGACCGTGTCGGGATTTCTGATCCTGACCAAAAGCGGCCTGGATCTGCGCAAGATCCGGGCGAGCGAAGAGGGGCTGGAGGCCCAGTCCCCGGAGGAGGCTCCATGCGACCGCCATGCGTACTGACAGTGGCCGGTTCGGACTCCGGCGGGGGGGCCGGTATTCAAGCCGACCTCAAGACCATCATGATGCAGGGCTGCTACGGCCTTTCCGTCATCACCGCCCTGACCGCCCAGAACACCCGCACCGTGGCCGCCATCGAGGCTCCGACGCCGGGTTTCGTGGCCGAGCAGTTGCGGGTGGTGCGGGAGGATTTTCCGATCCGGGCCGCCAAAACCGGCATGCTTTTTTCGGCCGCCATCATCGAGGCCGTGGCGGACGGGCTTTCCGGCAAGGACTTCCCCTTGGTGGTGGACCCGGTCTGCGTGGCCCAATCCGGGGCGCGGCTGCTCTTGCCCGAGGCCGTGGACGCCCTGGTTACGCGCGTGTTGCCCCTGGCCGACCTGCTCACGCCCAACCGGCTCGAAGCCGAGTTGTTGGCCGGTCTGCCTATTGCCACCGAGGCGGATGTTCGGGAAGCCTTGAAACGCCTCAGGGCCCTGGGACCCAAGGCCATTTTGCTCAAGGGCGGTCATTTCACCGCGGACAAGACCCAGGGTGAACCGGTCCTGACGGATTGGCTGGCCACGGCCGACGGCCAGGTGGTGACCTACACCCGGCCCTTTGTCGCCACCCACAACACCCATGGCACGGGCTGCACGTTGTCGGCGGCCATTGCCGCCCATCTGGGCTTGGGCAAGCCCTTGCCCCAGGCCGTGGAAGCGGCGCGGAATTTTCTCCAGCACGCCCTGGACACATCCTACGATCTGGGGCGGGGCGACGGCCCGGTCAACCACTTGGCGCCGTATCTGGACGCACTGGAGCGTCTGGCGCGTTTTGAGGCCAAATCCTCTTCGGATGATTGAGGATCGGACCGGAATCGGGTAGGAGGGAAATCGGCGGCACGTTTTTTGTTGCGAGAGTGGCGGAACTGGGAGACGCACCAGACTTAGGATCTGGCGCCGCAAGGCATAGGGGTTCGAGCCCCCTCTCTCGCACCATAGCTGATTTTATTGTTTTTTTAGTATACAACCGTTTTACTCCTCGAACTTCACCCTCTGTTTTATCCCGGTCCTGTCCCGGTGTTTCCTACCTATTATTCTCGGTCGATTGCTGGTCAACCACCCCCCGCGCCCCCCAAACGATTGATCTGCCCGCCAGATGTTCCCCTTCCGCAATCTGGATGCGACGGCAATGTCTCGCGCTGGACCGTCCGTGCCGTGCCAACGAAAAATTCCGCGGGTCCTTCCTCGGGCCGAAATTGCGGGGTCACAAACACCCCGGTGGTCGGCTCTATGGGATGGAAAGAATCCCGTGAAAAAATGGAAATATGGAGTTTGTAGCACACCTATTCCAATACGTGACACGCCGTGCCGGGGTTTGGCATGAGCCCGAAAGACCCCACACTCTCCGATCCCGAGGCCATCAAGTCCCAGGTCGAAGCGGCCGTGGCGGAGGAAGAGTCTCGCCGGCCGGTTGATCCTGAGCCCCGGGAAGAGGAGCCTGACCTCACCGAGCTTGCGCCGGGCATCACCGTCTCGGATGTCGAGTCGGCTTTTCGTTTCAACGAGCTGGGCGATGCGTTCCTGGCTATCAGGCTCATGCGCGGCAAGTTCTGTTATGACCATGTGCTGGAGAAACCGTTTCGGTTCAACTGCACGCACTGGTTTCGCGACAAGAATTGTTCGTGGCGCAAGGCTTTGTTCGAGGTGTCCGACCTCTACGCCATGCGCGCGCAATATTACTGGGACCAGGCCAACCAGTCGGGCGAGAAGGAAGATGCCAAGCGCGCCGAGGCCTGGTCCAAGCGCGTCAACGCTTGCCGCAAAATGTCGCGCATCCGGGACATCTGGTCCGGCGCCACCTCGGGGGACGGTTCCCTGGGCATTTCCGGTGACGAGTGGAACAAGACGCCGACGCTTTTGCCGTGTCTCAACGCGGTGATCGACCTGGAAACCGGAAAACCCATCCCGCCCGATCCCAAGCAGTATTTCAACAAGGCGGCCACGGCGGCCTTCAACGGCCTGCACGAGGAAGCGCCGTTCTGGATGGAGACCATCCATAAGGCCCTCCGTTACCAGCCGGACCTGATCGACTACTTCGAACATCTTGTCGGCTTCGCGGCCACGGGCATACAGACCAAGGATTTCATCTGCGCCTATGGCCCAAAGGGCAACAACGGCAAGTCGGTCATTTTCGAATGGCTGCTCAAGATTCTGGGCGATTTCGCCGGCACCATAAAAGTTGAGATGTTACTTGAAGGATCGCTCATGCGTTCGCCGGACGGGCCGTCTCCGGCCGTGCTCAAACTCCGCGGCCTGCGCATGGCCTGTACGTCCGAGGCCTCGGACAAACATCGGTTCAACATGGCGAAGATTAAGGGGTTGTGCTCGGGTGGCGACCGTATGGAAGCCCGGGGCATCAACGCTTCGGACATCGTGGAATTCGTTCCCGAATGCACGCTGATCCTGCACAGCAACGCCTTGCCCAAGGCTAGCGGCAACGACGAGGCCTTTTACCGACGCCTGAAGGTGCTCAAGTTCGACGCCCGGTTCATCAAGCCCGAGGAGGGCCCGGAGGACCCGGGCAATCACATCTACCACGAGATTTCGCGTCAGGAAGTGGACCGCCGGCTGGCGGCCGAGGCGCCCGGCATTCTGGCCTGGGTGGTGCGCTGCGCCATGAAGGCCTTGCGTCGGGGTGATATGCCGCCGGCGCCGAAGTGCGTCCTGCTGGAAACGAACCAGTACCGCAACGAGCAGGATCTGGTTGGCCACTTCCTGCGCGAATGCACCGATCCCGATCCGCTCAACCAAGAGCAGATGAAGGACATCTACCTGGCCTTTCGCAACTGGTGCCGCAAGGAACAGATGATCCCGGACAAGGTGATCATGAGCCAGAACAAGCTCGGCTCCGACCTGAAGCAGCGGCCCGGCCTGGAGCGCTTCCAGAGCAACAAGACTTTTTACAAGGGCCTGCGCATCAAGCCGGAATGCCGCGTTTCCGAGGATGAGGAAGAGGAGAGGGGGCACGGCAAGGGCGGCTATGGCCGCAACAGCCTTTAGACCTTTTTCGACCTTGTTAGCCTTCCATGGGGGAAGGTCTAAAATCTATAGAATTAAATAATAACAACTTGTTACAATATTTAAAATACCTTATTTTAGACCTTTAGACCTTATTACATACGTACGTAGGAAAAAAAAGAAAAGTCTTAAGGGTGTTTTTACGCATAAGGGGAATACAGAGCAAAGGTCTAAGGTCTAAGAAAGTGGCATTAACGCTTTGGTATAAAAGGGAAAAGAGCCTTTAGACCTCCGTCTTGGAGGGCGAAAGAGGCCGAAAAAGGTCTAACGGCAAGGGTACGGAGGCGAAGATGGGCGCGGCCATGGAATGGTTCGGGGAAAATGAAAGACGCAGTATTGCCGAGGGGTTGCTGTCCGGGGTGCGGGAGACGGGCGGCCGGTTGTGGGCCGAGTGCCCGTTCCACGCCGAGCATTCCAAGGGAAACAGCTTTTTCTACGATCCTGCCAAGGATCATGCGTTCTGTTTTTCCTGCCGTGCCTCCTGGGACCTGATCGGCGTTTTCTGTGTCGTGTCCGGCCATGCCCCGGACTCCCCGGACGGTTTCCGCGAGTTCCGGGCCCGCTTCGCGCCGGGCCGGCCTCTGCGTACAGGGGACCGTCAGCGGGCCGAACCGCGTCAGCCAGCCGCCTGGACGCCCCGCGACGAGGACCTGCCGCCGCCCTTGTGGGCAGCCAAGGCCGAGGAATTCATTCGCAAATCCATGGCCCGGCTCACCGAGCATCCGGCCGAGGTCGAACGCCTGGCCGCCTGGGGCATCGATGCCGACACGGCCGCCAAGTGCCGCATCGGCTGGAACGACAAGGACCGGTGGGCGCTTCGGTCGGCCTGGGGTCTGCCCAAGGAATTCAAGCCGGACGGCAAGGAAAAGCGCCTGTGGTTCCCGGAAGGCCTGGTGCTGCCCTTCTACGTGGACGGCAAGCCGGCCCGGATCAAGATTCGTCGGCCGCATCCCGACCAGGGCCCGGAGCGGCTGCGCGACATGCGCTACTATCAGGTCCCGGGCGGCAGCAAGCGGCTGTTCCGCTACGGCCGGCCGGCGAGTCCGGTCTGGGTGGTGGTGGAGTCCGAGCGCGACGCGGCCATGGTCTGGGGCCGGGTACCCGGATGCCCTTGACCGACGTTGCCGTCCGCAACATCAAGCCCGGTCCTAAGACCGTCCGTCTCCGGGACGAACGCGGCCTTTACCTCGAAGTAAGCCCGAAGGGCGGTAAGTGGTGGCGACTCCGCTACACGATCCAGGGGAAGGAAAATATGCTCTCCCTTGGGGTCTATCCGGACATCTCCCTCAAGGAGGCCCGGGAGCGTCGAGACGAGGCCCGTAAGCTCATCGCCAGCGGCATCGACCCGAGCCAAGCCCGTAAAGAAGAGAAAGCCGAAGCTGAGGCCAAAGCCCTTGAGGTTGCCACAACCTTTGAAGTCGTGGCCAGGGAATGGCACTCGAAGCAGGTCTTGGCCTGGAGTGAGGGGACGGGCATCAAGGTCCTGGCCTGCCTGGAGCAATATCTCTTCCCAGCCTTCGGTAACGCTCCCATCACCTCCCTTCGCGCCCTTGATATCCTGCCCACCCTGCGAGCCGTCGAGGCCAAGGGCACCAACTACACGGCCAAGAAGCTACACCAGTATTGCGAATCCATCTTCGCTTTCGCCGTCGCTACTGGACAGACTGAAAGGAATGTGGGGACCGATCTTCGTGGAGCCCTGGCTCCATGCAAGGTGAAGAATCGACCCGCCATCACGGACCCCAAGGGCGTGGCGCAACTGCTGCGGGCCATCGACGGCTATACGGGGAGTCCCGTTACCCTGGGGGCCTTGAAGCTGGCTTCCCTTGTCTTTGTGCGTCCTGGCGAACTGCGGCAAATGGAGTGGGCAGAAGTCGATCTGGACGCGGAGAATGGCCCCCAGTGGTCCATCCCGGCCGAGAAGATGAAGATGCGCGTGCCACATATCGTTCCCCTGGCAAAGCAGGCTGTGGCGGCCCTGGAAGAACTGCATTCTCTGACCGGATCAGGCCGCTATGTCTTTCCCTGCAACCGGACCAAGGGCCGCTGCATGTCCAACATGACGATCAATGCCGCTTTGCGCCGCCTGGGTTATGAGCAGGGGGAGATGTGCGCTCATGGATTCCGGGCCATGGCGTCCACACTGCTGAATGAACTTGGATGGCCGCAAGATGTCATCGAACGCCAGCTTGCCCATGCCGAGCGTAACAAGGTGCGTGCTCCATACAATTATGCCCTGTATTTGGCCGAGCGTCGGAAGATGATGCAGGCATGGGCCGACTACCTCGACAAGCTGAAGGCTGGTGCCAAGGTGACGCCGTTGCACAAAGCGACGGGAGAATGACCACCACCATGGAGGAACCCGCCTGAAGGGGGCGGACCTTATAAATCGGCCCCGGCTGGTGGTACCAGCACCGGTCAGGGCCTATCACAACCGACCTGAAAGGAAGGTGCGGCCATGACTGAGACGGCCATCACGCACGGGCACAGGCCCAGCAAGCGGCCACGGTTTACAGGCGGCCCTAGGGCGTGCCCCCCCCGATGTGGCCCTGAATCACGATCCCGTGGCCCTGGCCGTCCACAAGGCCAATCATCCCGGATCGGTGCACTACTGCCAGGACATCTTTTCGATCGAGCCCAACCACGTGACCATGGGCCGGCCGCGCGTCATCCTGGAAAACGTCGAGGATTTCACGACGTGGGGCCCGCTCGACGCGCGCTGCGCCATCGTCAAGGCCCGGGAGGGCGAGACGTTCCGCCTCTGGCTGCGCTAGCTTCGACGCCTCGGCTAGCCGTTGCGGTAGCTGACCCGCTCGGCGCTTCGTTCGTGGCGGCTGGCACCGATCAGGCCGTCAACATCGGCTTCCATGAGAAGCTGCAAGACAGCTTCCGCCAGGGAGCGGAGAAAATCACCGCCATCGGCCTTTTGCATCAGTTCGATGAATGCCATGCTGTCCTCGGCCATTGTGGTCTCCGTTGGTTGCAGGTGCGGCTTCGCAACTTCACCTTACAGCCATTTGACCCGATGGCCACTTCGCCCATCCCGTCCAGGTTGGGGGTGCCCTCCTGGCCTGGACGACTCCTGAATTTATATCACCTCCGTGGACTCTACCGGTTGTGTGCCGCTGAGCATCTCATACTGGCACTATCAGCCAGTTTGAGGGAGAGGCCAACATGGTATTTTCTTTGACAAGCCTGATTTTGTCCCCACCCCTGCACCATCCTTGGTACTCACGGCCATGATGCGGCGCAGTGGCCATTTTGGTCACGATGTCGCTCGCGACAGGGCGTCCGCCAACGGGCTTGGTTGTGGTCCGGGGCCCGGTTGTGGCACAAGGAGCGCCGCGGGCGGATGCGTAGTGCGCCCGGCGCGGGAGGGAGTCATGGGAAATCAAGAGATAAGCGAGACAGTGACATTGCTGGCCAGACGGCGCATCGAGGCGGCCATGCTGGCCGAGGTCCATGCCGTGCTGGTCGATCGGCTGGGCGAGGAACAAGCCCTGCGTTGTCTTGAGGAAACAGTCACCCGCGCCGCTTTCGCGGCCGGACAGGCCTTTGCCGCCACGGCCCCGCGCAGACCGAACCTGACCCATTTCCGCTCCGTGGTCGCGCTGTGGCAACGCGGCGACGCCTTGACCATCGGAAACATCCGGTCCGAGGAGACGCGTTTCTCCTTCGATGTCACCCGCTGCCGCTACGCGGAAAGCTATCGGGAGATGGGCCTGCCCGAGGCCCTGGCCACCCGGGTGTCTTGCCTGCGCGACCGGGCCTTTGTGGCCGGCTATAGTCCGAATCTCCGTTTTGAACGCCCCCAAACCATTGCTTCGGGCGCCGCGTGCTGCCCGTTCACCTTCACCTGGGATGCCGACCGATGACCATTTGCCGAACCACCGTCAAGGACGCCCTGGCCAGTGCGGGCCCGCGCGAGGCGCTTCGTGTCATGGGCTGGGTGCGTACCCGCCGTGATGCCAAGGATTTTTCTTTTCTGGAGATTAACGACGGCTCCTGCCTGTCCAACCTGCAAGTGGTCGTGGACGCCGGCATTGAGGGCGCCGACAGCCTCAGGGACGTGTCGGTCGGGGCTTCCGTGGCCGTCACCGGCGCCCTGGTCGCCTCGCCGGGCAAGGGACAGCGCTTCGAAATGCGCGCCAGCCGGCTGGAACTGTTGGGCCCGGCCGACCCGGCAACCTATCCCCTCCAGAAAAAACGGCATTCTGACGAATATTTGCGCACCATTGCCCACTTGCGTCCCCGTACCAACAAATACGGGGCCATGACCCGTCTGCGCTCGGCCCTGGCCCAGGCCATGCACGCCTATTTTGCGGACCATGGCTTCGCCTGGGTACATACGCCCATCCTGACCGCTTCGGACTGCGAGGGCGCGGGCGAGATGTTCCGGGTCACCTCGTTGTCTCCGGCCGAGGCGACCTTGTCGGCCGAGGAGCGGGCCAAGCGCGACTTTTTCGGCCGAGAAGCCTATCTGACCGTTTCGGGCCAGCTGTCCGCCGAGATGCTGGCCTGCGCCCTGGGTCGGGTCTATACCTTCGGGCCGACCTTCCGGGCCGAACACTCCGACACCTCGCGGCATGCAGCCGAGTTTTGGATGGTGGAACCGGAGATGGCCTTCGCCGATCTGGAAGACAACATGAACCTGGCCGAGGATCTGCTCAAGCATCTGGTGCGCTACGCCATGGGGGCGTGCGCCGAGGATTTCGGGCTGTTTGCCAAGTTCGTGGACCCGACCCTGCCCGCCACCCTGGAGGGCATCCTGGCCGAACCCTTCGTTCGCCTACCCTATGCCGAGGCCGTGGCGATCCTCACCGCCTCGGGCAAATCCTTCACCTACCCAGTGGCTTTCGGCACGGACCTGCAAAGCGAACACGAGCGCTACCTGACCGAGCAACACTTCAAGCGGCCGGTGATCCTTTACGATTACCCCAAGGATATCAAGGCGTTTTACATGCGCCAAAACGACGACGGCCGCACCGTGGCCGCCATGGACGTGCTGGTCCCGGGCATCGGCGAAATCGTGGGCGGCAGCGCCCGCGAGGAACGCCTCGACAGACTCGAAGCGCGCGTCACCGAGCTGGGCCTGCCCCTGGACGCCTACTGGTGGTATCTCGACACCCGGCGCTTCGGCACCGTGCCCCATGCCGGCTTCGGCCTGGGTTTCGAGCGGGTGCTCATGCTCGTCACGGGCGTTGGCAACATCCGCGACGTCATGGCCTTTCCGCGCACATGGCGTCATTTGGAATTCTGATCGGGTGGGCCTTACGAAGAAAAAAGCCGGACCCTTCCAGTTCGGCTTTTTTGTATTTTGAAGAGGTGGGATAAGCTCAAAGATGATGGTGCGAGAGGGTCGCGTCCGTCAACGTGGAGGCGTTTAGCAACCCCCGTCGCATCCCCGGGGAGTGGATTGAAACCCGACACCGACCGCAAGGATTGGCTGTTTCCCGTTCCTTACCAGTGGCTACTGAAAAAGTGGCAATAGGGTGGCAATAAAAACCGAGTGGCAACGAAAAAGGGGCTAGGCTTTCGGCCTAACCCCTTGAAATTTTTGGTGCGCCCGGCAGGATTCGAACCTGCGACCTACGGATTCGTAGTCCGGCACTCTATCCAGCTGAGCTACGGGCGCACGCGAGAAAAAGACTTCTACGCGGGCCGGCCCTAGTCGTCAACTTTTTTTTGAAATAAAGCTTCGGCCTTTCTCTTGCCAATCCCGGGACGCGTCACCATAATGCCACAAAGACGTGCGGATGCCCGATGTGCGTGCCCGGACACGAAGGAGAGATCATGCCGTTTGCCCTTGGGGAGGCCGGACGCCTCCTGGAAAAAAGCGTGGTGGCCCCAAGCTTGAACGCAATGCGCCTCGGTCTTTCGGCCTGGGAGTTTTGACCATGGAGGCTTGTCTGACCCGGAATGTGCCGTGCCGGCGCTTCCGAGACGGCTTGTTTACGGAAATCACCGACGCAGTGGCCGAAGAGGTCCGCGTCACCATCTGTTTGGCCGGCGGCACCTGCCGGCGGCTGCATGCCGCTCCCGTGGATGTCGAAACGTTGGCACTGGGGTATGCCGCCCTGGAAATGCTGCCGCCGGGACAGGCGCCCATCCTTGTCCGGGCCGATGGCCTGCGCTTCGAATTGGGCATTCGCGCCAAGGCACCCTGTGATCCGGATCCATCCCTGCCCAGGCCCGTCGCCCCGGATACCCTGGTCGGCGTCATGGGGCAGTTCATTGCCGAACCCGGTTTGTGGGATGGCACGGGCTGCTACCACCGCGCAGCTCTCTACGATACGGTCAACAATACCTTTGTGGCCCGGGCCGAAGATGTCGGCCGCCACAACTGTCTGGACAGGCTGGTCGGCTATGGCGTGCGCCATGGTATCTGTCTGTCGGAGTTGGTGCTGTTTCTGTCCTGTCGGGTCACGGCCAGCTTGATGGACAAGGCCCTGCGGGCCGGACTTCGTGTGATTGTCAGCCGGTCGGCCGTGACCGAAGCTGCCTTGTGCGCGGCCCGGGAGGCCGGTGCCAGCCTGATCGGCTTTGCCCGGGAGGCCGAGGGACGTTTTACCGTGTTCACCGACGCCCTGGGCAAGGTCGGCCTGTGATCGGAGCCACGAACACCCCTCTGGGCGTGGTGCTGGCCGGCGGCAAATCCACCCGTCTGGGCCGGGACAAGGCCTGGTTGCGTTTTGGCGACCGGCCCTTGCTGTGCCAGGTGGCCGAACTGCTGGCCCGGGTGACGGGGGATATCCTGATTTCCGGGCGCGATCCGTCGGACTTCGGCCTGGAGGCGCCCTGGTTGCCCGATGTGATCGAAAACATGGGTCCGGCCGGCGGGGTGCTGACCGTGCTGGCCGCCACCGGGCGTCCGTGTTTGATCCTTTCCTGCGATTTGCCGTTTCTTGATGCGGCGACCCTGGACCGGCTTGTGGCTGTGTGGCGACGGCGGCCGGAGTGGGCGCTTATGACGACCTACCGCATTCGGGAAACCGGATATATCGAGTCCTTGGTGGCCGTGTATGAACCGGGCGGGGCGGCGCTGGTGCGCCAGAACCTGGCTCAGGGCGAGCGGCGGTTGTCGGCTATTTTTCCCGAGCAGCAGCGGTTGCATCTCGATTACAGTCGTGAGGACACTGCCCTGGCCCGGGCCTTTTTCAACATCAATTCGCCGCCGGACCTGGAGCGGGCCCGGGGCCTGGAGGTTCCGGCATGACCGGAGAAGTCCCCTCCCTGCGCGACGGCCGGGGTCGCGAGGTCAGTTATCTGCGTCTTTCGGTGACGGACCGTTGCAACCTTGCCTGTCTGTATTGCCGCCCCAAGAGCTTGGTCCCCTTTATTCCCCACGAAAACATCCTGCGCTACGAGGAGCTGCTCGATCTGGTCACCCTCGCGCGGGAGATGGGCATCACCAAGGTCCGGCTCACCGGAGGGGAACCTTTTGCCCGGCGCGATGTCATGGTGTTGATCGAATCCATCCTGCGGCGTCATCCGGAAATCGATCTGCGTCTGACCACCAATGCCACCATGCTGGCCGGCAAGGCCGCTACCCTGGCCGAACTGGGCGTCTCGGCCGTCAATATTTCCCTCGACAGCCTGGAGCGGGCCAAATACGCTCGCATCACCGGCCACGACCGGTTGCCCGAGGTGTTGCGGGCCCTGGATGAATCCCTGGCCGCGGGCCTGCGCGTGAAGCTCAACGCCGTGGCCCTGCGCGGCATCAACACCGACGAGATTCACGCCTTTACCCGGCTGGCCGTGGACATGCCCCTGGACGTGCGCTTCATCGAATTCATGCCGGTGGGTGACGGCAACCTGTGGCGGCCCGAAAACTATATTTCCGCCCAGGAGGTGTTGGAACTGGCGCAACGGTCCGTCTCCCTGACGCCCGTGCCCCACGAGCATGCCACCGGCGGCCCGGCCCGGATGTACCGGGTGGAGGGCGGGCTTGGCCGCTTCGGCGTCATCTCTCCCTTGAGCGAACATTTCTGCGATTCCTGCAACCGGTTGCGCATCACCTCGGACGGGAAGCTGCGCACGTGTCTTTTTTCCGAGCGCGAGTTCCGTCTGCGGCCGCTGCTGCGCAATAAAAAACTCGGGCTGGCCAAGGTCCGCCAGGTCATTGCCAGTGCCTTGCGCGACAAGCCCCTGGGCTACGAAGTCCTCAACCCGGGCGGCAATCCCGAGGCCCGAGGCATGTCGGGTATCGGCGGCTGAACCGACTGGGGTAGGCGGCCATGGGCAGGCAGGGGGGCTGGGGGCCCCACGATCCGGCGGGTGGGACGTCCCGAGAGGGGAAATCAGGAGGAGGGGTGGCCACGGTCCGCAGCGAGGAGGGCGCTTGCCGGTTGTTGCAACGCTACTGCTGGCCGGACGGGAAACCGCTGTGCCCCCGGTGCGGCCACGGCAGGATCTATACCCTGGCCGAAGGCCGCTGGCGCTGCGCCGCCTGTCGCTATACCTTCCAGGCCCTGACCGGACGCTTCGCCGGCCAGGCCGGCTTGGCCGCGCGCCAATGGCTGCGGCTCGTGGCCCGATTCGTGTCCGAGCAGACGACCCGGACCTTGGCCAACGACCTGAACCTGGCCTACAATACCGCCTACAAGGCCGTGACCCTGATCCGCCTGGCCATTCTGGCCGCGAGCCTGGACGGCCTGGCCATCCTCCAAAGCCGGCTTGGACCGGAACTGGGCTTTTCCGGGACCAGCCTGCGCCCGGTTCCCCAGAATGCGCCCTTGGCCGCCGTACCGGTGTTCGGCCTGCTCGAACGTGGGGGCATGGTCTTTGCCGACTTCCTGCCCGGCATGACTCCGGAAGACCTGCTCCATTACAACCGCCATTTTTCCCTCCCGTTGGCCCAACTGGGCGGGGTGGTCTATTCTGATCGCTTCCGATGCTACGATACGCTGCTGGTCTGCGGTTCGGACATCCTGGCCCAGGGGCTGGTGGCCATTCCGGGACGCTGTCCGGCCGTGGAGCAGCAGGAAAAAGGGTTCTGGCCCTTTGCCACCCGGCGCCTGGCCCGTTACCGGGGGATTACCTCCCGAAAGTTTCCTCTCTATCTTAAGGAATTGGAGTTTCGGTACAATCATCGTGACGAGGACCTCGAGCCGCTGTTGCTCGAAATGCTCTGCGCGCTCGTTCCTGGCAGTTGCGCGATTTGAGCCGGAGCCTTGCCCGCTGCGGACTCGGTTCCGCTACCCCCTGCCTGGTTTTGCGGGCAGGGCTGGGTTTCGGTTGACCCCGTGAACCGATCTGCTATCCCCCAAGCATGTGCGACCTGACCACCCGCGACCGGCTTGTGGCCGTTACCCTGCTTGCCCTTCTCTGGGTTTGCCTTGCCGCTTGCTCCCGGGACCGGAACGCCGACCACGTCGCCGAGGCGACGCCGGGCGTGACCGACACCACCGTGACCGTGGGCTCCTCCCTGGCCCTGTCCGGCCATGCCGGTTATCTTGGCCGCCAGACCCTGGCCGGGGCCATGGCCTACATCCAAAGCGTCAACGCGGCCGGCGGGGTGCATGGCCGCACCATTCGCGTCATTGCCCTGGATGACGGTTACGATCCGCCGCGTTGCGTGGCCAATACCCAGAAGCTCCTTATTGAAGACCAAGTCTTTTGCCTGTTCTGCTATGTGGGCACTCCGACCACGGTCAAGATCATCCCCTTGTTGGAAGAAGCCGGCATCCCGCTGGTGGGGAGTTTTACCGGCGCCGATGCCCTGCGCGTGCCGTTTCGCCGCCTGATCGTCAACATCCGGGCCTCGTACTACCAGGAAACGGCCGCTGCCGTGGCCCATATGGTGGGCGACCTGGATTTGTCCCGGGTGGCCGTATTCTACCAGTACGATGCCTACGGCTTTGACGGACTGCGCGGCACGGAGATGGCGCTCAAGGCCCGGGGGCTGGCGCCGGTGGCCCGGGGTTCCTACATCCGGGGCACCCTGGACGTGGAGGAGGGCTTGGGCCGCATTCTTGCCGCCAATCCCCAGGCCATCGTCATGATCGGCACGGCCGGACCGTGTGCCAAGGCCATCGCCCTGGCGCGTGGCAAGGGCTACCGGGGACTTTTTTATGCCGTCTCCTTTGTCGGGGCCGACGAGCTTGCCCGGTTGCTCGGGCCGCAAGAGCAGGTGCCATTGATCATGTCCCAGGTGGTGCCGCCGCCGGACCTGCCCGAATCCCGGGCATTGCTCTCCGGCGTCGTGGACTACACGACCGCGCTTGCCCGGTTTTCCCCCCAGGAACGGCCGAGCGCCGTGGGACTGGAAGGTTTCGTCAACGCCAAGGTCCTGGTCGAGGGCCTGCGCCGGGCCGGTCGGGATCTTACGCGCAAGGGCTTTCTCGACGCCATCGAGTCCATTCACGCGTTTTCCGTGGGCATTGCGAGCCCGGTCAGTTTTGACGCCGGCCGCCATCAGGGCATGGAGCGGGTCTACTGCATTCGTTTTGACCATGGCCAGTTTCATCTCGTGACGGACTGGGGGAAAATAAAAAACCTTTTGGCCGTACCGCCCTCAAGCGAGTCTGTCCCCCTCCAACGGGACAACGGCGCGCCAGCGCCCGCTGCCGCCGGGGACGGATGATCGGCGTGTTTACCCGGCGCCGGATCAGTCTCAAACTCAAGATCTTCGGCGGAGCCATGGCCGTGGTGCTGCTGGTCAGCGCCATCATTGCCGTGCTCGCCCGCTGGATTCTCGTCTCCAGCCTCAACCGGGAGCTGGAGCAGCGCGGCGTGGCCATCGGCCAGAGCCTGGCCGAACGGGCCAGTGCCGCCATTTTGGAGAAAAACCAACCTGCCCTGGTGAGCCTGGTCTTCGACGCCACCCAGCTCGGTGAACGCAAGATCCTCGTTTCCTATATTTTTATCGTCGATAACGACGGCCATCTCCTGGCCCATACCTTTACCCGTCCCTTTCCCGACAGTCTGGCCACGGCCAATTCCCTGGACGCGGGCGGGGAAGGAAACATCCGGCTGGTCGCCTTTGGGGACCGGCAAGCCATCGATATCGCCGTGCCCGTGCGCGAAGGCATCTATACCCTGGGCGCCGTGCACGTGGGGCTGTCCAAAAGCCACATCGACTCCCTGGTCGGCACGTTACGGACGACGTTTCTGGGGTTTATCACCGCCGTCACCATCATCATGTTCGTCATCGCCCTGCGTTTGTCCAACGCCGTGGTCGGCCCCATCACCCGGCTGACCCGGGCGGCCGATGCCGTGAGCCGGGGGGGGCTCGACCAGGCGACCAGCCTGCTCGGCCTGGACCGGGAGCCGCCGCGCCAATGCCCGGCCTATGCCGACACCGACTTGCCCTGTTGGCATTTCGACCAGAGCCTGGCCGAGATCGGAGTGGCCACGCCCGAGCCCGACCGCACCTGCCGGGAATGCCGGTTTTACCGTCGCAGCACCGGATCTGACGAAGTGGGGCGGCTGGCCGATTCGTTTGGCAACATGATCTGGAGCATCCGGCTCTACCGGCGGCGGCTGCGCGAGTCCGAGGAGAAATACCGGTCCCTTTTTGACAGCAACCCCGATCCGGTCTTCGTGGTGGACATGGCCGACAGCCGCATCGTGGATGCCAATTCCCAGGCCGAGTTGGTCTACGGCCGCAGCCGCAAGGAGCTGGTCGGTTGCCTGATGCGTGATCTCGAAGCCCCGAACCAGCCTCAAAGCCTGTTGGATTCATTTGACAACCGCGACGCGCCGGAACGGGTGCTCGTGCCGAAGATGCGCCATCTGGCCGCTGACGGCCGCATTCTGTACGTCAACCTCCATGCCTGCCGCATTGCCTACCGGGGGCGCGACGCGGTCATTGTCTCGGCCGCGGACATCACAGAACTGGTGGAAAAAGACGCCCAGCTCATCCAGGCCAGCAAGATGAAAACCCTGGGTGAGATGTCGGCCGGCATCGCCCACGAGCTCAACCAGCCCCTCAACGCCATCCGCATGGGCTCGGACTACCTGCTTATGATGGCCCGGCGTGGCCAGGTCATTCCCGTGGAACGTCTGGCTTCGGTGACCACGTCCATCAGCAGCCAGGTCGACCGGGCCGCCGCCATCATCAACCATTTGCGGGGATTCGGCCGCAAGTCCCAGCCCCATCTCGAAGATGTGGACATCCGCGAGCCCATTCGGGGGGTGCTCACCATCCTCGGCCAGCAGCTCGCCTTGCAGGGCATTGCCGTCAAACTGGATATGGATCTTGAGCTTCCACCCATCAAGGCACATGCCAACCGGTTGGAGCAGGTATTTTTCAATCTCGTGACCAATGCCCGGGACGCGCTGCTTGCACCGCGCGAAGCCGCTGCCGGCAATCGACCGCGGCAAATCACCATCCGCTCCTGGGCCCAAGAAGACCGGGTGCTGGTGACGGTGGCCGATACCGGTTGCGGTATTGCCAAACAGGCCTTGGGCAAGATATTTGATCCGTTTTTCACCACCAAGGACATCGGCCAGGGCATGGGACTCGGGTTGTCCATCTCCTATGGCATCATCAAGGATTACGGCGGGGATATCGCGGTGGCGAGCGCCGTGGGCCAGGGCACCACGTTTCGGCTTTCCTTTCCGGCAAGGGCGACTCCCGCCCGGTCGGGGGCTTGACGCATCCGCCGGGACACGACATCACCAGGGCACGGGAGATAGGAATCCCATGCGCACGATTTTGGTCATCGATGACGAGCGGCCGACGCTCGAGATGTTCGCGCTCCACCTCGAGGCCGACGGCCACCGCGTACTGACGGCCGCAAGCGGCGAGGAGGGCTTGGCGCTGTTTGACGCCCGTACTCCGGACATCGTGCTCACGGACATCAAGATGCCGGGCATGGACGGACTGGCCGTGCTCCAGGCCATCAAGGAACGTCGTCCCCAGACCGAGGTCATTGTCATCACCGGCCACGGCGATACCGATCTGGCCCTGGCCGCCCTGGAATTGCGGGCCACGGATTTCATTGACAAGCCCATCCGGCGGGAACTGCTCGAAGCGGCCCTGACCCGGGCCGGGGAGCGTCTGGACCGGATGGCCCAAGCCGGACCGGATGCGGACATCGCGGTCCAACGGGAAGGGGATGTGGGCGTGATTTCCATCCGGGGCAGCCTGGACAGCCGCCGGGAACCTTTTTTGTCCCGGGCTTTTGCGGAGGTCGCCTCGGCGCCCAAGGTTCTTTTCGACTTTGACGGTCATGCCTCGGTCAACGGCGCGGGGTTTTCTCTGCTGCAAGGACTGATCGCGACTTGCCATCAAGCCGGGCGGCCGGTGGCTGTCGGTGGTCTGGTGGCGCATTTCGCGAAGATCCTCGACCGGCTTGGCATAACCGCCATGGCGCCGCGATTTGCTTCAAAGGAGCAGGCCCTGGCCCATCTGCGCGAAAACGATGCCGCTGCGCAAGGCCAGGATCAAGCCCCTTGCCTTGGCCCGTCAAGGGCGTAATTTTCGGGGCTCGCGCGCTCCTGGCGGGGAGAGGCCCCGAGGGCGAGGCAAGAGGGGGTTCCCCAGGCTTCGGCGCGGGGACAAGCGGGGGCAGCATGAAAACCCGGACGAATGCCTTTGGCCGGGGGTGTTTTTTTGTCAGCCTTTTCGCCTTGTATTTTTTGGTGGGGCTGAAGGCTTTTTTGGCTTGGCGTGACGGGGGATGGCCCGACTGGCCACTTGGCGGCTCTTTGCCTGATGCCGTGGTTCGGATGATTTTTTCTCCGGAAACCAAGTCCGTGCGCCATGTCATTATCTGGCTGTTGTCCCGGGATGTGGTGGAATGGGCGGCGGCGATTTGCCTTGTGCTCTGGCTCCTGAATCTGGTTGGGAACGATCGGGGCGGGCGTTCCGACACGAAGGACGTCGTTGCCCGGTGACGGGAAAGGCCGCCAGAGCGTCGAGGAGGTGTGATTCATGCGTTCTTTGTTATGGGCCGTGGCTCTTCTCTGTCTTGTCCCTGTTTCCGGAGCTTGGGCGGGTGAAGCCGTGGATACGGTGGGACGGGCCGTGGGAGTGTTTCAATATCCCAAGACACAGACCATTTGCATGTCTTTTGAGTCCAAGGACCAGAAACGCTATCTTATCTGTGACGATGTGACATCCAAGGATGTCATCGAGCGTCTTTTTGAATTTGGCAAGAAGGATGCGGAATGCCGTATCCAGGGTACAGTGGCAAACAAGACGAATGAAGCGATTTATCTGAATATCACAGCCGTTTCGCCGTCCAATTGAGCGGCCTTTGCGGCGTTCGCGCCGGGTGCATTGCTCCGGGGTTGTGCTGCGGGTGCTGGGGCAAATCCGGAATGCCCCGTACTATTTTAGGGTCCGAGGCTCGCAACAGGGATGTCCCCGCTGTTGCAGCGGACGACGTGGGGCTTGCGGAGAGCGGTGAAGCCGTGTTTGGCAGGATAGCCAATGTTTTCCGGAACAAGCGATTCCTGGCTGCCGACGGACGACGTGGCGTTTGTGAGACAATGAGGTGGGCCGTCAGCGCAGAGGGATGGGAATATGCCGGAAATAAAGTGGAATGACTGGTTTTGGGGAACCCATTACGATTGGAAGGATCAGGGCGAGGAGTGGTCGAGCGCCTGGGGAAGCTCGGAGGCGCAATGGTTCGGCACCCTGTATCCGCGCTTGCATCGTTATCTTCCTGCGCCGACGATTCTCGAAATCGCGCCGGGGTTCGGGCGCTGGACCCGGTTCCTTCTTCCGCAATGCAATCACTATTACGGCGTGGATCTTTCTCCGGCCTGCATCGATCACTGCACACGGCGTTTCGCCCGGGCGAGCCAGGCGCGTTTTGTAAAAAATGATGGTAAGAGCTTGGCTTTCCTTGGGAAAACAAAACTCGATTTCGTATTTTCTTTTGATTCCCTCGTGCACGCCGACGAGGATGTCCTCGATACCTATGTGGCGCAGATTCTCCCCCGGCTGTCGTCGCGGGGCGCGGCCTTCCTGCACCACTCCAACGCCGCGGCCCTGAACCTCCAGGAACCGATTCCCAAACGAGGGCCTCGCCACGGGAACGACGATCCTGCCCGAACCGCCGGCACAAGACGGCCTGTGGCAGTGCATCAAACAAAGGCTGCCCTGGCTCGGTCGCTGAGGTCGGAGATGCAGGCGGGCGAGCCTCGTGGGCT
>JAWRKJ010000017.1:0-17972 GCA_040307025.1 Desulfovibrionaceae bacterium | reverse complement strand
GGTGTGGAAGGCCAGGGCTTCGGCCTCGAACCGGCCTTCGTCGACCGAGGCGCCGTCCCGGGCGTTGCGGGCCCGGGCCCGGGCCAGGCCGATGGCGGGATCGAGGTCGAGCAGGATCGTGCAGGCGGGCCAGGTGCCGGCCACGGCCACGTCGTTGAGCCCGGTAAGCAGCGCCACGTCCAGGCCCCGGCCGTAGCCCTGGTAGGCCACGGTGGAATCAACGAACCGGTCGCACAGCACGATGCCACCATTTCCCAGGGCAGGCCGGATCACCGTGGCCACGTGCTGGGCCCGGTCGGCCAGGTAAAGGAAGAGTTCGGCCCGATCGGACAGGTCACGGGTCTCGGTGGAGAGCAGAATAGCGCGCAACGTCCGGCCCAGTGCGCACCCGCCGGGCTCACGGGTCACGGTCACGACGCGGCCGGCCCCGGTCAGGGTCCGGGCCAGGCGTTCGATCTGGGTGGATTTGCCGCAGCCCTCTATGCCTTCAAAGGTAACAAACACTGGGTGATGTCCTTCTCCTTGGCCTTGGGCTTGGCCGGGGCGTCCTCCCGGGGGGCGCGGGCCGGATTGTAGAGGTAGCGGTCCAGGGTGCGGACAAAGGGCGACCATTCGCCGGGTTCGTCGGTCTCGAAGGCGCCGAAAATCTGGTTGAGCTTGGCGTCGATGTTGTCGGCGAAGTGCAGCACAAAGGCTTCGGCCGTCTTGGGCCGGCGCGGGGAGCCGAATTCGTATTCGCCGTGGTGGGCGACCAGGATGTGCTTGAAGTGCAGGGCCAGTTCGGGCTCGATGCCGGATTTTTTGAGCAACGGGTCGAGCAGTTCCAGGCTCAGGACGATATGGCCGAGCAGCCGGCCGGCGTCGGTGTAGTCCCGGGCCGGTCCTGGAGTGAGCTCCCAGGCCTTGCCAAGGTCGTGGCATAAGGCCGCGGCGAGCAGGGTATCGCGGTCCAGGACCGGGTAGCGCGCGCAGATGTCGAGTACCAGCCGGCATACGGCCAGGGTATGTTCGAGCAGGCCGCCCCGGTAGCCGTGATGCACGCTCTTGGCCCCGGGCGCTTCCAGGAGCTTGTCGCGGAACTCGGGCAGCGACAGCACCTTGAGGCAGAATTTGCGCCAGGGCGCATGGGCGATCTCGGCCCGGCACAGTTCGGTGAGCTTTTCGAGCAGGGCCTCGGGCGCCTCGGCGCTCGACAGCACGAACTGGGACAGATCCGGGGTGAATTCCTCGGCCGGCAGCACCCGCAGGCGGTCGATGTTGACCTGGGGCCGGTCGCGGTAGGTGCCAACCTGGCCTTCGACCAGGGCGAACAGCCCCGGACGCAAGTCGGCGTAGGCCTGGGCCGCCGGGCTCCAGATCTTGGCCTCCAGCTGGCCGGTGGCGTCCTCGAGGGTCAGGGTCCAGAAGGGACCGTTTTTGGCCTGACCAAGCCGGGCGGCGCCGATCAGGAAAACATCGGCGACGGGTTGACCGGGGACGAGATCGGCAATGCTACGTTGTTTTTGGATCACGGTATCATCACTGGTTAACGGGAGAGAGCGAAGTTGCCCGGCCGAGCGGCGGTTGTCAATCCTCGCCGGCTTGGGCATAGTGCCCCGGCCGGGCCGGTGCACGGCCTTGGCCTGGGGGATTCATGCGCATCCTGCTTACCAACGACGACGGCATCCATGCCGTGGGCATCCGGGACCTCTACGCCGCGTTGGTTGCGGCCGGTCACGAGGTGCATGTGGTGGCACCCATCTCCGAACAGTCGGCCGTGGGCCATGCCATCACCATTGCCATGCCGCTACGAGTCAAGGAATTTCGGGAAAACGGCTTCAAGGGCCGGGGCGTCTCCGGCACGCCGGCCGACTGCGTCAAGCTCGCCCTGACCACCCTTTTAGCCGAACCGCCCGACGTGGTGGTCTCGGGCATCAACGCCGGTCCCAACGTGGGCGTGGACATTCTCTATTCCGGCACCGTGTCCGCCGCGACCGAAGGCGCGCTCATGGGCTATCCGGCCGTGGCCGTCTCGGCCGACAATTTCGCGCCCACGGACCTGTCCGGCCAGGCCCGGTTCGCCGCCGCCTTCATTTCCGGCCGGCCCTGGCAGGCCGCGCCGCCGCGGTGCGTGCTCAACCTCAATTTCCCCTCCCGGCCCGTGGAACAGGCGCTTGGCCTGCGCCTGTGCGCGCCCACGCCGGCCATCTACGACGACTGGTACGATACCCGCAAAGACCCGCGCGGCCGTTCCTACTACTGGCTCACCGGCGAAATCCCGCCCGAAACCCTCGGACCGGACACGGACCGGGCCCTGCTCACGCGCGGCTACATCACCCTGTCCCCCTTGCGGTTCGATTTCACGGACCGGGAGACCATGCAGCGCCTGGCCGACCATCTCGGGCCTGATGTGGCCAGCGTGGCCGGAGACTGAGTGTTGCTTTTTTTCTCCGATGCGGCATGATACACACGTATGAATATTGCTGCGGCCACACCGTATCGTGGCCAGCCGCTTCCACGGTGTCCGGCTGCGGCCAGGGCGCCGCGACGCCGTCAAAGGAGGCCGCAACGCCCTGGCGGGCAAAGGTCAGCGGGTTCGACATGAACATCCTCATTGTGGATGACTCCGACTCGTCGCGCCTGCTGCTCGCCACCATCCTGCACGGCGCGGGCTACGTCGAACCGTTAAGCGTCGGTTCGGCCGGCGAAGCCTTGGCCTTGCTCGAGGAACGTTGCCGCGGCAACCAGGACCCGGCCGTGGATCTCATCCTTATGGACGTGGTCATGCCGGACCTGGATGGCATCGACGCCACCCGGCTCATCAAGGCCGATCCCCGGCTGCGCGACATTCCCATCATCATCGTCACCGTCAAGGACGACGCGACCAACCTCGAACGGGCCTTCGAGGCCGGAGCCATGGATTTTCTGGCCAAGCCGGTCAACAGCATGGAGCTGCGGGCCCGGGTGCGCTCGGCCCTGCGCCTCAAGGAAGAGATGGATCAGCGCAAGGCCCGGGAACGGGAACTCGAGGCGCTGACCCGCAAGTTCGAGCAACTTTCCAACCAGGACGGCCTGACCGGCGTGCCCAACCGGCGCTGTTTCGACGGCGTACTGCGCAAGGAATGGCTGCGTTGCCGGCGCGAGGGCTCCCCGCTGTCCGCCCTCATGATCGATATCGACCATTTCAAGGCCTACAACGACACCTATGGCCATCTTCAGGGCGACATGTGCCTGCGCCAGGTGGCCGAGGCCATCAAGGCCGCGCTCAAGCGTCCGGGCGATTTCGTGGCCCGGTACGGCGGTGAGGAATTCGTGGCCTTGCTCCCGGGTACGGACGTGGCCGGCGCCTTGTCCATTGCCGGGCAAATTCGGGCCAATGTCCGGGCCGCCGCCATCGAACACGCCGAATCTCCGGTCTCGGACCGCGTCACCGTCAGCATCGGCATTTCCGGGGTCGTACCCGACATGGACCTCGAACCCGCGTCCTTGCTGGCCGCCTCGGACGCGGCCCTGTACCTGGCCAAAAGCGGCGGCCGCAACCGCGTCGAGGTCCGTGCCCCCGCCTGAGCGCCCAAGGCGTGCTGGCGGGAAAACGCCTCCGGCGGCCCAAGGGCGAGGCCTGTTGGAATCCCGGCCTGGGTAGTGCCGTTCCCGGTTTGGGGTAACGGACGGAAACCAGGGACGCGCACGACGCTGCTGTGGGAAAATGAAGGAAGGGCGCCCGGTGCGAAGCCCCGGCAGGAGGCGTCATGATCCGCATGCTGCTTGGCTTGTGGCTGAGCCTAAGTCTTTACGGATGCTTAGACCCAAAGGCCGAGGATGTGGTGCGCGACTGGCGCCCCATGGGCCAGAGCGGCCCGACTCTGGGCGCGGCCGTAACCGCCTCCCCCCTGGCCAAGGGCCAAACCTGGGAGACCTATGCCGGCGAGGCCGGCGCCACCACGGTCCGGCTGTCCGTGGAATACGACGCAGCCGCCGCGGCCGGCACCTGCCCCACTCCGGCCAAGGGCCTGCAGCCGGCGGCCCGGATCTTCCTGCTCCTCGATTTCACGGTGGCGTCCAACCGATCCGTGACGCCCGTGTCCGCCCGGGCCCAGGTCTACACCGCCAAGGGCTATTACGAAGACTATCCCCTGGACCTCACGGTCATGGCCGACCTCATGGCCAAGGCCTTCCCGCTGCCTTGCACCGATCTGGCCCTGCCCGAGTACCTCTAGGCCTTCGCGTCGTCCGTTCCGGCCTACTTGCCCTTGCTGGCCTTGATGGCCTGTTCGAGCTCCTCGAAGGTGGGACGCTTGTGGATGGGAATGGCCCGCCGGCCGGCTTCCAGGGCCACGGGGGGCGGATTGCCGCCCACGAAGGCGGTCAGGGAGGCCTTGGCCACGAGCAGGATGGATTCGGTTTCCTTGGCCCGGTGCTCGATGTTGGTGGCGATGGGGGCCACGAAACCGTAGGCCATGAGCACGCCGAGGAACGTGCCGACCAGGGCGGCGCCGATGCTGTGGCCGAGCACTTCGGCCGGTTCGTTGATCTTGCCCATGGTCAAAACGACGCCGAGCACGCAGGCCACGATGCCGAGACCGGGCAGGGCATCGGCGGTCTTGGAGATGGCATGGGCCGGCACCAAGGTCTCGTGGACCGTGGCCTCGATGTCCGCGTCCATGATGGTCTCGAATTCGTGGGCCTCGATGTTGACGGTGGAGAAAATCCGCATGGTGTCGCAGATAAACGTCAGCACTTCATGATTTTTCTTGTTCTTGGCGAAGTTGCTGAAAATGGGGCTTTCCGCCGGGCGCTCCACGTCCTTTTCAATGGCCACCAGGCCTTCGCGCCGGATCTTCATGTAAAGCCCGGACAAGGTGGTCAGCAGTTCCAGATAGTAGGCCTTGCTCGTCATCATACCGCCGAAAATGGACAGGGCGCCCTTGAGGGTGGCGCTCAGCACTTCCTTGGGGGCGCTCAGCACGAGCTGCCCCAGGGCGCCGCCGCCGATCATGAGCAGTTCCGGGGGCGCGGCCGAAAGAAGCAAGTCGAAATTGCCCTTTTCCAGGATGAAGCCGGCCAGGATGCAGCCGATAACGATGAGGATGCCGAGTATCGCGAACATAGCCTCGCCATGCGCCCACCGAGGGGGCTAGAACTGACCCTCGGTGGATTTGTCGTAGAGGTTGTCGATCTGCTTTTCCAATTCCCCATCAACCGTGGGTGGTGGCTTCTTGACAGCCGGCTTGGACGTGGCGCCGCTGCCGCCGACCGCCTTTTCGCCCGGCTTGGGCTCGCGGAAAAGCAGCAGGCTGATGCGCCGGTTGCGCGGGTCGTAGAGATTGCCGGCCACGTAGGGCATGGTATCGGCAAAACCCGTGACCTGGACCACGTTCTCGGGCGGCAGGCCGTCCTGGACCATGAGCCTCCGGGCGGACAGGGCCCGACCCGTGGACAGGTCCCAGTTGGAATAGGCTCCGGAATACTTGTAGGCGTCGGTGTGACCTTCGATGGTCACCTTGACCTTGTCTTTTTTGATCACGTCGGTGACGGCGGCCAGAATGCGCTGGGCATCGGGCAAAAGCGTCACCCCCCCCAGGTCGAACAGCGGCCGGTCGGCCTTGTCCATGATCTCGATGCGCACTTTGCCCTGGGCCTCGGTCACCGAGACCTGCCCTTCCAGTTCGGGCATGAGCACGTCGAGCTGTTTCTGGATTTGTTGTTGCAGGGCCTTGGCCTGGGCTTCGGCCTCGGCCTGGGCCGCCGTTTTGCCGGCGTCCAGGTCGCCCACGTCCTGGCCCTTGCCGCCGGCCGGTTCCTTGCCGCCCCGGTCCACGGCCACGTCGGGGCGTTCCTCCTGGCTGCCGACCAGGGCCCCGGGGGGGCCCATGCCGCCGGTCACCAGGGGCTGGGCCGAGGGGCCGGGGTTTGTGAACAGACTGAAGTCGTTGAAATAGGCGGCCAACTCTTCCTTTTTTTCCGGCGGGGCCATGTTGAGCAGCCACATGAGCAGGAAAAAGGCCATCATGGCGGTGACCAGATCGGCGTAGGCCACCTTCCACGAGCCGCCATGGGCGCCTCCGGCAACCTTTTTCACCCGCTTGATGATGATGTTGGCTTTCTGGCCTTGCTCGGACATGGCTCCTCCGGTCTTTCCTATCGGCCGCGCGCGGCGATCCGTTTAGGGAAGACGGCTCCCTTTGAAGCAATAACGCAGGCTTGAGACAAAGGGCAACCTCGGGCACGACAAAAAGCGGGACAGGGCTTGGCACCCCGTCCCGCCGAAAAGACGGATCAAGCGCTTGCGCGCCCGAACTAGTTGGTCGCGGCCGAGAAAGGGACCACCAGCACGCGGGTTTTGACCTTCTTATTGCGCAGGTACTTCTCGAATTTGACCTGGCCGTCGATGAGGGCGAACAGGGTGTAATCGCGGCCCATGCCCACGCCCTCGCCGGGGTGGAACTTGGTGCCGAGTTGGCGCACCAGAATGTTGCCGGCCAGGACCTGCTGTCCGCCGAAGCGCTTCACACCACGCCGTTGTCCAGCGCTGTCGCGGCCGTTTCTGGAGCTGCCGCCAGCTTTTTTATGTGCCATGTCGGGTCTCCTTGAAAAGGGCCTAGGCCTGGATGGACTTCACCGTCAGCTGGGTGTAGCCCTGGCGATGGCCTTGCTTTTTATGGGAATCGTTGTGGCGCCACTTGTGAAAGATGACGACCTTGGGGCCCTTGACGTGGCCGGCCACCTGGCAGGTGACGCTGGCGCCGGAAACGTAGGGGGCGCCGACTTTCATCTCCTGACCGCCCACCATGAGCACCTTGTCCAAAACGTATTCGGAGCCGGCTTCGGCCTTGAGAAGATCCACGGTAATGGTGGCGCCTTCCTGCACTTTGTATTGCTTGCCGCCGGCCAAAACGATTGCGTACATAGTTGGTGACCTCCGATAGGGAAGAGGCGCTTTTTACCCAAGCCAGCCCGCTTGGTCAAGCCCTTTTTACCCGATCTCTCTTCCGACGCCCAAGGCAGCCCGCACCAAGTCCGAAAAGGGCACGTCTCTTCCCCTTTCGGGATGTCCAGGAGGGGGAGCTCCCTCTCCTGGCCGCCGGAGGCGTTTCCCCCCTCCTCTCCGCCCGCCCGCCCGCAACGGTTGCCATCGCCCGCGGCAGTTGCTACGTCCGGGCAGGACCAGGAGAAGGATTCCAGTATGACCGAAAAACCTATTCTCGTCACCGGCGCCACGGGCTATGTGGGCGGCCGGCTCATTCCCAAGCTGCTTGCCGCCGGACGGCGGGTGCGGGCCGTGGGCCGGTCCCTGGACAAACTGTCCTGCCGGCCCTACGCCTTCCACCCCGACGTGGATCTGGTCCAGGCCGACCTGCGTGACCTGGAGGCCATGCGCCGGGCGGCCGCCGGGTGCGACGCGGCCTATTTCCTCGTCCATTCCATGCGTCCGGACACGCCCGATTTCGCGGCCGCGGACCGGGAAGCGGCCATGGTCATGGCCCGGGCCGCCGACGACGCCGGGCTCACCCGCATCATCTACCTCGGCGGCCTTGGCGAGGACCGCGACAACCTGAGCCACCACCTGCGTTCCCGCCACGAGGTGGCCAAGATCCTGTCCTACGGCCGGGTGCCCGTGACCCATCTGCGCGCGGCCATGATCCTCGGGTCCGGCAGCGCCTCCTTCGAGATCATGCGCTATCTGGTGGACCGGCTGCCGGTCATGATCGCCCCGCGCTGGGTGCGCACCCGCTGCCAGCCCATTTCCATCACCGACGTCCTGGGCTATCTGGTCGACTGCCTGGCCGAACCGCGCACCGTGGGCGAGACCTTGGATATCGGCGGCCCGGACATCCTGACCTATGCCGACATTTTCCAGCTCTACGCCTCGGTTGCCGGGCTGCAGCGGCGCGTCATCATCCCGGTGCCGCTGCTCTCGCCCCGGCTCTCCACCTACTGGACCCAGCTTGTGACGCCCTTGCCCCGGGCGCTCATCGTGCCGCTGGTGGAGGGGCTGCGCAACGAGGTCATCTGCCACGACCGGCGCATCCTGGAACTTTTGCCCCGGCAGTTGCGGACCTGCCGGGAGACCATTGCCCGGGCCCTGGAAAAAATCGACCAGAACATGGTCGAGACGACCTGCGCCGACGCCGGCCGGGTGGTGCCGCCGGAATGGTCGGTGTGCGGCGACGCGCCCTATGCCGGGGGCACGGTCTACGAATGCGGCTACAAGGCCAGGATCGCGGCCACTCCCAAGGCGGTCTGGGCGGCGCTTTCGCGCATCGGCGGCGAAACGGGCTGGTATTACGGCGACTGGCTGTGGCGGTTGCGCGGTTTTCTCGACCAGCTCGTGGGCGGGGTGGGGTTGCGCCGGGTGACGATCCGGCCCGAAACCCTGCGCGTGGGCGATGCCCTCGATTTCTGGCGGGTCCTGGACGTGGAACGCCATCACCGGCTCGTGCTGCTGGCTGAAATGCGCGCCCCGGGCGAGGCCTTGCTGCGTTTTCGCATCACGCCGCTCGGCCCGGACACCTCGGAGCTCACGATCCATTCCCGGTTCCTGCCCCGGGGACTGGCAGGTATCGCCTACTGGTTCGCCACGCTGCCCCTGCATAATCTGGTGTTCGCCGGCCTGCTCACCGGCCTGGCCAAGGCCGTGGGCGCGCCGCTCACGAGCCCGCCCAAG
This sequence comes from Desulfovibrionaceae bacterium, assembly GCA_040307025.1. Classification (GTDB taxonomy): domain Bacteria; phylum Desulfobacterota; class Desulfovibrionia; order Desulfovibrionales; family Desulfovibrionaceae; genus Solidesulfovibrio. Next base: position 9,328 of record JAWRKJ010000017.1, on the reverse strand, counting down.
CGTTTCACCCCGGTTTTGTCCTTCCAATGCCGGCTGCGGTAACCCTGCGCCCGGCCCGGCCCGGGGATGCCCCGGCCATGGCCCGGGTGTTCGAGACGGCGGTTCTTGTCCGGGGCCAGGGGGCTTACGGGCCGCGGGAACTGGCCGCCTGGGCCGCCCAGGGTTCGGCCGCGCGCTTTGCCGCCATGCTGGCCGATCCGGCCAAGCGTCTGCTCGCGGCCGAAACGGAGGCGGGCTTGGTCGGGCTCGCCGGCCTGGAAGGCAACGAGGTGATCTTGGTCTACACGGAGCCGACCTCCCCGCCCGGCACGGGCCGGCGGCTGCTGGCCGCCGTGGAGGCCCTGGCCCGAGACCTGGGCCGGGACGTCCTGACCCTCACCGCCTCGCGTAACGCTTTGTCGTTTTATCTGCGAAGCGGCTATCGCATCTTGTCCCCGGCCGTGCGCACCCTGCCCGGCGGGGAGGCCCTGCCCGTGTGCCTCATGGCCAAAACACTTTCCGACGGGTTCCACACGGAATAGGCTGTCCGGCCCGGCGATCCACGAATCCTGGATAGCCGGGCCGCCCGAGCCCCGGTGATCAGGCTCTGCGGGCGGTTGCCCCAAATGCGGCACGATAGTTGCTTTAACTAAGTGTCCGACCCTGTCGCCAAACGGCACAGGGGGATTTGGAATATGGCGCGGGCCTTGTCGGGGGAACTGTCCGCCCCCGCAACAGGCCAAGCGGTGCTTGCCCCGAAACCTTTCCCCGTGTTTGCCAGGGCCGTTCTCCCTCGGGAGGCGGCCCTGCTTTTTTGCGCCCTGCCGCCCGGCTCGGCCCGGCAGGCGGCCAGGTGGCAGGCGGGCTTTCTTTTCGGGGGGATTCTGGTAGGCAGAACGTGTCGTACCGGAAAACACGCCAACCGTTCCAACCCGGAGGTTGTCCCATGATCCGTTTTTTCCGCGTGATGAGCCTCGCCTTTGTCGCCCTGACCCTGTGCGCAGGTGCCGCCTTTGCCGCCACAAACCCCTTTGACATCTACGAGGGCAGCAATCTGCGCAAGATCGTCCAGCGCGGCAGCCTCGTCGTCGGCATGGAACTCAAATTCTGGCCCTTCGAATACGTGAACGACAAGGGCGAACCCGTGGGCTACGACGTGGACATCGCCAAGACCCTGGCCGACCGCCTGGGCGTCAAACTCGAAATCAAGGACATGGAGTGGACCGGGCTCATCCCGGCCCTGGCCGCCGGCAAAATCGACCTGATCATCTCCGGCATCACCGGCACCCTGGAACGGGCCAAGTCCATCACCTTCTCTTCGCCCTACTTCACCACCGGCCTGTGCGCCCTATTAAGCCTCAAAAAGGCCGCCGATAGCACGAGCGTGGACAGCCTCAACGCCGAGGGCCGGGTCATCGCCGTCAAGACCGGCACCACCGCCGACCTCGTGGCCACCAAGCGTTTCCCCAAGGCCACCATCAACCGCTACGCCGACGAGACCGCCTGCGCCAAGGAAGTGGCCGCCGGCCGGGCCGACGCCTTCTTCTACGACCAGATTTCCATCGCCAAGCACCAGAAGCAAAATTCCGAGACCACCAAGGCCCTGCTCACCCCGTTCACCTACGAACCGTTTTGCATCGCCATGCAAAAGGGCGATTTCGATCTGTGGCAGTGGATCGAGATGTTTCTCGCCACGGTCAAGGCCGACGGCACCCTGGATGCCTTGCGCCAGAAGCATTTCGGTTCGCTGCTCAACTGACGCGCCCGGTTTTCGGGTCGCTTTCCGAGGGAATCCGCCATGCCCCGTCTCCGCGCCGTGTTGTTGCCGTTTTGCCTGGTTGTCGCCTGCCTGACCGCCGCGCCGGCTGCGGCAGCCCCCTCCCGGCAGGTGTTCGTGCATCTGTTTACGGTCCCGACGGTGTTGCCCGGCGGTGAGGACGCCGCCGGGCAGACCGCCGCCCTGCGCGTCTGGCTGGCCGAGACCTTCGGCGGCTTCACCCGGCTCGGCCAGGGCGAAGGCGGCTGGAAAAACGAGCAAGGCCGCCTGGAAACCGAAGCCAACACCACCTACCTCGTGACCGCGCCCCGGGACGTGGCCAAGGAGATCGAGGAACGGTTACGCCGGGATTTCGGCGTCCGGGTCCCGTATGTCCTGGTTTTCCCGGCCGCTGTCAGCCTGCCATGACGACCGGCGCCAGACGCCTGACGGCGCGCGGGGTTCTGCTCGCCGGCTTGTGCGGCCTGCTCGGCTTTTTCCTCTCCCACCTCCAGTACCATTGGGACTGGTCCGTGGTGTGGACCTACCGCCGGTTGTTCCTGGACGGCCTTGGCGTCACGGTGATCGTCTCCCTAGGCGCCATTGCCCTGGGACTGCTTTTGGGGGTGGCCTCGGGCCTGGCCAGCGTGTCGGGCAATGTCTGGCTCGCCGAACTGTCCGGGCTCTATGTCGGCGCCTTCCGGGGCACGCCCCTGCTCGTCCAGGTGCTGATTTTCTACTTCTGCGTGGGCGTGGTGGTGCATCTGGACAGCCCTATCGGCATCGGCACGGCCACATTGGGCTTTTTCGCCGGGGCCTACATCTCGGAAATGGTGCGGGCCGGCATCGAGTCCGTGGACCGGGGCCAGTGGGAATCGGCAGCCTCCACCGGCCTGACGCGCCGGCAAACCCTGGTTTACGTCATCGCGCCCCAGGCCGTGCGACGCATCGTGCCGCCGGTCACGGGCCAGTTCGTGTCCTGCATCAAGGATTCCTCGCTGTTGTCGGTCATCAGTGTCCGGGAACTGACCAAGGGCGCCGAAATGATCAATGCCACCACCTACAAGACCTTCGAGGCCTACCTTCCCCTGGCCCTGTTCTACCTGCTGCTCACCTGGCCTCTTTCCCGCTTGACCAGGCGCCTGGAAAAGGGAATCACAACAACGAACACCCAAATGCCGCGCTGACCGGAAGACCCCGGCGCGGCCGAGGAGGCATCCATGGCTTCACCCATCAAGGTTTACGCCCTTTCCACCTGCATCCACTGCAAGCATGCCAAGGAATTTCTGGACGAACAAAAAATTCCTTATGATTGCGTGCACGTGGATCAGCTGACCAGCGAGGAACGCAAGACCATCCTGGAGGTCATCCGCAAGCTCAATCCGGCCCTGTCCTTCCCCACCATCGTCATCGGGGACAAGGTCCTTGTGGGCTTCCACCGCGATCAACTCGAAAAGGCGATGGCCGAGTGTCCCAAGTCATGACCGCCCAGGAACTCTACGACAAGCTGCGGCCGTTCCAGGAGTCCAAAGGGAACTACTTCAACGCCGACATGACCATGACCCTGGACCTGCTCGCCTCGTTGCTCATCAACAAGGAGCGCTACGGGTACATGGCCTGTCCGTGCCGGCTGGCCTCGGGCAATTTCGAGCTTGATCGGGACGTGGTGTGCCCGTGCGCCTACCGTGACGCCGACGTGGCCGAGCACGGCGCCTGTTTTTGCGGGCTCTACGTTTCCCGGGAACTGCACGACGCGGCCGGACCCGCGCCGGTGGTCCCGGAACGCCGCCCGGCCGAGAAGACCCTGGCCGCCCTGACCGCCTAAGTCGGCTCACCCCGGCAACCCTGTGCCGGTCCACTTGATCTCATGTGCTTTTTTAGGCATGATGGGTGAAAGTTGGGTCCGTGGCACCGACGCAGGGTGCCGAATTCCGTCGACATCGGAGCAGACCGCGAGCCACCCCTGGCGCGCAACCGGCCATCTTCCGTATGCGTTCCCAGGGGCCCCGGCATGCCTCCGAAAAGGGGCCGCATGGATCTGACCTGGTTCGTGGTCGTCGGTATCGTGGGCGGTCTGGTGGCCTGCGCACCCCTCGTCGCGCATCTGTGGCGCCATTCCCGCTCCCGGCATGGAGACGACCCCTTTTTCGACCGGGTCATCAACACCATGCCCGATCCCTTCTACGTCAAGGACCCCCAAGGCCGGTTCCGGCTGGTCAACGACGCCTTTTGCTCCCTGGCCGGCAAGGCCAAGCAGGACATCCTGTCGCGCACAGCCGAGGAAGTCTTCCCGGGCCGGGCCGGCGCCGTCTCCATCAAGAAAGACGCCATGGTCATGGCCTGCGGCACCGAGGACATCGCCGAGGAAACGGCCTTTGACGCCGACGACGACCACCGCACCTTCATGACCCGCAAGTCCCTCTACGTGGACGCGGCCGGGGGCCGGCACGTGGTCGGGGTGATCCGCGACATCACCAACCGCAAACGGGCCGACCGGGCCCTGTCCGCCAGCGAGGCCCGCTACCGCCGGTTCGTGGAAACCGCCACCGAAGGGGTCTGGGCCGTGGACGCCCGCTGGTACACCACCTATGGCAACACGGTCATGGCCGCCATGCTCGGGACCGATCCGACCGACATGCCCGGCCGGCCGGTACGCGATTTTCTCTACGAGGAAGACCACGAACTGCACCAGGCCCTGATCCGCCGCGAGGCCCAACGGCCCGGCGGCGGACTCTACGAACGCCGGCTGCGCCGCATCGACGGCCAGGAACTCTGGGTCCTGATCGCGGTCAGCAGCGAATACGCCCCGTCGGGCACGTTTGCCGGCGCCTTCGGCATGTTCACCAACATCACCGATCGCAAGCGGGCCGAGGAAGCCCTGCGCCAGTCCGAGGCCCACCTGGCCGCGGCCAAGGTGGCGGCCGAAACCGCCAACCAAGCCAAAAGCGCCTTCCTGGCCAACATGAGCCACGAGATTCGCACGCCCTTGAACGGCCTGCTCGGCATGCTCCAGCTCCTAGAGGGCACGCCCCTGGATGCCGAACAGACCGAATGCGTGGCCACGGCCCTGGATTCCGGTCGCCGGCTCACCCGGCTGCTCAGCGACATCCTCGACCTGTCCCGGGTGGAATCCGGCAAACTCGTCCTGACCCAGGCCCCCTTCCGGCTGGCCGATATCCTCGCGGCCATCCGGTCCGTGTTCAAGACCGCCCTGATCCAACGAGACATTTCCCTGAGCACGGCCCTGTCGCCCTCGGTCCCGGACCGGCTCATGGGGGACGAGGGCCGCATCCGCCAGATCCTGCTCAACCTCGTGGGCAATGCCATCAAGTTCACCAATGCCGGCGAGGTCCGGGTGGAAGCCTGCGCCGTCCCGGATACGGAATCGGGCAGGGTGCGCCTGACCCTGGCCGTTTCCGATTCCGGCATCGGCATCCCCTCCGACAAGCTCGCGACGATTTTCGAGGCCTTCACCCAGGTGGACAACTCGATCACCCGGCTCCACCAAGGCGCCGGTCTGGGACTTTCCATCGTCGAACGGCTGGTCGGGCTCATGAACGGCAACATCCGCATCGACAGCGAGCCCGGGGTCGGGACCATCGCCCTGTGCACCCTGCCCCTGGCCGTGGCGAACGAAGCCCTGAATCTCGCGTCGCCGCCGGCCGCAGACCGAGCCGACCGCCCCTTGCGCCTGCTTTTGGTCGAGGACGAGCCGGTCAACCGGCGGGCCGTGGGTGGCATGCTGCGCAAGGACGGCCATACCGTGCTGGAGGCCGGTTCAGGCCAGGAGGCCCTGGACGTGCTGGGGCGGGAAACCGTGGACGCCGTGCTCCTCGACATCCAGATGCCGGGCATGGACGGCATGGAAACCCTGCGCGCCATCCGTCGGGGCGCGGACGAGGGGAACTGGCCCAATCCGCCGGTGGTGGCCCTGACCGCCTACGCCATGGCCGGGGATCGCGAACGCTTCCTGGCCGCCGGCATGGACGACTACCTGGCCAAGCCCGTGGAACACCGGGAATTGCAGGCGGCCCTCCAACGCCTGCTGGCCGACCGCGCCTAACCGTACGGGCAGGGAAGAAGCCTCCGGCGGCCAAAGGGCGGAGCCTTTGGGAACCCCAGGCGCAAGGGAAACGGCTGATCGTCGGGGAAACGGCGGTCTGCCTGGGCGCAACCGGGGTGGACGCCACTGCCGGCCGCGCCGCGGAAGAGGCCGGTCGGCTCCCCTCCGCAGCGCGTATCCGACCGGACTACTGCCCGGTGACCAGGTGCAGGATGTCCTTGGGCGTGCGATTGTTCTCCAGGGACAGCTCCTCGAAAGTCATGTCGCCGAAGGCCGTGATGTTGTGGCGGGCCAGCCGCTGCACGGCCGTGCTCAACGGCAGATTGTATTCCCGGCAAAACGTCTGGAGCATCATCTTTTCAAGCCCTGGCGGCGGTGCGGCGGGCAAGGCCGGCTGCACGGCCTGGGGCGGCAGCTGGGCCTGGACAGGCGGTTGATAACCGGGTTGTTGGTAGACGGCCTGGGGCTGCGCCGCGGGCTGGTAGCCGGATTGCGGTTGAGCGGGTTGTTGCACAGGTTGTTGTTGGACCGGCGCCGGCTGAAACGGCACCGGCGTCTGGGCCGCCATGGGCTGCTCGTGAGGCAGGGACGGCTGATAGGGCTGGTGGGGCTCGCTGGTCCGGCCAGACGACTGGACCGCCTGTTGCGCGGCCGGCTGGGGCGCGGGAGGGGTGACCGGTTGGGGTTGCGGCTCTGGAGTCACGGGCTGGGGCTTGGTCTCGGCCGAAGCCGGCGAGGAGGACACCTCCACCTGGACCGGCACGGTGTTCTTTTCCGCCCGCAGGACCTCATAGACCGAAATCGGCAGCACGTTGTTGACCTTGGCCACCTCGGCCAGGGTCCAGGCCGGCTGGGCCCGCATGCCGGCGCCTTCCAGACGACTCATGACCGCCTTGATATCCAGGGAATATTCCTCGCAGATGTCCGACAGCTTGCGCCGCCCGAGGCCCGGCGGCGGGTCCTTGGGCAGGCCGCCCACCGTGCCCCCCGAAGGCTCCATGACCATCTTAAGCGCCTCGAACACTCCGCCCGGGGCCACGCCGTTTTGCCGGGCGATCTCGGCCAGGGTCAGGTTGGCCGATTCGGCCTTGATGTTGCGCATGCGCAGCAGGGCCAGGGCCTTGTCCTGCTCCATGCCCATGCGCCGGGCGAATTCGGCCAAGGTCGCGCGCTCGGCCATGGAATAGGGCGGCTCGCCGTACACCTCCACGGCCCGGTCCTTGATGTAATTCGACAAGGTCACGAGCTGCTTGACCGGCGGCAGGCCGGCCAGGGCGCCGACGAACACGAAAAGACTCAGGATGAGCCCGAAAAAAAACGGCCGGGTGAACACGACCACCACGCCGTCGGCATCGCGCAGGTAATCGAGCAGGTTGTCCCAGTTGAGCAGCAGATGGGCCAGGCCAGAGGCGCAAAACAGCAGTCCCATGCCCATATGGGCGCCTTCCCAATGGGCCCGGGAAATGCCGAGGAACGCCCAATCCGCCCAGGAGGCGACCCGGGCCGGCGGCACGATGTACATGACCAGCGAGGTCAGCAGCATGAAGAAGAGGGAGAAAAAGAGAGTCAGAACTATGGTCTTTTTGAGCATCGCGGCGCTCCGGAACCGGCGCGGCCCGCCGGGAGGTGTCGAATTGCCCGCCCTCTAGCACGCCTCGACCTGTTTGCCCATCCCCGAGGGGCCGGGATTCGCGGCCGGGCCGGTTGACGGCATCAAACAAAGACGCTACCTCCCGCCCCCAAGGCCGGTCAACCTGTCCGGCCACCACCAAGGAGAGACCGCATGAAAGAGCAGGTTGAGGCCGCTTTGGCCAAGATCCGTCCGTCGCTCCAGGCGGACGGCGGCGACGTGGAACTGGTCGCCGTCACCGATGCCGGCGTGGTCCAGGTGAAGCTCACGGGCGCCTGCAAGGGCTGCCCCATGTCGCAAATGACCCTGAAAAACGGGATCGAGCGGCTGCTGCTCGCACAAGTCCCCGGCCTCAAGGCCGTCGAAGCCGTGTAAGTCCCCTGGCTTTCTTTTCCATCACCAGGGGAGTTCCGCATCGGGGCTCCCCTTTTTCGCCTTGGAGCGCCCACATGAGCACCATCGTCACCCGTTTCGCCCCGAGCCCCACCGGCTACCTCCACATCGGCGGCGCCCGCACGGCCATTTTCAACTGGCTGCTGGCCCGTCACCATGGCGGGCGCTTCCTCCTGCGCATCGAGGACACGGACTTGGTCCGGTCCAACGCGGACATGACCAAATCCATCCTCGACGCCATGGCCTGGCTCGGCCTCGACCACGACGGGGAAATCACCTACCAGAGCCAACGCTTCGACATCTATAATCAGTACATCGACAAGCTCCTCGACACCGGCCACGCCTACTGGTGCTCCTGCACGCCCGAGGAAGTGGAGGCCATGCGCGAGGAAGCCCGGCAAAAAGGCCTCAAGCCCAAGTATTCGGGTCGCTGCCGCGAGGCCGGCCTGGGTCCCGGCCCGGGACGGGTGGTGCGGCTCAAGGCCCCTGTTTCCGGCACCACCGTGGTGGACGACATGGTCAAGGGCTCGGTCGCCTTCGACAACGCCGAGCTCGACGACATGGTCCTGCGCCGGCCCGACGGCTCCCCTACCTATAATATGGCCGTGGTCGTGGACGACGCCACCATGGGCGTGACCCACATCATCCGGGGCGACGACCATTTGAACAACACGCCGCGCCAGATCCTGATCTACAAGGCCCTGGAACTGCCCCTGCCCAAATTCGGCCATGTGCCCATGATCCTCGGCCCGGACAAAAAAAAGCTCTCCAAGCGCCACGGTGCCACGGCGGTCATGGAGTACGAGGGCGAGGGATTTTTGCCCGAGGCCATGCTCAACGGCCTGGTGCGCCTGGGCTGGGCCCACGGCGACCAGGAAATATTTTCCCGCGAGGAGTTGGTCGCGCTCTTCTCGGCCGACAACCTGGGCTCCTCGGCCGCGGTCTTCGACAAGGCCAAGCTGCTGTGGCTCAACGCCCACTATATCAAGGAAAGTCCGGTCTCCCGCCTGGCCGTGCTCTTAAACGGCTTCCTGGAGAACCGGGGCTACCCGACCCAGGACCTGGAATACCTGGCCGGCGTGGTGCCCCTGCTCCAGCCCCGGGCCCAGACCATGGTCGAGATGGCCGACAAGGCGGAATGTTTCGTGGTCGCCGACGAGGCCCTGGAATTCGACCAGGCGGCGGTCAAAAAGTTCTTCACGCCTGAAGTGATCGAGCACCTGACCAAGGTGCGCGACCTGCTGGCCGGGCTCGACACCTTCGACCAGCCGTCCATGGAAGCGGTGGTCCAGGGCTATCTGGACGCCACGGGCATCAAGTTCAAGCTGCTCGCCCAGCCGATCCGCATCGGCATCACCGGCGGCACGGCCAGCCCGGGTCTGTTCGAGACCATGGCCGTCATGGGCCGCCACCGGGTGCTCACCCGCCTCGAAAGAGCCTTGGCGCTGTAGGCGGGGGAGGGAACACAGGAGAAGAAGCCTCCGGCGGGGGGGGGGGGGGGGGGGCG
>JAWRKJ010000016.1:0-7361 GCA_040307025.1 Desulfovibrionaceae bacterium | reverse complement strand
CAACCCACTGTGGCCCTGCGCGCCCAACGCACCCGTAGCGGGATTCCAACGGGCAGCGCCCTTTGGCCGCCGGAGGCTTTTCCCCTCCCACCCCTCGCCGCTAACCCGCCTTAAGCGGCGCTGGCGTCGGCGCGGGGCATGGGCTGGCGACGCGGGGGGCGGTTGCCGTCGCGGCGTTCCTCACGTTCCGGGGACAGACCGAAGGTCGAGCGGCCTTGGGGCGCACGGGACTGGGGCTGGCCGTTCGGGCGGCTGCTGCGCGGCCGGTCACTCTGGGGTTTGTCGCTGCCGGAGCGCTCGCCAAAGGAGCGCTCGCCTTGGGGACGATCGGTCCGAGGCCGATTGCCGCCCTGGGGCCGGTCACCGTAGGACCGGTCGCCGTAGGGACGGTTGCGCGACGGCTGGCGCGCGGCCAAGGGCGCGGGACGCCGCCATTCGGCCGGGTCCTGGGTGAAGCCTTCCACCTCGCGGCGGGGCAGGGGCTTTTTCATGTGGGCTTCGATGGCCCGGACCATGCCCAGGTCCTCGCCGGTGACGAACGTATGGGCTTGCCCTTCGTGTTCGGCCCGGCCGGTGCGGCCGATGCGGTGGGTGTAGGCCTCGGCCGTGTCCGGGATGTCGAAATTGACCACGTGGGCCACCTGGGAGACGTCGATGCCCCTGGCGGCGATGTCCGTGGCCACGAGCACCCGGAAGGTGCCGCGACGGAAGCCGTCCATGGCGATCTGGCGCTGGCGCTGGGACAGGTTGCCCTGGAGGCAGGTGGCCTTGTGTCCCTCGCGGCACAGCACCTGGGCCAGGTTTTTGGCCCGATGCTTGGTGCGGGTGAACACGATGACCGAATCCCCGGGGGTCTGGCCGAGCAGGTGCAGGAGCAGGGGCACCTTGCGGGTGGGGGCGACCGGATAGATGGCGTGCTCCACGGTGGTGAGCGGGGCCAGATGGCCGATACGCACGGTAACCGGATCGGTCAGGGTTTCCCGGGCCAGGCCGGCGATGGCCGGGGGCATGGTGGCGGAAAAGAGCAGGGTCTGGCGCGTGGCCGGCAGGGCGCCGAGGATGCGCTTGATGTCAGGCAAAAAGCCCATGTCGAACATGTGGTCGGCTTCGTCCAGGACCAGGGTTTCCAGGTTGTCGAAGCGGACGTTGCCCTGGCCCATGTGGTCGAGCAGCCGGCCCGGGCAGGCCACGACCACGTCCACGCCCTGGCGCAGGGTCCGGGTCTGGGGGAACAGGCCCACGCCGCCGTAGATGACCGCGAAGCGCAGGCGCGAGCCCCGGCCGAGGTCCAGGGCGGCCCGGTAGATCTGTTCGGCCAGTTCACGGGTCGGGGCCAGGATCAGGGTGCGCACGGCGCGCGAACGGCTCGGGTTGGTCATGAGCCGATGCAGGATGGGCAACAAAAAGGCGGCTGTCTTGCCGGTGCCGGTCTGGGCCAGTCCCATGAGGTCGTGGCCGGCGGCCACGTGGGGGATGGCTTCGGCCTGGATGGGGGTGGGGGCTTCGTAGCCCAGGCGCTTGATGTTGGCGAGCAGGACGGGATCAAGGCAAAAAGAAGCGAAGCTCAAAAGGATATCCTTTGGCAAAAGTGAACCGCGCGCCGGGGCGCGGTGGCGATCGGCGAATCGAGAAACGGAAGCTGCGGGCCGCGTCAGGATCGGAAGATCGGGGCCAGGGGCTTTCGGCGGGGAGAGCGTCCGGAAGAGGGCGACGAGCCTGCAGCGTGACAGCGTCGCAACTGACATCACCTCTTGGCCGAAAAAGCATCAAAAAAATAGAATACGCTCTTGGTGCGGATTGTCAAGAGGGGTAAATGCTGAGCCGGGTGCATGCCCTGCCCCGACCCTGCGGAACAGGGGGGGCTGCCGTTCCTGGCCGCATCGCCGTGACAAAGGCATGCCCGGTTCATCTCACTGCTGTGCAAGTGGTTGTGCAGTGTCTGCGTTCAGTATTCCTCTTGTTTATTCGGCTTTCGCTTTTCCGCGACGTTCCCACAGACGCATTTCACGCATTTTTTTGCGACGTTCCCGTTGAAGAGCCTTGCAAACAAGAGGCATTCCCTTGGGATAGCCCCATTTCTCCCGGTATTCCTCTGGAGTGAGACCATACTTCGCAAGATGTTTGCGGGTTATGACCTTAAACGACTTGCCTGATTCCATGCAGACGATGCTGCGTTCCTTTAAAGCCTTTTTCGCATCGGGAATCGTGACTGTTTCAGCTTCTTCCGGTTGGGATAACTGTCCGGAATCGATGTCCTTGATGCTGGCGGCAAGCTTGGAAACCATGGTGGTTATTTCCAGCTCCGTCATATTTCGTGTTTTTGCCTGCGCCGTCACAATGTCCAATGCCAGAGCAAGATACGTATCCATCGAATACCTCCCTGAATCGATGCATGCTTTTTGAGTATAAAAAGAGATTTTGTTCTTCTGTCAAGGAGAGGTGGCAAAAGGGAGGCCCGGGAGCTTCCCCTTGACATGGGGCGCTGGTTCGGAAAATCTGTCACAAAAAGGACGGATTATGCAGTACAAGACCTTGGGGTGGCGTGGGATTGCGGGGATGGTTTTCGCGGTTGCGGTCGCGACCGGCTGCGCACGGTACGTCAATCCCGATATCACCGATCCGCGCGAGGCCCGGACCCGGCTGGCCGCGGACAAGTCCCTTTGCCACTCCCTGGCCAACGAGACCGTTCCGCCCAGTTACGGCGAGGAGCGCTACAGCCCCGATCCCACTATCGAGGGCCAGACCGTGCAATACCTGGGCGACGTACTTGAAGACGACGCCCATGACAACGTCTATGCCCGCTGCCTGCGTGATCGGGGCTGGCGGCTGGCGAACTGACCGGACTTAGTGGACCGTGTCGCTGTCCGGGGCGGCCTTGGTCCCGGCGGCGCTTAAGCTTTGGGCGAAGCGCAATACGGCCGGGTCCTGTCGCCAGGTGGAAAAAAGGCGTTCCCATTCGGTCAGGGGCATGACCTCGGTGTCGAGGAGCCCTTCGTGGCCGGACAGCCAGACGGAAAAAAGCTGCATGGTCAGGCCGAAGGCCGGGCTGTCAAAGGTCTTGGTCACGGTGCCCGGCGGATAGGCGCCGCCTTCCAGCGTGGAGAATACGTGGGCACCGATGGCCTTGCGGGAGCTTTCGGCGTCCAGGGGCTGGCCGTTTAAGCCCCGCAGGAAGTCGGCCAGGTCGGGCGCGTCGGCCGCGATGCCGGCCAGGACATCCTCGGGCACGTCCAGATAGACCACGCCGTCCTGTTCCACGGCGAAATAGAACCGGGCCCAATGCTCGGCCAAAAAGACGCGGAAAATCCTTCCGGCGGCCTGTTCGATCACATCCATAACAAACGGCTCCTTGTCAGGGGTGCGCGCACCGCGCGAAATGTCCCGGCGACAGGGCGACCAGGGGCGGTTCGGTGGCGGCGCATTCGGGTGTTGCCCTCGGGCAGCGCGGGTGGAACACGCAACCGCGCGGCGGCGAGGCCGGATCAGGCGTTTCCCCGGCCAGTCCGGCCGGACGGCGCAGTCCGGGATCGGGGCGGGGCACGGCCGCGAGAAGGGCCTGGGTATACGGGTGGATCGGGTCGGCGTAAAGCGCCCGGGCCGGGGCCAGTTCCATGATCCGCCCCAGGTACATGACCGCCACCCGGTCGCTCAAGTGGCCGACCACGGCCAGGTCGTGGGAAATGAACAGATAGGCCAGGCCGAGGCGGGCCTTGAGGTCGGCCAGGAGGTTGATGACCTGGGCCTGGACCGACACGTCCAGGGCCGAGACCGGCTCGTCGCACACGAGCAGGGCCGGCGACAGGGCCAGCGCCCGGGCAATGGCCACCCTCTGGCGCTGGCCGCCGGAAAACTGGTGCGGAAACCGGCCGGCATGCTCGGGGAGCAGCCCGACCTGTGAAAGGAGTTCGAGCACCCGTTCCCGGCGTTCCCGCCGCGAGCCTACGCCCATGGCCCGCAGCCCCTCGGCCACGGTCCAGCCGATGGGCAGGCGCGGGTTGAGGGAGGAAAACGGGTCCTGGAAAATCATCTGCACCAGCCGGGGTAATTCCCGGCCGGTCAAGCCGTCCGGGCCGTGAATGGCGCGGCCGTCCAGGCGCACCGTGCCGCGACTGGGGGACTCCAGGCCCACGGCCAGCCGGGCCAGGGTGGACTTGCCGCAGCCCGATTCCCCGACCAGTCCCACGGTCTCGCCCCGGGCCACGGTCAGGTCCACGCCGGCCACGGCCGTGACCTCGCGCGTCCGGCCGGCGAGCAGGCCCTGGCGCGTGGCGTAGCGACGCCAGACGCCGGTCAGTTCCAGGATGTTCGCAGCCGGTCGTTCAGACATGGAGCCAGCACCGTACCCGCCGCCCGTCCGGTCGTTTAACCAGGGGCGGGATGTCGCGTGCGCACGGGGCAAAGGCCGCCGGGCAGCGGGGATGGAAATGGCAGCCGGGAGGCAGCGCAAGCAGGCTCGGCACGGTGCCGGGAATGGGCGTGAGTGCGGCGGTCGGGTCGTCCAGGCGGGGCAGGGAACCGAGCAGGCCCCGGGTGTAGGGGTGCAGGGGGTCCCGGAACAGCTGCGCCACCGGAGCCCATTCGACGAGTCGGCCCGAATACATCACCGCCACCGCGTCGGCGGTCTCGGCCACCACGCCCAGGTTGTGGGTGACGAGCACGATGGCCGTGCCCCGGGCCCGGGCCAGGTCGAGCATGAGGTCGAGGATTTGCCGCTGCACGGTCACGTCCAGGGCCGTGGTCGGCTCGTCGGCGATGAGGAGTTGGGGCGAGAGCATCAGCGCCATGGCGATCATGACCCGCTGACGCTGGCCGCCGGACAGTTCATGGGGATAGCTGGCCAGGCGGCGCGTGGGGTCGGGCAGGCCGACCTGGGCGAGCATGGCCGCGGCCGCCTCCAGGGCCTGGCGCCGGGACAGGTGTTTGTGTACCCGGGCCGGTTCGGAGACCTGGTCGCCGATGGTGAGCACGGGATTGAGCGCGGTCATGGGCTCCTGGAAGATCATGGCCGCCCGTCGTCCCCGGATGGTGCGGCGTTCCCGTTCGGGCAGGGCGAGCAGGTCGCGGCCGTCGAAGATCGCCCGGCCCGTGGCCACCCGTCCGGGTGGGGAGAGCAGCCCCAGGCAGGAAAGCGCCAGCACGGTCTTGCCACAGCCGGATTCGCCGACCAGGGCCAGGGTCTGGCCCCGGTCCACGGTCAGGCACACGTCGTCCACGGCCACGGCCGGGCCGGCGGCGGTGTCGAAGACCGCGCGCAGATGTTCGATGGCGAGCAGGGTGTCTGGCATTGTGGCGTGATTCCGTGGCCATTTTCCTACCGGCTTTGGGCCCGTCGGGCAAGGCCGGCCGTCCGGGCGGCCGGTTTCGGCTCCCCTTGCCACAGGCCTGGGGCCGCGTTATATGCCTTGGCAGGATTGCCCGTCTTTCAAGGAGGACAATACACATGAGCTATCCCTATGGTTCGATGCAAACCGCCCAGTCCCGCGTCGAGGTGGTCAACGCCTTCATGCGGGGGGTGTACGGCTGGATGTGCCTGGGCCTTTTGGTCACGGCCGGCGCGTCGGTGTTCACGATTGGAATGCCCGCCATGCGCCAGCTCGTTTTCGGCAACCAGATCATGTTTTTTGGTCTGATCATCGCCGAACTGGCCCTGGTGGTGGGGCTGTCCGCGGCCATCAACCGGCTGTCCGCCAGAACGGCCAGCCTCATGTTCCTGGCGTACAGCGCCCTCAACGGCATCACCTTGTCGGTCATTGTCGCCGTCTATTCCCCGTCCGCCATCATGAACGCCTTCCTGGTCTCGGGCGGCATGTTCGGCGCCATGAGCCTGTACGGCCTTTTGACCAAAAAGGATCTGACCTCGTTTGGCAGCTTCCTTTTTATGGGGCTGATCGGCATCATCATCGCCTCCATCGTCAACATCTTCACCAAGTCCGCGGTGATGGATTTCGTCATCTCGTGCGTGGGGGTGCTGGTGTTCCTGGGGCTCACGGCCTATGACACGCAAAAGCTCAAGGTCATGGGCCAGATGGCGCCGGCCGACGACGCCACGGCCGTGCGCCGGGGCACCATCCTCGGGGCACTCACCCTGTACTTGGATTTCATCAACCTGTTCCTCATGATGCTGCGCCTGTTCGGCTCCAACCGGGACTAGGTCCGCAAACGACAAGGGCAGCGACATGACCGTCGACACCGCCCGTAAACGCCCTTTCCCGATCGGGGAGCGATCCAGGGCGTGAACCGTTTCCGCCGTCGCAGGGAGGGGCGCTTGCGCCCCTCCGTTTTCTTGCCGTCCCTGCCGTCGGCGGACGAGCTGGCCCGGCGGTTGGGCCGGGGGCTTCTCGTGCCGCCGGCCGTGGGCTATGCGTTGTGGCGCCGGCTCGACCGCCTGCTCCACACGCGGGGGCTGCGCTACACGTGCCGTCCCGGACCGCCGACCGTGGCCGTGGGCGGCATGTCCCCGGACAGTCGGGGGCGGGTGCTGCTCACGTCCTGGCTGCTTGGCTGGGCCGCGGCCCGGGGGCTGCGCGCGGCCGTCACCGTCCCCCCCGGCGAGGCGCCCGCACCGGAGGCGCCCTTGCACGTCGCGCCCGACGCCGATCCCCAGGAGACCGGCATCGAGGCGGCCTTGCTCGCCCGCTACTGCTCACAATGCCACATCCTGGTCTCCGCCGATCCCATCCAGGCCGCTCGGACCGCTGTGACTGCCTGCGACCCCGACCTGCTCATCCTGCAGGACGCGGTCACGGACTACCGGGTGGCCCGGGATATGAATCTCGTCTTGCTCACCCCCGAGGATTTGGGGCCGGGCTGGAACCGGCCCGTGCCGGCCGGAGTCTGGCGCGGCGATGCCACGACCCTGGACCGGGCCACGGCCTTTTGCGTCTTCGCCGGGGCCGACCGGCTGGAAGCGGCTTTACAGGCGGCTTCCCGGCGGCTCAAAGCCTTTGCGCGTCCGATTTTCGGTATGACATTCGGCATTTGGCGTTTTCGGGGGCCGTCCGGGGCGGCTGCGGCCGAGGACCTGGCCGGCGAACCCTATATCGCGGTGCTCGGGGAATCCGACCGGGACGTGCTGCCGGACATGTTGCGCCGACTGCTCGGCTTGCCGCCGCGCATGGTGTTTTACATCCACGACCGGCACCGGTTCACGCTCCAGGATTTCGAGCACTTGCGTGCCGATGCCCTGCGGCTGCGCACGGCCCATGTCTTGACCTCGCCGCGCCTGGAAATGAAATTGCGGGCCGGCGGCGAGGCCCTGTCCGGCTTGTCGGTGTGGACCTACGATCCGGAAGTGCAATTCGGGCCGAATCTCGCCAGCGGCGAAGCCTTTTTGCCGTGGTGGGAGATCACCTTTGGCGCGG
>JAWRKJ010000015.1:0-3679 GCA_040307025.1 Desulfovibrionaceae bacterium | reverse complement strand
CACCACCGGCCGGCCATGGGTCAGGGTGCCGGTCTTGTCGAAGAGCACCACGTCGGCCCGGGCCGCTTCCTCCAAGTATTGCCCGCCCTTGACGAGGATACCCCGCCTGGCGGCCAGACCCACGGCCGCCACCGTGGCCGTGGGCGCGGCCATGAGCAGCGCGCACGGACAGCCCGCCACCAGTACGGCCACGGCCCGGTCCGGATCGCCGCTCAGAAGCCAGGTCACGCCGGCGCAAGCCAAAACGAGCGGCGTAAACCAGGTGGCATAGCGGTCGACCACCCGGGCCACCCTGGGTTTTCCCGCCTCGGCCGCGACCACCAGCCGCACCACCTTGCCGAAGGTCGAGTCCTCGCCCACCTTGACGGCCCGGGCCTCGACCCGGCCGGTATAGTTGAGGGTGCCGGCCAGGATCGTATCTCCTGGACCGCGCTCCCGGGGCAGCGATTCGCCGGTGATGGCGGATTCGTCCACGGCCGTGAGCCCGGTTTCGATCACGGCGTCCACGGGAATGCGCTCCCCCGGCTTGACCCGCACCCGGTCGCCCACCCGGATCGTGTCCACCGGCACGGTGCGCTCGGTGCCGTCGGCATCGAGCCGCACCGCGTCCTGGGGGGCCAGGGCGGCCAGGGATTCGATGGACCGCCTGGCGCCGTCGCTGACCGCCTCCTCCACCAGGGAGCCGAGGGTCATGATAAAGCTGATGACGGCGGCGGTGAGCACTTCGCCCTGGATCAGGGAGGCCAGGATGGCCAGGCTCACCAGCTCGTCGACGTTGACTTGCCGTTTCCACAAGCCCCGGGCCGCGCCGACAACGATGGGCGTGCCGTTGACGGCCACGGCGGCGAGGGCCGTGACGAGGGCCCAGGTCGGTGAGCCGCCGGCGCGGGCGATGCCGAAGCTGACCAGGGCCAACCCGCCGCCGGCCAGGCAGGGCAGGAATTCCCGGAAGCGGAACAGGCCGTGATACCTCCCCAGATGCGCGAAGCGACCGATCATGGAAACTCCTTGTCGATAACCTTGAGGGCAAAGAATCTCTATGAAATAGTATTTTGAATGTCAAATTAAATAGTGAAAAAAACTCCCCGCTGGACGGGAAATCCGCTTCCCCGGGGAAAAAGACGCACCAGCGTCCCGATATTGATCCGGTTCGGCAGGGAAGGTCGCGCGGACGCTAGCGGCCGAGATTCAGCCGACCGGAGGATTTGAGGGTGCCGAACAGCTTGGCGGACTTGGCCATAGCCATGGGGGAAGGGGCGTCCGGGCGGAAGGCGACCAGGATCATGCCGCAAAATTTGTCCTCGCGGTAGACCTCCACCCGGTAGATGGTGCCGGCCTTGTCCACGGAATAGTTCGGGCGCAGATCGGCCAGGGCCAGGGCCTGTCCGGCCTCGTCGGCGAGTCCGGGCTTGGAGAAGCCGATGACATTGGTCCGGTAGCCGGCCTGGGGTTCCACGCGGAAATTCTGCCCGACCTGGACCACGGACCCGAACGGCACCTCGCGCCGGCTGCCGTCCACGTTCAGGGTGATGCGGTCGATGGAGGAGTCGAATTCCAGGTATTCGGGGTCGAGCTGGGTCACGTTCGTGTTGCCGAAAAACACGTTGAGCCGGTTGTCCGCGCTGACCAGGGCCATGATGGGGCTGCCGGGACGGTATTCCACGGCGCTGTCCTTTTTGAGCGGAATGTAATTGAGCCGTTCCCGGGCGTTGCGCAAATCGAGGAAGATCTTGTTGCCGAAAAACGACACGGCCACATTTTCCTGAAGTGCAGCGGCCACTTCTGGGGCGCCGAGGTTGAAGGTCCGCTCGAAGGTCACGCCGAAGGAGTGGAGAAAGGATTCGATGACGCGCAGGTGGTAGTAGGTGCGCATGGCCGGGGGCAAGTTCTTGCTGCCCTCGATGCCGAAGGCCGGCTTGTTGTTGCCGATGGCGAAAAAGGTCAGGGTTTTGGACATCTCCTTGGCGGTTGCGTTTTCCAGTTCCTGGGTGTGGGTGTTTTTGACGTGGTAGGCGTGGATGGGATCGTAGAGATGTTCGTTGGCGGCGGCGGCGGCCGTTGCGGCCAGCTCGGCCAGATTGCCGAAGCGCTTGGCGTCAAGGGTGTCCTGGTCGATGATGACCGACTGGCCCCAGCGCTGGGGGCACTGCCAGTCGGACACCGTGGTCGGGCTGTAAAACCCCCAGCCGTCGTGGAGGTGGAGCACGGCGTCCACCCGGGGATCGGTGATGATTTTTTTGATGTTCTGGACCGCGGCGTATTCCGGGTCGCCCGGATCGAGAGCGGCGAACTTGCGGTTCATGTCGCCATAGACGCCCCGGGAACAGCGGATGATGCTCAGGAAATTGAGGTTCGGCACCACCCAGACCGCGCCGGAGGTGATTTTGTAGTGGGAGATGAGCAGGGCGGCGGCGGAAAACCCGCCGGGTTCGTCGCCCTGCACCCCGCCGACCACGAGAATGGTCGGCCCGGGACGGCCCGAGTCGAGCTTGTGCAGGGTGAAATCGAGATTGGCGCCAGCGGCGGAGGTGGCCAGGGCCAGAAGCAGCAGGATCAGGACGTAGCGCATGGGACCTCAGGGGCGGCATTTTGGCGTCTCGCGGCCGGAAGCGATACCGCCGACCATAGGCGGGAACGTGTGAAAAGTCACCCCAAGGCGGCGGGGAGAGACTCGCCGGCCGGGAAACGGGCCTCAGGCCACCCGGGGTCGATTGTCACGACCTGGGCCATGGGCTATGGCTTTTGGCTCGCAGCGGGCGTGCGCCACCAGGCCGCGCCGGGCGGATGTGCCGTAAAAAGGGGGAGTCATGCCGTTTGACATTACGCGGTGGTGCCGGCTTGTCCATGAGCAGACGCCGCTGTATCTGCATTCCGACGGTCCGGATTGGTTCGTACCCAATGCCGCCGGGGACGCGGTGCTTGTGGACCTGCGTGCGGGCGTCTCGCCGGACACGGCCGGGGCGCTGTTTCTGGACCGGCTGCCGGGCGGCACCCCCGATCCTTACCCGGGGCGTCAGGGACGCGTGGACTGCCGGGAACTCCAGGAACTCTGGCTGCACATCACCAACGGCTGCAATCTGGCCTGCACCCATTGCCTGTTTTGTTCGGGCCCGGCCGGCGGCCTGGAACTGGCGACCGAAACCGCCCTGGCCCGCATCGCCGAGGCCCGGGATCTCGGTTGCCGGGTGTTCGCCCTGACCGGCGGGGAGCCCTTTCGCCATCCGGGCCTGCCGGTGCTCCTCGACGCCATCCTGGCCGATCCGGCCGCCCATGCCGTGGTCCTGACCAATGGCACCGGTTTTTCCGACCGGGCCGCCTGGTTGGAGGGTCGCCCCCGGGATCGGTTGCATTTCCAGGTGAGCTGCGACGGGCTGGCCCCGCGCCACGACGCCCTGCGCGGTCCGGGCGCCTTTGCCCGGCTCAGGGAGGATCTGGCCCGGGCCAGGGCGCTCGGGTTCGCGGTGACCTTGTCCTTTTGCCCCACCCGGGCCAATGTGGCCGACCTGCCGGCCCTGGTCGACGTGGCGGCCGAGGTTGGCGCGGCCGGGCTCCATCTCATGTGGCACTTCGCGGCCGGGCGCGGCCGGGACGCGGATCAGCCCGAGGTGCCGGCGCTTTTTGCGGCCGTGGTCGCCGCGGCCGACCGGGCCGCGGTCGCGGGGCTCGACATCGACAACCT
>JAWRKJ010000014.1:0-21362 GCA_040307025.1 Desulfovibrionaceae bacterium | reverse complement strand
AGCCGTTCCAAATGTTCGGCTAGGCCGCGCATGTGGGCATCGCCCCGCTCTTCCATGGCCTGCCGGATCTGGGCCTGGACAATGACGAGTTCGCCCACCAGATCGACCAGGGCGTCGAGCTTGTCCGCCGCCACCCGGATACTACTCGTGGCCTTCTCTCCGCAACGGTCCGGAGCCTGCGCCGGGACATGGAGGGGGGGCTGACGCAGGTCATGCATTGCTTTCTGCTCGACCAGGGCCGAATCCACCTTCGGGGGATCGACCAGCCCTTGCTGGGTGAGAATGTCGCCCAGGCGACGCTGGCTGGCCAGGGCGGCCTGAAGGTCGTCGAAAGTGATGTCACCCCGCTCCACCAGGATTTCTCCCAGGCGTTTGTGCACGGCCGCATCGGCCAACGCGCAGCCGTCGTCCAGCAGGTCAATGGTCAGATCGCATTCGTCCTCCACGAACAGGAACACATCGTTCAGCTCCTGGCGGCTGGAGGTCGTGCGGATGATGCAATCCCACCAGCACAGGCAGGCCTCGGGATCGAGTTCCGCCAGAGAACCGACCCCACCTACGTGGACGTACGGGACGCAAACGCCCAGATCGCCCAGATCGGCGAGCAGATGCAGGGGACTGTTGCCGGTGGCAAGCATCTCGGCCTGGGGTCGTATGCGCAAACGGTAAATAAGGGGCTGGCCGGCAGGCTCCGGCTCAGCCGCCGCCGTGGGCGCAACGGGATGCACGACCTCTTCGGTCTCCATGCCCCCGAACGCGCGAAACCCCTCCAACAGGGCGCGTCCATCGGCCAGGCGGTCGAGATCCAGATCCGCGTCGGTGTCAAGCAGACGCCGGATATGGTCGCAGGCCCGCAACGACAGGTCGAGCAGTTGGCTGTTGACGGCGAGCAGACCGTTGCGCACCCGGTCGAAGACCGTTTCGACATCATGGGTGAAGGCGGCCACATCGTCGAACCCGAACATGGCCCCGGAACCCTTGACCGTATGCAGAGCGCGAAAAATCTTGTGCAACAGGTCGGTGTCGTCCGGGGTCTTTTCAAGCTCCAGCAGGGAGGCCTCGAGGTCGTTCAGCAGCTCCCGTGCCTCTTCCAGGTAGGCCTGCCGGTTGGCATCTTCCTGGGATATCATCGGCGGGTGCGCTCCTTTCGCCTCAGTGGCGGACCGGCGTTAAAACAGTTCGACATTATCCCCGAATTCACCCGCGGCCTCGGAACTGTCCGCCGTCGGCAGGGCTGGTTCCCTGGAGGGCGCCAGACCGAAAGCCGCCTCATGGACCGCCCGTTCGGCCTCCATGGTGTAGCGATCATAAAGGGCGCGCAACCGGGTGCCGCGTTCGGTCGCTCCGGCCGGGGCGATCTGGCGAGCCTGGCCGGCCTGGCCCTCCAGGGTGTCGCGGATGCCTTGCAGACGCCCCACCAGGTCCCGGTCGAAATCGATGCCGGCGCTGACACTGCGGGCCTTGTTCCCGAATTCGACGCTCGAAGTGGACAGGTGTGCGAACAGGGCGTCGCTCCGCCGAACCTTGTCGGCCATGTCCAGCAAGGCCGCATCGAGTTCGCCGATCACCCGCCAAGCTTCGGACTGGTCGTTATAACGCTGGGCGTTCTCCTGCAACCCTTTCGATGCACTGGAAATATCGCCGAGGATTCGACTGACGGCATCGGTCAGGCGCCGGGCATCGGCCGAAAGATGCTGAATGGCCTTGGCCAAGACGCCCAAAGCGGCTCCGGCTTCGCCGGTATGGGCGGCCTTGATGCTGGCATTGAGGGCGATAAGTTCTATCTCTTCGCCAACTTCCTCGATAGCCTCAATGGATTCCCCCATGTCGGTGATGGTGGCGGCCACGGAATCCATGATGCCGCCCAAGGCTTCGCCCTGGCCGGCGAAATCGCCGAGTTCCCGCTTGACCGAGGCAATACCGGCCTCGACCCGGGCCAAAGGGCTGTTTTGCGCCCCGCCTGAGCGGCCGGGCAAGGAAGCAATGGCCTGGCCAATGCCGAGGATTCGCCCGGACAGGGCATCGAGGCTGGTGCGCAGGGTGGCGGCCGCCTCGGAAAAATAGCTGCCGGCGCTGTCGAGCTGGGAAGTCTGCAACCCGAGCATATCCGCGGCAAAACCCGCCAATTCCAGGGGATCGTCGCCGGCCTCGCCCTCCCCGGACAGGGTGGCGGCCAATTCGGCCAGGGCGTGCTCCACGTGTTCGATCTGCTGGCGCACGATGTCATGGGATTGCAGGGACTGCACCACCTTGGAAATGTCGGCCGCGATCCCGCCTGCCGTCACCGACAGGTCGCGGGACAACCCCGCCGACCGCTCGGACAATTCTCCAAGGCTCGTCAGGTTGGCGTCGAGCTGGCTCGAGATGGTGTCGCCGCAGCGCCGCTGGGCCTGGCCGATAGCCAAGGTACGCTCCCGGGCCGAGGCCACATGGCCGCCCAAGGCCTCGATTTTCGCGGCAATGCCGGCGCAATGGTCCACGATGGCATGAGCCAGCTTTTCCACATCGTCGGCCAGGGTGGAAAAGCCCCGGCCATCGCCCCCCAGGCGGGCGCTCTCGATGCGGGTTGATATGCCCAGCATACTCAAATGCTTCACAATCTTTGCAAAGGCCGCGACAATGCCGGACAGTTCGCCCACGATCCGGGAGACCCCGTCGATATCGTCGAGACCCTGCCCGCCGGCATCCCGGGCCTCCTGATCGGTCAGGACACGCAACTGTCCAGAAAGTCCTTCCAGGGTCGCCAGCATGGCCTGCCCCGAGGACAGCTCCACCAGTTCCCCGGCCATGGACGAAATGTCCTCGCAGCCGGAGCGTAAGGCCATAAGACTCTCACCAAGGGCCAGAAAATCCTGTTCCCGCCCCTTCATGACGGAAGAGAGCCCGTGTTCCATGCCTCCCAGGGTGGTGCGACACTGTCGCAAGAAAGTCGAGGCGGATCGCGCCAACTCGGTCGTATCGGCCATGGCCCCATCCCCCGCCGCCAGTCGATTGCGGCTTGCGCGGCATTTCCCAGGTCACTCCGCCGGTCGGCACACCGACGGACGTGGGCAAACAATATGCCGCACGTCTCACGCACCCTACATGTTTTTCGGTAAAACTCAACGCCGGACTGGAAGACGTGACGCTGCCGCGCCCGGGAGGTCAGCCACGCTTGCGGCGCCAGGCCTTGCGCAGCCAGAGCCCGAGGATCACGACCACGGCCAAGCCGAGGATGGTCATCTCCACGTGGTGCACGTTGTCGATGATGCGGGTCAGGACGTTTTCGAGCAGGCTGCCAAAGGCATAGCCGGTCAGGGCGAAGGTAACGGCCCAGACGGCCGCGCCCACGGCGTTGAGCAGAAAAAATTTGCGACAGGAAATTTCAGAGGACCCCAACACAAAAGGGGTCAGGTTGCGCAGGCCGTAAAAGAACCGAAAAGACAGTACCAGGACCTCATGGTACTTTTTGAGCATGTTGTGAACGCGCTCGGCCCGGCTGCGCCATTTTTCATTGCGCTCGATGAGCTTTTTGCCCCAGTAGCGGCCAATGTAAAAAGCGGCCTGGTCGCCGGACAGGCTGCCGGCAAAGGCGGCCACGATGACCCAGGTCAAATCGAGGTTGAATTCCACGGAATGGGCGGCAAAACCGGCGAGCAGCAAGATAGTCTCGCCTTCAAGAAAAGTACCGATGAACAGAGCGAGATAGCCGTAATGTTCAATGACATGCTTGAGAAAATCAATGGACATGGTTCCCATCCTTGGCGCAAGCACGCCGGCAAGAGGCCAAGCCGGACGCTGACATATGCAGGGCTCCACTAGACGCTTCCAGGCCTTCTGTCTACAGTTGCGGTCGTAACCAGCCCATCACCGGACCGTCACAAAACAGGCGGGCCTCCGGCGGCACCGTGCGCTCGGCCGTAAACCGGCCAGGCCTGACCACCCGCAGCCCGCAGGGGTGAACATACCGCATGGCCTCCCTTAACGAAATCATTGCCCGCAACGTCATGGACAGCCTGCCCGTGGGCCTGCTCATCGTGAACCAGTCTGGGCATTGCCTGACCGCCAATCCGGCCAGCGCAGCCATCCTGGGCTATCCACAGTCCGAAATCCTGGGCCGGGGGCTTGGCGAACTTTTTTTCGAGGACGTTGCCAATGTCCAGTTCAGCCAGGTTTTCGTGGACGTGATCCAGAAGGAACTGGTGGGCCTGTGCCGGGAGGTCCCCTACCGCACCCCGGAAGGGACTGTGCGGCGCTTGTCCGTGATCAGCTCCTACCTCCAGGCCGGCGATGCGGACAAGGCGGCGGTCATGCTCATTTTGCACGACATCACCGAGCTTTCCCAGGCCAAGCAGCGCGCGGCCACGGTCCTTGAGGAGATCAACCGGGTCCAGGAAGAAAAGATCCGGTGCATGAGCAAACTGGCCGCGTCGGTCGCCCACCAGATCCGCAATCCCGCCGCCGCCATCGGCGGCTTTGCCGTGCGCCTCGACCGGCTGCTCAAGTCCCGGGGCATCGATTCCGAATATCCCGGCATCATTCTCGAAGAGGCCCGGCGCCTGGAGGGGCTGGTGCGGACCGTAGGCCGGTTCGCGGCCCTGTCCCGGCTCCAGCTCGCGCCGGTCATGCTGCCGGCGGTCCTGACCGAGGCCCAAGCCATCGCCATGGCCCAGGCCGAACGCCTGGGACGGGAGGTGCGCTGGCGGCTGCGCGCACCCGAAGTGGAACTGGTGGCCGATCCGGTCCTGCTCGCCACGGCTCTCGGGGAAATTTTCCGCAACGCCGTGGAGTGCGCCACCACATCCCCGGTGACGATCACGGTCGACGGCCGCCTGGGCGCGGACACGCTCCACCTGACCGTGGCCGACGACGGTCCGGGCGTTGCCCCAAAGGACGCACCCCACATCTTCGACCCGTTCTATTCCTCGCGCCCGGACGGGGCTGGCATGGGCCTGCCCCTGGCCCAGGAAATCCTCATCGAGCACAATGGCCGGCTTGAACTCGACCGCGAGACGCGGGATGGGGCTCGATTCCGGCTGAGCCTGCCCCTGTTCCCCAGCCATCTCGTCTCCCGC
Organism: Desulfovibrionaceae bacterium; assembly: GCA_040307025.1. Taxonomy (GTDB): domain Bacteria; phylum Desulfobacterota; class Desulfovibrionia; order Desulfovibrionales; family Desulfovibrionaceae; genus Solidesulfovibrio. The sequence continues at coordinate 16,308 of JAWRKJ010000014.1, read as the reverse complement.
CTCGAACCGGCGGCCAAGGACGACTCCGTCCCCAACGCATGATATTTCCTCGGGAAGTCTTGTCCTCAAGGGCCGTTGCAGGTAGGTAGAGGACCGTTTCCCAGCAACGAACAACCCTTTCCAACGGCGAAGGACCGATACCGTGCACGCCATGGAGATTGTCGTCAGCATCTCCGACATGAAGGTCACCAATCGGAGCAAGGATATTTTGGTGACCCATGCCCTGGGTTCCTGCCTGGGGCTGGCCGCCTACGACCCCGTGGCCCAGGTGGCCGGGCTCATCCATTGCCTGCTGCCCCTGTCCCGGGACGGGGGCAAGGCCGTGGTGAAAAACCCCTTCATGTACGTTAACACCGGCGTGCCCCAGATGATGCGCGCCCTGTTCCACAGGGGCGCCAGTCGGGAAAACCTGATCCTGAAGGCCGCCGGTTGCGGCCGCATGATGCACATCTCCAACCAGTTCGATACCGGGGCGTCCAATCTGGCCGCCCTGCGCAAGCTGTTGCAGGTTAACGAGATGCGCCTGACCGCCGAGGATGTGGGAGGCACCATTCCCCGCACCATGCGTCTTTTTGCGGACACGGGCAAACTCCTCATCTCATCGTGCGGGAGGTCCTGGGAACTATGAGTCGCCGCGAGGAAATCATTCGCAAGGCCTGTGCCATTCCCCAAATGCCCATGCCTGTGCAAAAGGTTCTGGCCTATCTCGACAAGCCCGAGGCCGACCTGCGCAGCCTGGCCAAGCTCATCGAGTACGACCCAGGGCTCACGGTCAATGTGCTGCGCATGGCCAACTCGGCCCTGTTTTGCGCCGGCTGCAAGGTGACCACGGTCAAGGACGCCATCATGCGCCTGGGCCTGCACCGGGTCTACCAGCTCGTCATCGCCTCGGGGGTGGCGCCTTTCACCCGGTTCGAGATCAAGGGCTACGGGCTCAAGCCCGGCGAACTGCTGGAACATTCCGTGGCCGTGGCCACGGCTTCGGAGCTTTTGGCCCGGGAACTCGACATCGTGCCGCCGCCCCATACCTTCACCGCCGGCCTGCTCGTCAATATCGGCAAGTCCGTCATCGGCGCCTTCCTGGAAGTCGATGCCGCCCCGATCCTGGATATGGCCCACCAGCGCCAGATTTCTTTCGAACAGGCCGAGGAGCTCGTGCTTGGCATCAACCATGCCGAACTGGGCGCCATCCTGCTCGAACGCTGGTCCATCCCCGAACCCATCGTCAATATCGTGCGCTACCGCCTGCGCCCGGACGACTGCCCCGAACGGGACCTGGCCCTGGACCTCGTGCACGTGGGCGACGTCATCGCCAAGATGACCGGCATCGGCATGGGCATCGACGGCATGCACTACGCCCCTTCCCAGGCGGTTTTCGAGCGCCTGGGCATCACCCCCCAGCACATGGAGAACGTCATGGTGGTCATGCTGGAACAGATCGCCGACCTGCGCGACATCCTCATGGACTCGTCCCTGTGAGCAGCGCGCGTCCGGTCCTGAAAGTCAGGGATCTCACCTATGCCCAGCGGGTCTGCGTGGCCAAGGCGGGCAAGTTCATGATGCACACCGGCCAGCTCGCGCCCCGGGCCCGGGTGGGGGTCGCGGTCTCGGGCGGGGTGGACAGCTTGGCCCTGCTCGCCACCCTGGTCATCCGCCGCCGCATCGTGCCGTTTCCGGTGGAGCTTATGCTCCTGCACGTCAATCCCGGGTTCGATCCGCAAAACCACGCGCCCCTGGCGACCCTTGCCGCCGACTGGGGCCTGCCCGCCCATATCGCGGTCACGGATTTCGGCCCCAGGGCCTTTTCCGAGGAAAACAAGAAGAAATCCGTCTGCTTCTATTGTGCCTGGCTGCGGCGCAAGCGCCTCTTCGATCTGTGCGCCCGCTACCGCTTGACCCACTTGGCCTTTGGCCACAATGCCGACGATCTGGCCTCCACGTTTTTCATGAATCTGTTTCAAAACGGCCGGGTGGATGGTCTGTCGGGCCGGGAAAGCTTTTTCGGCGGCAAGCTCACGGTCATCCGCCCCCTGCTGCTCGTGGACAAAAAGACCATCATCCGGGCGGCCAAGGCCTGGGAACTGCCGGTTTTCGCCAATCCCTGCCCCATGTCCGGCAAATCCATGCGCCACGAGGCCGAAACCTGGATCAAAACCATCTGCGCCGGCGGTAAAAAGCGCGAAGTCAACCTGCAAAACGCCCTGGGCCGCTTCCAACTTGACAGGGACGCCGCCCCCCGCTAGGGCGCAAGGCTTACGGTCGCGTTTTCTTTTTTGCCTGAAAGCCTGTGCGCCTTGCCTCCGACAGCCTGTCGCCGTCGGACCGTGGTGCTTCGTGCGTCCTGGCACGAGTCCTGGAAGGTCGGGCCAAATCGCGTAATTTCGCGGCGCGGGGTGTCGTCGAACCACCCCGGCGCGGCCATCGGTACAGTTGCCCGCCGTGTGCCATCGAGGTTGTACCCATGCTCAAAAATTACCAGGTCGTCATTTTCAAGGACCAGCACGGCACCTGTCGCAAGCTGCGCTTCCGGGGCTGGTTGTTCGCCCTGCTGCTCGTCGCCCTGGCCGCCGTGGTGGCCGGCGATGTGTTTCTCATTCGATATTATTACAATTATAAACGGATGGAGCGGGAGCTGACCGGCTCGGAAAAGCTGGCCCAGGACCAAAACAGCCAGCTGTTGAGCCTGGCCGACAAGATCAAAAACCTGGAAGCGGATCTGACCCGCATCCGCGGCTTCGACACCAAGCTGCGCCGCATGGTCAATCTGGACGAAGACCCCCGGGAAGTGGCCCCGGCCGGCGGGGACGACAAGGATTTCAACACCAAGTACCTGCCGCTGTACCGCCAGGAAATGCTCACCCGCAAGCTGCACAAGTACCTGTCCGCTCTGCGAACCCAGGCCGGCCTCGAACGGGTGCGCCAGGAAAGGTTGTTGGCCGCCCTGGCCGCTTCCGGGCCGCGACTGGCCGGCATTCCCTCCAACTGGCCGGTGGAGGGCTGGATCTCCTCGGGATTTGGCGAACGGACCTCACCGTTTACCGGCAAGAAGGAATTTCACAAGGGCCTCGACATCGTGGCCCCGGTCGGCACACCGGTCGTGGCCCCGGGCCCCGGCACCGTGATTTTCGCGGGCGAGGCCGATGGCGGCGGCGCAACCGTGACCATCGACCATAACGGCGGACTGACCACGACCTACGGCCATCTCCGGGATGCCGTGGTGGCCAAGGGACAAATCGTGGCCCGGGGCGAGTGCATCGGCCATGTGGGCGACCTGGGCCAGGCCACCGGCCCCCACCTCCATTATGAAGCCCGGCAAGACGGCGTCCCGGTCGATCCCGGGCGTTTCATCCTGCGCTGACCTCCCGGACGACTTGGCCCGGGAATTGCTCTTTGCGGCGACATGATCGATCCGTTTCATTTCGATCCGGTCCAGACCTTCAGCTTCACCCTTACACTGATGCGGGTGAGCATCGTGCTGTTCATGCTGCCGATCTTCGGGGCCAACACCATCCCCACCATGGTCAAGGCTGCCCTCAGCATCGTGCTGTCCATGGCCATCTGGCCCCAACTGTCCTTTCCGGGCACCTTGCTCCCGTCCAACACCTGGGCCATGGCCTTGATGTTTCTGGGCGAACTCATCATGGGCCTTTTGCTCGACATCCTGGTGCGGTTGCTTTTTGCCGCGGCCCAGAGTGCCGGTGCCGTCATGGGCTTTTCCATGGGGTTCAGCCTCATGAATACCGTCGATCCCCTGACAGGCGCCCAGGAATCCGGCATCGCTCATCTCATGAGCCAGGTGGTGACCTTGCTGTTTTTGACCTTAAACGGCCACATCATGCTGCTTGGCGCCCTGGCCCAGAGTTTTGCCCTGGTGCCGCCGGGGAGTCTGCTCATCAACGCTTCGCTCGGTGTGGACATGGTGCACTTCACGAGCCAGCTTTTCGTCATGGCCGTCAAGATCGCCGCCCCGGTCATGGCCTCGATCTTCCTGGTCGATCTGGCCCTGGCCCTGGTGGCTCGGGCCGCCCCGCAGATGAACGTGCTCTTTATCGGCTTTCCGCTCAAAATCGGCGTCGGTTTCCTGTTCATGACCCTGGTCTTCGCGGTCCTGGCCATTTCCGTCAGCCAATACATCACCGAACTGGGCCCCATGTTCGTCCGGGTCCTGCAAGCCTCGCATTAACGCGGCTGCGCCGTCGCAACGCAGGCCCGGCAGTCGGACGGCGACGGCTGGCCCGGGAATTGCTTTGCCCAGGGCACAACGCCGGACGGACAACGCTGGAGTGAGCCATGGCGCGCGATCCGAGTAAAACAGAAACCGCAACCCCAAAACGCCGGGACAAGGCCCGGGAAAAGGGCTCGGTCCCGCGCAGCCAGGAACTGCCCAAGCTCACGGTGCTCGTGGCCGGGCTGCTCACCTTGCGGCTGGGCATCGGCTTTTTCACCGAACAGATGCGCGAGGTTTTCGTCCTGTTCCTCGGGGGCCGGCTGGCCTTCACGCCAACACCTGATAACGTCACCATGATTTTCTGGGTGCTCACCAAAAAACTGGCCTTGATGTTGTTGCCCATTCTGACCATCATGGCCATCATCGCCTACATCACCCAGCGCCTGCAGGTGGGCAGCCTCTGGGCGCCCAAGGTCTTCAAGTTCGACTTGAGCCGGATGTTCAACCCCATGGCCGGCCTGAAAAAAATCCTCATCGAACCCCGGGCACTCATCCAGCTCGGCAAGCAGGTGGCCATGGCCGCCATCATCGCCCTGGCCCCGTACCTCATCCTCAAGGAGCGGTTCAACGACTTCCTCCCGTTGTTCCACCAGAGTGTCGAAACGATCGCAGCCTTCATGTTGGGCAACGGTTTTATCATGGTGCTCTATACCATCGCGCCCATGTTGGCCATCACCGTGCTCGACGTCTGGTACACGCGCTGGAACTACGAGGAAGAGCTCAAGATGACCAAGGCCGAGGTCAAGGACGAAGTCAAGCAGTCCTTCGGCGACCCGGCCGTGAAACAGAAGCAGAAGCAGAAAATGTTGACCATGATGCAAAAGCGCATGCTCAAGGATGTGCCCAAGGCCGACGTGGTCATCACCAACCCGACCCATCTGGCCTGCGCCCTGTCCTACAACCCCCTGGAATCTCCCGCTCCGGTCCTTTTGGCCAAAGGCGCCGATTACATGGCCGAGAAAATCAAGGAAATCGCCCGGGAGAACCGCATCCCCATTCGAGAGAACAAGCCCCTGGCACAGGCTTTGTATAAACACGTGGAAATCGGCGAGGCCATTCCTGAGGATCTCTACCAGGCGGTAGCCGCGATCCTGGCCCAGCTCGATAAGTTCAAGCGCGCGGGTCGGCCACGCTAGGACCGACGGTCGCGGACAAGGGTGTCAAAAACATGGCGAAGCAAGCGGACTCGATCCAATTCAACTACGAACGGTTCACCCGGCAAGGCGATCTGCTGCTGGCCGGCGGCGTCGTGGTCATCCTCTTCGTCATGCTGGTCCCGGTTCCCCCGGCCTTCATCGATCTCATGCTCACCTTCTCCATCTCGATCAGCCTGGTGGTCCTGGTCACGAGCATGTTCATGAGCTCGCCGCTTGAATTCTCCATCTACCCGTCCTTGCTGCTCGTCACGACCATGCTGCGCCTCTCCATGAACGTTGCCTCCACCCGCCTGATTCTCCTGCACGGCGACGAAGGCACCTCGGCCGCCGGGCATGTCATCCAGGCCTTTGGCCAGTTCGTGGTCGGCGGCAACTACGTGGTCGGCTGCGTCATCTTCCTGATCCTGTTCGCCATCAACAAGAAGGTCATCGTCTCCGGTACCACCCGCATCGCCGAAGTGGCGGCCCGCTTCACCTTGGACGCCATGCCCGGCAAGCAGATGGCCATCGAGGCCGACCTCAACGCCGGGCTCATCAACGAACAGCAGGCTACCGCCCGCCGCGAGACCATCCGCAAGGAAGCCGACTTCTACGGCGCCATGGACGGCGCGGGCAAGTTCGTGTCCGGAGATGTCACCGCCACCATCATCATCACCGCCATCAACATCGCCGGCGGTTTCTGCATCGGCGTCATGCAAAAGGGCATGGACTGGAAGACCGCCGCCCAGACCTACACCCTGCTGACCATCGGTGACGGCCTGGTCTCCATCATCCCATCGATCATCATTTCCACCTCGGCCGGCCTGATCGTGTCCCGGGCCGCGGCCGAAGCCAAGATGGGCGAGGAATTCCTGGCCCAGCTCACCAACCATCCCCGGGCCCTGCGCCTGGTGTCGGGCATCTTGCTCCTGTTCGCCATGGTGCCCGGCCTGCCGACCCTGCCCTTCCTCACCGTGTCCGGCCTGATGTTTTTCGTGTCCCGGATCACCGACCGCCAGCAGGAACTCCTCCAGGCCGGCGCCGACGAAAAGGGCGGCAAGAAAAAGGGCAAGGACAGCGCCACCCCCGAACTGGAAACTCCCGAAGAGGTCCAGGCCCTGCTCCCCCTGGACGTGCTGGAACTGGAAGTGGGCTATGGGCTCATTCCCCTGGTCGACGAGGAGCAAAGCGGCAATCTGCTCGCCCGCATCCGCTCCATCCGCCGCCAGTTCGCCTTGGACATGGGCGTGATCGTGCCCTCCCTGCACCTGCGCGACAATCTCCAACTGCGCCCGGGCCAGTACGTCGTGCTCATCAAGGGCAACGAGGTCGCCTCGGCCGAAATCCTCATCGACCATTACCTGGCCATGGACCCCGGCGATGCCAAGCACAAGATCCAGGGCGTGGAAACCCGGGAACCGGCCTTCAATCTCCCGGCCCTGTGGGTGCCGAGCGCCCACAAGGACGAGGCCATGCTGGCCGGCTACACCGTGGTCGATCCGTCCACGGTCATCGCCACCCATTTGACCGAGGTGTTCAAGCGCCACCTGCCCGAATTCCTGGGCCGCCAGGAGGTGCAAAACCTCCTCGACAACCTGGCCAAGCGCGCGCCCAAGGCCGTGGAGGACCTGGTGCCCGGGGCCATGACCCTGGGCGGCGTGCAGAAGGTGCTGCAAAACCTGGTCAAGGAAGGCGTGTCCATCCGCGATCTGCTCACGGTGGTGGAAACCATGGCCGATTACGGCGCCTCGGTGAAGGACCCCGACCAGCTCACCGAATACGTGCGCTCCCGCATGGGCCGTACCATCGTCAAGCCCTACCTGACCAGCGAAGGCGCCCTGCCCATCCTCAACCTCACGCCCAAGGTCGAGGGTGCCATCCAGGAAAGCGTGCGCCAGACCGATCGCGGCACCTACCTAGCCATGGAGCCGGGCCTGGCCCAGCGCATCATCCAGGCCATCCAGCGCGCCCTGGACAAGGCCCTGGTGCATGAAGGTCAGCCCGTGCTTTTGACCACGCCGCTGGTGCGGCCGCACATGGCCCAGTTGCTGTCCCGGTTCATCCCCAACCTGCCGGTGATTTCCCAGGCCGAGATCCCGGCTGAGATCAAGCTGCAATCCCTTGCCAACATAGGACTTTCCAATGCGGGTTAAGACCTTTCGCGGTGAGAGCATGACGGCGGTCCTGGCCCAGGTGCGCCAGGAACTCGGGCCGGAAGCCGTGATCCTCGGCAACCAGACCGTGCGCGAGGACGGCCGGGCCCTGTGCGAGGTCATGGCCGCCTTGGAGCTGCCGGACAAGCCCGTCACCACGAAAGCGGCCGCCACACCAGCCAAATTTCGGCCGCGCGGCCATGGTGGAAACGGTGGCCCTGGTGGCAACACCCGGACCTCCGACGACCCGGCGACCGCCACCCCGTCCTCGGACTGGAACCGGGAATGGGGCGAGATCAAGGGACATCTGCTCGCCCTCATGCGGCCGCGCCTGAATTTCGACGCCCTGACCCCGCGCCAGCGTCTGGCCCTGGAATATCTCGAACGCGAAGGCGTGGACGAAGCCGCCATTTTGGCCCTGTACCACTCCATCCTCGACCACCGGGAAGACACGGTGATGCCGGCGCTCTCCCGGATGCTGCGCGTCAAGCCCCTGACACCCGGTGCCTGGCCCGATGCGGTGCATCTGTTCGTGGGCCCAAGCGGCGCGGGCAAGACCACGAGCCTGCTGCGTCTGGCCCTGGCCACCCGGGCCGAGTCGCCCGCCCGGGAAGTCCTGGTGGTCAACGCCGACGGCGGACGCGGCAAGGGCCGGCTGGTGCTGCGCCATTACGCCGAGCTTTCCGGCCTGACCTACGTCGAGGCCGACGGCCCCGAGGACTGGGACCGGCTGTTTGCCAAGGCCGAGGCCGGAGCGACCGTGTTCGTGGACACGCCTGGCTTTCGTCGCGAGGGAGAAATCACGGACTGGTGCCGGGACATGGGGCTCGCGGGCCGTGCGGGTCTGGCCGGGCACCTCGTGCTGTCCCCCCACTACGCCCCGGCCCAGATGGCGCATTTTCTGCGCATTCACCGCTTCGGGCAATTGGCCAGCTGTATCTGGACGAAGCTGGATGAAGCCTGTAACTATGGAAGCCTTGTCAGCATGGCGCACGCCTCGTCCCTGCCCGTGTCGGCCCTGGCCTTCGGCCCGGAACTGACCCAGGGCTTGGCCCCGGCTTCGGGCAAGGCCGTTTGGAAGCTGCTTTTCAAACACCAATTGCCCGGCGAATACCCGGAGTGCGCCACAGCCGGCGCCTGAGGACCACCCATGCCCATTTGCCTCACCCAACCCCGGCGTTCCACCCGAAACGGCACCGAATTGCCGCTCGTGCTTTCCGTGACTTCGGGCAAGGGTGGCGTCGGCAAGACCAATCTTTCGGTCAATCTGGCCTATTGCCTGTCCCGCATGGGACGCAAGGTGGTGCTGCTCGACGCCGACCTCGGCCTGGCCAATGTCGACATCCTGCTCGGCCTGACCCCGAAGCTCAATCTGTTCCACCTGTTCCACGAAGGCGTGGACCTCAAGCAGATCCTCATGGAGACGCCGTATGGCTTCTCGATTCTGCCGGCCTCGTCCGGGGTAAGCGACATGCTGGCCCTGTCCACGGGCCAGAAGCTCGATCTGCTCGAGGCCATGGACTACCTGGAAGGAAAAATCAATTATTTGATTGTGGACACCGGGGCGGGAATCAATGATAATGTCATTTATTTCAACTTGGCGGCCCGGGAACGTCTGCTCGTGCTCACCACCGAGCCCACATCCCTGACCGACGCGTACGCCCTGATCAAGGTCATGCACTTAAACCACGACGTGCACCGTTTCCGGGTTTTGGTGAACATGGCTCCGGGCGCCAAGGCGGCCAAGGCGGTCTATGAGAAGCTCTACACGGCCTGTGATCATTTCCTGTCCGGCATCTCCCTGGATTTCGTGGGGACCGTGCCGGCCGATCCGGCCGTGCGGCAGGCGGTGATCCGGCAACAACCCTTCTGCCATCTGTCGCCCGAAGCCCCGGCCAGCAAGAAGCTCGTGGAGATTGCCCAAACGATCGATTCCTGGGAAGTGGACGCCAAGCTCGATGGAAACATCAAATTCTTCTGGAAAAAGCTCCTCTTCCAGGAACAGCCCCTGGCTTAGGCTCGAATCCGGGGCAACCCCATGGAGCGATTTCGACGCGCGCGATCGCCAGGAGATCGTGCGCCATTACGCGCCCAAGATCAAAATCGTGGCCAGCCGGCTCAAGGCCAAGCTGCCCCACAGCGTGGAAATGGGGGAGCTCGTCAGCGCCGGGGCCATGGGCCTGATCGAGGCCCTGGGCCGCTTCCGGCCCGAACTCGGCATCAAGTTCGAAACCTACGCCGAATCCCGCATCAAGGGCGCCATGCTCGACGACCTGCGGCGCATGGACTGGTTTTCCCGGGGACAGCGCCACCGCGTGCGTACCCTGGAAGAGGCCATGCGGCGTCTGGAACACGAGTCCGGCAGCACGCCCAGCCTCGAAAAACTGGCCGAGGCCACGGGCATGAGCGAACGCGAAGTTTCCCAGGGTCTGGAAGCCCTGCAAAACCAGCTGTGCCTGAGTCTTGACGCGATCACGGAAAACATCGCATCCTATCAAAAGAACCAGATCGACAATGAGCCGTACAAATCGGCCGAGTTCAAGGAGCTGGTGGACAAGCTTGCATCGCTCATTGACGATTTGACTCCCAGGGAAAAACTGGTATTGTCGCTCTATTACGGCGAGGAACTGAATATGCGGGAGACCTCCGAGGTCATGGGGATCACGGAAGGACGCGTTTCCCAGCTGCACTCCCAGGCCCTGGCCCGATTACGACAAAAGTTCAAGGCACAATTCAATATCGAACAGCACTGATCCGGGGCGGATACCGCCCTCCCCGGAGCGAACCTGACCCACAGGGAAAGGCGTTGCCTTGAGCGCGTGACCGACACAGCGATCCGCAAGGCATGGAAGGAGACTTGAGACATGGCCATCAATAAAGAGATGCGTATCCTGGTCGTGGACGACTTTTCCACCATGCGTAGGATCATTAAAAATATTTTGCGGCAGCTGGGTTTCAACAACATCATCGAGGCCGATGACGGCAGCACGGCCTGGGAAACCCTCACCAAGGACAAGGTCGACTTCATCATCTCGGACTGGAACATGCCCAAGATGCCCGGCATCGAACTGCTGCGCAAGGTGCGCGCCAGCGAGGAATTCGCGGCCACGCCGTTTCTGATGGTCACGGCCGAGGCCCAGCAGGAAAACATCATCGAGGCTGTCCAGGCCAAGGTCTCCAACTACATTGTCAAGCCCTTCACCGCCGAGACGTTGGGCCAGAAGATCGATAAGATTTTCGACAAGTAGCCTCCCGATACCTTCGGGTCGTCAGGCCGGCGGCGGATTGTTTTTCCCCGGACCGGAAGCACGCAGACGGCGTAGCCGGTTGCGTCCGTAACGCGTAGGCGTTTGTTGGCGTGCAATCGCGTCGGGCTCGGTCCGGCCCATGAGGCCCCCATGGCGGACGATTTCCTCGACACCCAGGTCAAAGCCAAGCTCGACGACAGCGAGCTGTCCGACGACCTGCCCAAGGCCCTCCAAAAAGTCGACCTCGATCTCGACGACGCGCCCTTCCTGGAAGACGAGGAAGAAGCGCCGGCCACACCAGAGGCCTCTGCGGAGCCGTTCCCGGAGGAAGCACCCGCCGAGGAACAAAAGCCTTCACGCAAAAAGTTCATTTTCATCGGCGCTGCCGCGTTGATCTTGCTGCTGGGCGGCGCCGCAGCCTTTTTCCTGCTGCGCAAACCGGCCGCACCGCCGGTCCAGGCTCCACCGCCGGTCGCGCCTGAGGCAGAACCGGCAGTCCCGCCCGCGCCACCGCCCGTGCTCGAACCGCCCAAGCCCCCCCAGCCGGAACTCGTCATGCCCATGGCACCCTTTCTCGTGGAAATGACCGACGCCACCGGCCGCACCCGTTTCCTCAACCTCCGCTTCACGGCCGTCACCACGGACCCGGCCGTACGGCTGGAATTTATGCGCAACACCATTGTCCTGCGCGATGCCGTGTACTATTATCTTAAAAACAAGAGCATGGAGTTTCTGACCGAAAAAAAGAACACCGAGACCCTGAAAAAGGACGTGCTGTCGGTCATCAACCAGTTTATTGGCGCCCAGCCCTTGGACAACCTGCTTATCGAGGAATATCTGGTGAAGTAGATGTCCATGGACCTGACCACGGTTTTCCAGACCATGCCCTATGTCCAGAACGTGGCCCATGCCGAACTGGTCCATCCGGAGATCCAGCAGGCCGTGGCCCAGGTTTTGGCCCAGCAGTACTTGGCCAAGCGCGACAAGCAGACCCAGCGCATCGAAAAGCAGGACATCCTGGCCACGGTCCAGGATGAACGCAATCCCCAAGGCAAAAGGGAGTCCCGGCGTCGCGCCAACCGTGCTCCGTCCGCGGAAGAAACCGAAACCCAGGCCGCCAATTCCACGCCCTTTGCCGGGCACATCATCGACATGAAGATCTAGGTCCGCCCATGTCCAACTGTTTTCCCTTTGTCTGCGCTGTCGTGACTCGCTTTGCCGACCGGGCCTGCGGCCCTTGGGAAGATGGCGCGCGATGACGGGCTATTCCCTGCTCGTCAGCTTTCTTACGATCTGCGAGCTGGTGCTCTTGCTGCTCGTGGTGCTTTTTTTTTCGCGCCTGCGCCGGTCCGAGGATCTACTGGCCAAGCTCCAGAAAAATCAGGATGCGCTGCTCAAAAAGCTCGATTTCAACGCCCGGCTCGAACACGAACTCGTGTCGAGCTTCCGGAACCGCCAGGCCGAACTGGCCGAACTCGACCAGAAGCTCGAAGCCCGCCGGGCCGAACTCGAACGGCTCGTGAAAAAGGCCGAGGAATACACCCGGTCCCCGGATTTCGTGCGCCAGATCATCCTGAACGGCGCCCGTCGGGGCCAGTCGTCCCAGGCCCTGGCCAAGGCCACCGGCCTAGCCCTCGACGAAGTGGAACTTATCCTGGCCCAGAACAAGGGCTAGCCCGCCATGCGTATTTACGGCCAGGGCGGCGGATTTTCGGACGACATGTCCCGATGCCGGCAAGGCCGGCACTCCGATCCCGAGGCCTTTCGCAAAGGCCGCCGGGTGGGCCAGATCGTGCGCGGCCGGCTTCTCGCCCCGGCCGAGGGGGGACTCGCCTGGGTATCGGTCGACGGCCACAGCCTGCTCGCCCGGCTTGAGCACGTCCCGACCGGCGGCGAACTGCTCTTTCGTATCATGCAACTGGTCCCGGAACTCGTGCTCAAGGACATAACCCCGACGCTGTCCGCCGGCGCCGATCCGATCCGGGCCCTGGCCGCCCTGACCGAGGCCCGGTCCCATCTGGAAAGCCTTCTCGCTGGTTTGCTCGACGTCCCGGCGTCCCCACCCTTGGATCTGACCGCGGCCAGACGGCTTTTCCGCCGCCAGCTCGCCGATCGGTCCGAAATCCAAACCGCCTGGGGGCAGGCACTCGCCCGCACCCGTCATCTGGCCGCCCTGCTTCCCCCGGACGCGGGGCGCCTTGGCTATGCGCCCTGGATTTTTCCCGGCCTTTCCCAATCCGAACTGCTCAGCCGTCGCCTGTCGGCCGGGCAAGGCGGGCCGGGCTTCGAACTGGACCTGTCGGGCCGGCTCCCGGCCCAAGGCAGCCTGGCCATGCACATCGCCTGGCAGCCGGGACAGGTCCGCTACCGGCTGTGGCTCGAACATCCCCAGGCAGCCGAAGGCCTCCTCGCCAGTCTCGGCCAAGTCCGCTTCGGCCGGGCCGCCCTGACCCCCGTGTGCCAGTCCGCGGACCGGCTCCCAGGCGAGCTGGCCGGCGGATACGTAGCCCGATTGCTGGCCGCGCGGCCGCGACCCTTTACGGGTCTGCGACTTCAGGTATAACTACTTTGACCGGCTGCCACGCCGGAATGTCCACCCGGAGCACCTCTTCATGGCGTACAAGGACTTGCAGGAATTTTTGCGGCTTTTGGACAAGAAGGGCGAACTCAAACGCATCGCCACTCCGCTCGCCCCCTATCTGGAAATCGCCGAGGTCACGGACCGCGTGTCCAAGGCCGTAGGACCGGGCCTTTACTTCGAGCATCCCACGGGATCGCGCTTCCCCATCGTCACCAACGTCTTCGGATCCTATCCCCGCATGCATCTGGCCCTGGAATGCGACAACCTCGACGCCTTGGGCCGGCGCATCGACGCTGTGCTGGAAATGGAAAAGCCCGACGGCCTCATCGACAAGCTCAAGATGTTGCCCAAGCTCGCCAAGATGGCCGGCATCTTTCCCAAGACCGTGTCCTCGGGCCGCTGTCAGGACGTGGTCGCCACAGGCGACGACGTGGACCTGTCCATTTTGCCGGTGCTGACCACCTGGCCGGGCGATGCCGGACCGTTCATCACCCTGCCCGTGGTCGTGACCAAGGACCCAGTGTCGGGCAAGCGCAACGTGGGCATGTACCGCATGCAGGTCTTTGACAAGAACACCACCGGCATGCACTGGCACCGGCACAAGGGCGGCGCCTACCACTATCATCTGGCGCAAAAACGCGGCGAACGCCTGCCCGTGGCCGTGGCCATCGGCCCGGACCCGGCCTGCACCTATGCCGCCACCGCCCCCCTGCCCGAGGATATCGACGAATTTCTGTTCGCCGGCTTTTTACGCCAGTACCCGGTCGAACTCGTGCAGTGCAAGACCGTGGACTTGCAGGTGCCGGCCAACAGCCAATTCGTACTCGAAGGCTATGTCGAGCCCGACGAACGCCGCCGCGAAGGCCCCTTCGGCGACCACACCGGCTATTATTCCCTGGCCGACGACTATCCGGTCTTCCACGTCACGGCGCTCACCCACCGCAAGGATGCCGTGTATCCGGCCACCCTGGTCGGTCCGCCGCCCATGGAGGACTGCTACATGGGCAAGGCCACGGAACGCCTGTTTTTGCCCCTGATCAAAAAGCAGCTGCCCGAAATCGTGGACATGAGCCTGCCGCTCGAAGGCGTATTCCACAACTTCTGCTTCGTCTCCATCGACAAGCGCTATCCGGGCCAGACGCGCAAGATCATGTACGCCATATGGGGTCTGGGCCAGATGATGTTCACCAAGGTGATCGTGGTGGTCGACGCCGGGGTCAATGTCCAGAACACGTCCGAAGTGCTGTGGCGCCTCGGCAACAACGTCGATCCCCGGCGCGACATCGTCATTGTGGACGGGCCCCTCGACGCCTTGGACCACGCCTCGCCGACGCCGTTTTACGGTGGCAAGATCGGCATCGACGCCACGAAAAAAGGCCCCGAGGAAGGCCACATGCGGGAATGGCCGGATTCGCTGGTCATGTCGGACACTGTCAAGGCCCGGGTGGACGCGGTCTGGCACGAACTGGGACTTTGAGGCATGCCGGAAAACCAGGACAAGACGCGCTGCCCCTGGTGCGGCGACATCCCCCTCTACGTGCGCTACCACGACGAGGAATGGGGCACGCCCCTGCACGACGACCGGGCCCTGTTCGAACTGCTCATCCTCGAAGGCGCCCAGGCCGGCCTGTCCTGGTTGACCGTGCTCAACCGGCGGGAAGGCTATCGCCAGGCCTACGAGGGCTTCGTACCCGAGCGGGTGGCCGCCTTTGACGCGGCCAAGCTCGCCGCCCTGGCCACCGATAGCCGCATTGTCCGCAACCGGGCCAAAATCGCCGCCTCGGTGGCCAATGCCAAAGCCTTTCTCGGTATCCAGGCCGCGTTCGGTTCCTTCGACGCCTATCTTTGGCGGTTCGTGGACGGCCGGCCCGTGGTCGGCGCCTGGACCGACATCGGCCAGGTTCCGGCCCAGACGCCCCTGTCCCAGACGGTCAGCCGCGATCTCAAGGCCCGGGGCTTCGGGTTCGTCGGCCCCACCATCTGCCAGGCCTTTCTCCAGGCGGCCGGCCTCGTCAACGACCATCTGACCCAGTGTTTCCGCTACCGGGAGCTGACCGGAGGCGCCTGAGATGTGCCCTGACGCGCCCTCCTTTTCCCCAGTTTATACCCTGGGCTATTTCGGTCAGGAATGGACCACCTTCGTCAGTCTGCTGACCCGCTACGGCATCGAGGAGATCATCGACGTGCGCGCCTTTCCCTCGTCGCCGTTTTTGCCCTGTTTTTCCCGGACCGGCCTGGAACGCGATCTGCCGCTGTGGGGGCTGACCTACCGCTGGTGGGGGCTGGAACTCGGCGGTCGCCGCTCCCCGTCGGGCATCGAAGAGGCCGTATCCCTGGCCCGGGGCGTGGACGCCCTTGCGGCGGCCTGGCGCGCGGGGCGCCGGCTGGCTCTTTTCTGCATCGAGGAAGATCCCTGGCGCTGTCACCGGGGCACCCGCATCGCCCCGGGGCTGGTGGCCAAGGGCGTACCCGTCATCCACATCCGGGGCGACGGCCGCCCGGAACCGCATCCGCCGAGCCGGGACGCGGTGTACCGCGTCTCTTCCCTGGGCAAGGAGTTCTAATGCCCCCGACCCGCATTGTTCTGGCCGCCACCGGGGCCAGCGGCCTGCCCTATGCCGTGACCCTGGCCCGGACCCTGGCCGCCAACCCGGCCATCGAGCTCCACCTTATCGTATCCGAGGCGGCAAAAAAAGTGCTGGCCCTTGAATCCGATCTGCCGCTTTCGCGCCTGACCTCCCTGGCCCATGCCTGCTACGGCCAGTCCGACCTGGACGCCGGTCCGGCCAGCGGGTCCTGGCGCCACGGCGGCATGGTGGTTTGTCCGTGCTCCATGGCGAGCCTCGCCGCCATTGCCCATGGCCTGGGCACCAATCTCATCCACCGGGCGGCCGATGTGACCCTCAAGGAAGGACGCCGGCTGGTGCTCGTGCCGCGCGAGTCGCCGCTGTCCGAAATCCAT
>JAWRKJ010000013.1:0-15571 GCA_040307025.1 Desulfovibrionaceae bacterium | reverse complement strand
CCACCCCGCCGCGCAACATGCGCATGGCCGGGTTGACGGCCACCAGCTTGAGGGACGCGTCGAAAAAGCACACGCCGATGTCCAGGCTGCGAAACAAGGCCTCGAAATACCGGCCGGGTTCCCGGTTCTCCCGGGCGCTGCCCCAAGCCAGCCCCCTTCCGGGCCGCCGTCGCTTCCGGCTCATACCCCCACCTCCGGGAGCCACAACGCTACCCCGGCTTCGCCCGAAGGGGCGGTCAGGCGGACAAAAGCGCAGTCCGCCGGATCGGCAGCAAGGTCACGGGACAGGCGCAGGCGTTCCCCGACAAGGAGCAGGCCGTTTTCACGCAACAGATCACTGAAATAATGGGTAATGGCCTTGAAAAACCCCTTGGGGCCCTGGAGTTCGCCCCGGGACAGGCCTTGCCCCACCCGGACGGCCAGGGCCTCGGACAGGCCGGCCACGGCGGACAGGGGACGGTTGGCGCCGGTTTTGCCCGTAATTAACGCCCGGACAGGAAACCGGTCCATGGCCAAGGCCACGCCCACGCCGTCGATGTCCAGGGGCTCGTCGGCGAACCGCCGCACGGCCCGGGACAAGGCCTGGACCAAGCTGTCGAGCACCTTGTTTTCGCAAAAAAATTCGTTGAGATAGCGCAGGCTGACCCGTCCTTCATCCCGCAAGGTGTAATAGCGGCCGAGCAGGGCTTGGTACTGGTCCTGGCTGATATGACCGCATTGAAGCAGTGCCTCGCCAAGGTAGGTGTGGTGCACCTTCTGGAAAAAAAGCAGTTCATCCACGGCCCGCCGCGACAGACGACGCTGGCGCACGGCGATTTCGCCAAACAGCCCGGCGTCCTCGCGTTGCTGGCGGCAAATGGTGCGCACGGCATCAGGACTCAGCACCCCCCGGTCCACGGCCACCTGGCCGATGCGCTGGTTGTGTTCCCGCTGGAACCGTAACCCGTCGTCGAGCTGGGCCTCGGTGATGCAGCCTTGTTCCACAAGGAATCTGCCCAGATAGTGCATTATCAACCTTCCCCGGTAGCTCCCACGAAACCGCCTAGGCCTTGAAGCGCAATTCCCAGGCATCCCCGCGGGACGCTTGTTGTTCGGCCTCTTTCTGTTCGATGGCCCGCCCCAGGGCCAGCCCTTCCCGAAAATTCGCGTCCCGAGCCAGGGCCATGTCCAAGAATTTGGTGGCCAACTTGAGTTTGCCCCGCTCGTAGTAGGTGCGCGCGATGTTATACAGCAGGTGCTCGTCCTCCCGGCTCAAGCGGAAGGCCCGGAAATAGTACCGCACGGCCTGGACGTACATGCCGTGCTTGCGCATCTTGATGCCGAATTCGTTGAAAAGGTGCTTGTGTTCGGGACCGAAGGCCGCATCCAGGGTGAGAATACGCCGGAACACGAGATGGGCGCTGTCGAGTTCGCCCCGCTCAAGATAGGTAAGCCCCAGACCGAAGGTGGCCCGGATGTGTTCCTCGTCCAGCCGCAGGGCGTTTTTGTATTCGAACTCGGCCGACATGAGGGCGCCCTGGACGCGATGTTCGTCCGCCCGGTCCACGGTCCGGCTCACCTCGCGCAGCATGGGCGCCACCTTGTTGAGGTAGAGGTCGGGTTCGGGCAGGTAGTCGCGCAAGAGTTCGTCCCGGGTAATGATCCGGGCCTTGCCGGAGGGAACGTTGTGCTTGTTGAGCAGGCTCACGCGGAAGGTGCCGTCGCCCTGCTCCTCGGCATAGACGGTGATGGTCTGCTTGATCTTGCGCTTGGTGGCGCCAAAACCCACCACGCCGTCGACCTGGGCGGAAAAAGCCCCCCTGAAGCCTTCGGAGGTCTGGCTGTCCGTGTCCTGCTGGCCTGTCCTTGGCCCTGCTTCCATGTCGCGACCCGGTGTTGGTGTTGGCGAAACAAAGGTGCCGCTATATGTCGAGCAGCTTGGCCAGCGCAAGCCGGTCCGGCGGGGGCACCAGCACCCGGTAACGCACCAAGCCACCTCGCTCCCGGGCCAGGCGGTCCAGGTGGCGGATGGAGGCGGCGTTGAGTTCCAGGCCCTGGCCGAGCACCAGTTCGCCCCGGTCATCCAGCACGTCCTGGTCGAGGAGCATACCGGCGGAGAGGTCCTCGGCCCCGACCAGACGCGGCACATGGCCTTCGGGCATGGTGGCCAGGGACTCGAGAGCCCCAAGCACGCTGGGATCGTACCAGCCCGGCCGTTCGCGCATGCGGGCCAGGGCATCCTCGGCCGGGGTTTGCGAGCCTCGGCGCAGCCGGAACATGGCCTCCAGGGTGTCGAAATCCAGGGCGACCTTGAGGATACGCGCCCCCAGGGGAATGGTTTCCTCCCTGCGGGCGTCGGGCGGCAATCCGCCTCCGTCGTAGCGTTTCTCCTGGTAGGCGATGATCTCGGCCACCTCGCGCAGCCGCGGGATGTTGGCCACCAGATCGGCGGCGATCTTGGGGTGCATGGCGAACTCGAAGGCCTTGTCCCCGGGCAGGGGCTCGCCTCGGTAGGCCTTGCGCAACATCTCGGCCGGCAGGGCGGCGCAGCCGATCTGGGACAGCATGGCCGCCAGTTCCAGGCGCCAGAGGTCCTCGATGCCGAGATACTTGCCCAGATCCACGGCCAGGCGCTTGACCCGGGAGGACTTGCCGAAGGCCTCGGGATTGACCAGTTCGAGCAACCCGGTCAGCAGCTTGATGACGCCGCGCACCGTGCCGCGCAACAGTTCCCGTTCGGCCGCTTGCAGTTGGTACTGGCGCAAGGCAGCGGTAAGCGCCTCACCCAGTTCCTCTTCCGGGCAGGGTTTGGTCAGAAAACTGAACACCTTGCTCTTGTTGACCGCGGCCAGGGCCACACCGATATCGGCGTAGCCGGTGAGGATGACGCGCACGGCTTCGGGGCGCAACTCCCGCACCCGGCCGAGGAACGCCACGCCGTCCATGTCGGGCATACGCATGTCCGAGACGACCACGGCCAGGTCGGGCAGGGCAGGGAGCCTCTCCAGGCCTTCCAGGGGACCCGAGGCCAACTCCACGGCATAGCGCCCGCGAAACGCCCGCCGATAGGCGGCCAACATCTCCCGGTCATCGTCCACGAACAGGATACGCGGCTTGTCCATGGCTTCCCCGTGGTCCGTCCTTCCCCGGGGAAGGCGTCTATCCTTCTGGTATGCCATTTCCCGCCCCGGCTCAACCCGGGCGGGGGTAGCACAAACATGGTAAAATGGGCGTGTGGGGTTGTCAGCAAGGAAATTTCATAGTATGTTGGATAATCCCTGCTGCAAATACAGGAATTCGGACCCTGGCGAACGACCTTCTGTTTCCCGAATCGAATTTTCGAACCGGCACGCGAAACGCACGCGGCCGGTCGCTTCTTTGTTGTGCGTAAAACCGTCTGCAAAGCACGGGATCGAGAGCCCCGGGCCCCATGGCGGACCATGAGGCCGGGGGAGGCTGGTCTGTCGCCGCCGCGCCAGGGCATTACAACCGACCAGGCCCCGGAGGGGCAGCCCAAGGCTCGGAGCTGACGGCTGTCACAACCCGCGCGTCATTTGTGACTCACACCTTGGCGATCACCTTAGCCGAGCCGCTGTGCCCAAGGATATCCGCCTGCGTCTATGTTAAAATGGTTTGATCGTATCGGGTTCAAGGTGTTGTTCAGCTTTGTCGCTGCCATTTTGCCACTCATCAGTATCATCATTTATCTGAATAACCACATCCATCAGGATGCGATAGGCCAAGCCTGCAATTTGCTTTCCCGGGCCGTGTTCGAGGCTGCGGCCGAGCAGGACGGCGTCGTGTCCGAACTGCGTGACATGCTGCGTCGGCTGGCCGGTCTGCCAGCGGCCCAAGCCCTTGACAGCCCTGCCCTGGAACCGGTCCTGCGCGAACTCAAGTCACAAAAGCCCTCTCTCTCCAACATCTTCCTGTACAACAGCCAGGGCGACCTCGTGGCTTCGGCCGTGTCCGGCTATGGCGGCTTCAACGCCGACAACCGGAAGCATTTCCAGGATGCCTTGCGGCGCAAAGGCTTTGCCTTCGGCCAATACATCGTGAGCAAAGTGACTCAAACCCCGGTCATGCACTTTTCCATGCCGGTTTACGACAAAACCCAACATCCGGTGGGGGTGCTGGTCGCCGCCTTGAATCTGGATAGCTATGGCCGGCTGTTCGACAAGCTGGGCGTGCCCGAAGGCGGCTTTCTCGACCTGTTCGACGGCGAGGGCCAGCGACTGTTACGCTACCCAGGGACGACCGGTCGGAACCTCGACCGGACCATGGACCCGGCCCTGCGCGCCAGGATCGCCTCAGGCCGGGGCACAGGGCCGTTCGTGGAGGCCAAGCCAGGGGAGGGCGCCACCATCCTGGCCTATCGCCAACTGCGCGCCGAACCCGACGATCCGCAACCCTACGGCACCCTCGTCATTGGCCTGCCCGTGGCCGTGGCCATGAGCACGGCCAACCAGCGCCTGTGCATCTCGGGAGTGGTGTCCGCCGCCTCGGTGGCTGCGGCCATCCTGGTGGCCGTACTGCTTGGCCGGGTGGTCATTGTCGGCCGGCTGCGGGTCCTGGCCGATCTGGTCACGGCCGTGGAACAAAATCGGATCTGCCCGCTTCCGCACGATTTCGGCCATGACGAAATCGGGTTGCTCGGCCGGCGTTTCACGGCCCTGTCCCGTGAGCTGCACGAAAAAAACCTGAAACTCGCCGAGACCATGGAGACCCTGTCCCAGGAAAAGGGCCGGTTGGAGGCGGCCGTGGTCCAGCTTGGCCGGGCCCAGGCGAAAGTGGCTTTCCAGGCCAACCACGATGCCTTGACCGGCCTTGGCAACCGCCGGTCCTTCAACGAACATTTCCACCAGGAATGCGCCCGGTCCCGCCGCTCCGGCAGCCCGTTCACCCTGGTCCTGTTCGACATAGACGACTTCAAGGTGGTCAACGATACGTACGGGCACTGGGCCGGAGACGAGGCCTTGCGCTTCCTGGCCGGCCGGACCCGGGACTGTCTGCGGGAAACCGATGCCGCTTTCCGGGTGGGCGGGGAGGAGTTCGCCCTGATTTTGCCGGACACGTCCGGCGAGCAGGGCCTGGTGCTGGCAGAGCGACTGCGCAAGACCCTGGCCGCGTCCCTGGTGCCCCTGGCGGACGGAGGACAGGTGCGCCTCACCGTCAGCTGCGGCCTGGCCGCCTGCCCAGGCGACGTGGCGACGGCGGGAAAAGACCTGTACAAGGCGGCCGATCGCGCCATGTACCAAGCCAAAGCCCTGGGCAAGAACCGTTGCCTGCTGCACGCCGGTCCGCCGAGCGCAGCCTGAGTCGCACGTGTCCATGCCGCATCCCGCATGCGTCCAAGGCCTGGACGCACCGGCCGTCAGGGCCGAACGCGCCAGCCCTCCCAGGTCCGCCAGGCCACGCGCCTCCGGACATTGTCACGGACTTGCCATCCTGCGCCCTTTGACGTATTGCCCATTTCTCCCGGATGCTTCCAGGGAAGCGGCCTGCCTCCAGGGTTCGCCGGTGCGTTGCCTTCCCTGGCGCCTTCTCGGCAACCCCTCCCGGGCGCCCAACCAACGCAAGGAACACGACACGCCATGAGACTTTCCCAACGGTGCGATCAGTTCAAGGCCCTGCAAACCATGATTTCGGCCCAGGGTATCCATCCCTATTTCCGCCCCATCTCCCGAACCTGGGGGACCGAGGTCGAAGTCAACGGCAAACGCCTTGTCATGATCGGGTCCAACGACTACCTGGGTCTCAGCCACGATCCCCGGGTCATGGATGCCGCGGCCAAGGCCGTGTACGACTGGGGCTCCGGCCCCGGCGGTTCGCGCTTTTTAAGCGGCAACATGGTCCTGCACCACCAGTTGGAAGAGCGCTTGGCCGCCTTTGTCGGCAAACGCTACGCCGTGGTCCACGTCACCGGGTTCAGTACCAACATGGGCGCGTTCGGCGCTCTGGTCACCCCGGCCGACACCGTGATCTGCGACCGGGAAAACCACGCCAGCATTTTCGAGGGTGTGAAAAACACCAAGGCCCGGCTGGTCACCTTTGCCCACAACGACGCGGCCCAGGCCGCCGAACGCGTGGCCCAGGCCAAGGCCACCCGGCCCGACGGCGACGTGTTCCTCGTGACCGAAGGCGTGTTCAGCATGTCCGGCGAGCTGGCCGCCCTCGACGAACTGTCCGCCATCAAAACCGACAACCCCGACATCGTTTTTTATCTGGACGACGCCCACGGCCTGGGTGTGTTCGGCCGGGGCGGACGGGGCGTGGCCGACCATTTCGGCGTCACGGACAAGATGGACTTCATCATGGGCACCTTCAGCAAGTCCATGGCCTCCATCGGCGGGTTCATCGCCTCCGACGATCTGGACATGATGGACTACGTGCGCTACCAGTCCCGGACGCAAATTTTTTCCGCCGCCTTGCCGGCGGTCAACACCATGACCGTGCTGACCTGCCTCGAAATTCTGGAAAACGAGCCCGAACGGGTGGACCGCCTGCATGAGGTGGCCATGCGCATGCGCCAGGCCTATCGGGACATCGGACTGCGCATCGGCAACGCGGCCTCGCCCATCATTCCCATCATCATCGGTTCCGACGAAAAGGCCTTCCAGTTTTCCCAGGCCCTGTTCGAGAACGGCGTCTTTGCCCTGCCGGCGGTGTATCCGGCCGTGCCGCGCGGCCAAGCCCTGATCCGCACCGCCTTCATGAGCACCCACCAGGACCGGCAGCTCGATTTCGTCCTGTCGGTGCTCAAAAGACTGGCCACGGAATTCCGCATCCGCGAATGCGACCTGGACGAGGATCCGGCGCTCAACGGCCAAGGGGACAGCGAGGCGGGACGCGCCAAGCTCTCGTACTTGTAAAGCCCCTGCAGCTCCGGTATAGGCACCTCGTGCCGGCAATCGTGACGCGCCGTGGCGGTCTATCATGTCCATTGGCAGACGTAAGCAAATAACCCTGGCGGAGCTGGACCGCATCCGGCGTCGTGGCACCGGGCCCATGCGTTATTACGACCTCATGCGCGTGAGCATCCATGAGGTCATCCGCAAGCGCCGCCGCTATCTGGGTGTTTTCGGCTCCATAGCCTTGGGCATGGCGGGCTTTATCGTTGTCATCACCATGGGCAACGATCTCAAAAAGAATTTCAACAACGATCTCGACTTGCTGGGTGGGGCGACCATCATCAAGTGCATGTTCGAGTATTCGCCCACCGAACCCCAGGAGTGGTTTCACGAGCAGACCATGACCGCCATTGCCCGGCTTCCCGGAGTCCAGGGCGTCACCCGCATTGCCAACTCCTCGTCCATCGTTTCCTGGCATGACCGGTCTTTCAACTGCGTCCTGGTGGCCACGGAGCCCCGTTACTGGACGCTGCTGTCCTTTCATCCCGCGTTTGGCCGGCTTTACGACGACCGGGACGTGACCGACCGTTCCCGGGTCTGCGTCCTCGGCCGTGATCTGGCCCGGGAGGTTTTCGGCAGCGAGCAGGCGTCCCTGGGCAAGACCCTGATCATCTCCGACAACCTCTATACGGTGCTCGGGGTGCTCGGCGGCGTGCGCTCGGCGGACCGGTCCATGACCGTCTATATCCCGTTGCCCACGGCCCAGGCCCGGGTCGAACACCTCACGCCGCCCGATACCGCCTATGTCCGCTGCCGCACCTGGGATGACGTCGCGCCGGTGGCCGAGGCCCTGCCGGGGCTGGTCCGGGCCAACCAGACCGACCGGGGGTTGCATGTCATCGTGTCCTGGGAGCCCTTGGCCCAGGTCAAACGCATCTACTGGTGGGTGGAAATTTTCATCTACGCCTCGGTGGCCGCCACCATGTTGCTCGGCGGCTTCGGCATCTGGAACATCATGATGTCCACCGTGACCAGCCGCACCCGGGAAATCGGCCTCAAAAAGGCCATGGGCGCCCTGGATACGGACATCCTGTACCAGTTTCTGTTCGAGGCCTTGTGCGTGACCTTGTCCTCTTCCGTGGTGGGCGTGGTCATCGGCCGGGTCGGCATCGAGTACCTGAGCCACCTGCTCGGATCGCGACCGCCCGAAGGGCTTTTTGTCACGTGTCTGCTTATCGGTCTCGCCTTTGCCGCCTTCCTTGGCGTGACTGCCGGGCTCTATCCCTCCATCCGGGCCAGCCGGATGCAGGTCGTGGATTCCATGCGCTATGAGTAACCCCGCGGCCCCGGCGGCCGACTCCGAACTCGTCATTGACATCAATCACTTGACGAAGGTCTACGAGACCGGGACCGAATCCATCCCGGTACTCAAGGATATCAATCTCCACGTTCATCGGGGGGAAATGGTCGCGGTCATGGGGCCGTCCGGGTCGGGCAAATCCACGCTGCTTTTTATTCTGGGCCTGTTCCAGCCGCCGACATCGGGCGAGTACCGGGTGTCCGGCGTCGACGTGTTGACCCTGACCCGGGACCAGCAGGCGATCTTCCGCCGGGAAATGCTGGGATATGTTTTTCAGACCTGCGATCTGCTTGACAATTCCACAGTATATGAAAATCTGGAGCTGCCCCTCATTTATGCCGGGGTACGCCGCCGGGAACGCCCGGATCGCATCAGGGAGGCCCTGAGCATGGTCAATCTGGACCACCGGGTCCATCAACGCTCCAACCGCCTGTCCGGCGGCGAACGCCAGCGTGTCGCCATTGCCCGGGCCCTGGTCAACAACCCGGAGTTCATCCTGGCCGATGAGCCCACCGGACAGCTTGACCGGGAAAACAGCCTGCGTGTATTGGAATACTTTACGAAGATAACCGAGGAGGCTCGGACGGCGATGGTCGTGGTCACCCACGACACGCTAACAGCCCAATATTGCACACGAAAATGCGTCCTTTCGGACGGCTACCTCAACGGTTAATGGCTCGACGGGGAGGAGCGCATGACCAGATATTTTGTTTTGCCCGCGCCAGGGAGGGCGAGGGGAGACGCCGCACGGCCACGGGGGGGAGTGCTGTGGGCGTTTTTCTTCGTGCTGGCGATGACGGGCCTGCTGTGCGGCAGCCTGGGCAACCCAGCCTGGGCCGCCGAACGCCGCACCAAGGATAAAGTCAAAACAGCCCAGACCACTGACCAGTCGGGTTCCGTGACCATCAACGGTGTTCCGGGTGGCCAGGCCGGCACGGACAACGACATTCCCAGGGCCGGCGGTCCCGTGACGCTCGGCGCCACCATCCTCAAATCCCCGGCCGACTTCAACGAATGCGTGCGCGTGTCCCTGGCCCAGTCGCCGCTTTTGACCAAAAGCGCCATCGAGATCGAATCCAAGCGACTGGACGTGGGCGACGCCTACTCCCAGTATATCCCGACCATCATCCTCAACACGACGTTTTATTTGAGCCTGCCCAAGCTGCGCAATACCTCCGGTGACGCCGCCATGGCCTCCTATCTGGCCAACCCGAGCACCGACCCGGTCCAGAACGCCAAAAGCATCGCCTCGCTGCAACAGTACGCCCATCAGGTCGACCCCAACCGCAACCGCAAGAGCTATGACCTGAACTTCTCCACCGGCGCCTGGAACCCGTTGCTTACCGCTTTCGAGGTCCAGGCTCGCAAGGAGCTCGTCAACATCGCCGTCCTGGCCCACCTCAAGGTCATTGACCAGGGCCTCAAACGCCTGGCCTCCACCTTTTTGCAGCTTGGCATGGTGGAATCGCTGATCAAGCTGGCCAGGGAAAAAGAAGAGCTCGCGGCCAAGAACCTGGAGTATGTCAAAACCCGGGCCGGTCTTGGCCAGGGCGCCCAGCTCGACGTGCGCATCGCCGAAGGCAAGATCAACATGGCCAAGGCCGAATGTGACAAAATGCGCACCAACCGGACCGTGCTCCTTGACGAACTCAAGTTCATCATGGGCGTGCCCTTCATCCAGAAGGTGGAACTCAACCTGGACAACTACGAGGGACAGGTCCTCGAAGAATTCAATCCGGTCGATATCTCCGAGGAGAAGGTGCGCCAGCACTCCTTCCCGCTGCGCATCAAGAACTACGAGCGCGCCCTGCAAAAAAAGAACATCGCCCTGGCCTACATCCATTTCATGCCGACCATGTCCATGGGCTTTACCTCGGTGTCGACCCTGGACACGAGCAGTTACCGTTCGGAGAACAATTCCTCTTTTATCCCGAATCTCTATCCAAATCTTCAGTTCTCCTTGCCCATGGACTGGTGGACCAAGTCCCGGGATGTCAGCCGCCAGTACAAAAAGCTCTCCCAGCTCAACGTCGAGACCCATAACCTCGAATTCCAGATCATGAGCGAGTACCAGCAGGGCTTGGCCAAGCTGCGCGCCGCCAGCTCCGAACTGAAATTCGCCGAGGCCAACGCCGACGTGCAAAAATTGCAGGTGCAGCAAGCCCAGCTGCGCTTTGAATCCGGTCAGGCCGAATACGACGCCATTGTCAAGGCCATGGGGGATTACCTGGAGAGCCGGCAAAATTTCCTGCAGAGAAAACAGGACCGAAACGCGGCCATGCTGGAATTGCGCTGTCTGTCCGGCGATTTCCAGGACCGTTACATCAACGCAACCGTCATGGAGAACCTCTGATGCAGCCGCTTGTCGCCCTTTTGATCGCGGGCTGTCTGTGTCTTGGCGTCCTGCCCGCTAAAGCCCAGGATAAGGCGCCAAACGCCCCCGTGACGTCGGCCAATCCGGCCGAGAGCTTCCGGTCCTCGGAAATCACCTTTTTCGGCAAGCTCTACAGCCCGCTCAAGCTCTCGGTCTTCCTGCCCTATACCGCCAAGATCGCCAGCATGACCGCCCAGATCGGTCACAAGGTCAAGCGCGGGGACATCCTGGCCACGTATGAGATTCCCCTGGACGTGCGCATGGAGCAAAAGACCAACTTGGCTCCCACCACCATCAAGGATCTCGAATACCGCCTGTCCGTGGCGGACAAGGAACTGGACCGCCTGGCCGCCAAGGCCCGTGAGCTGACGGCCATGAGCCAGCGCAACATGGCCTCCCAACAGTCCCTGACCCTCAACGCCAAAGAGATCGAGGTCTACCGCAAGGACAAGACCTCGCTCAACGAGCAGCTCGTCCTGGCCAAGGAATTGCTGGCCGACCGGACGGAATTGGCCGAGGAGCGCTTCGGCAAGGGTGTGGCCGGGGGCAAGATGCCCAAGGAAGGCTTGGTCCGCGCCCCGAGCGACGGCTATGTCCTGTGGCTCAACCCGGCCCTGCGCCAGGGGGCCATCCTCCCGCGTGAAACCGAGCTGGTCCAGGTCGGCACCATCGACCCCATGACGATCCGGGCCCAGGTCCACGAAATCGAAGCCTTCAAGATAAAGGAAGGGGATACGGCCACCGTGACCTTCGACGCCTTTCCGGGCAAGAAGTTCACGGCCACGGTCTCGCGCATTCCCTGGGCGCCCATCCCGTCGGCCTTGCAACAGCCGTCCTATTACGAGATCGAACTGACCATCGCCAATCCCGACCTCCTGTTCAAGGAAGGTCTCAAGGCCCAACTCACCATCCAGCCTGGGAAGTGACGTCCATGTCTTTGCCTGCCGATCGGCTCGCCGTGTCCGCGGTTTCGGGACCGGACGAGGTTGAAACTTTCCTGCGGTTTCCCTGGACCATCTACCGTGACGACCCCTTGTGGGTACCGCCGCTGCTGTCCATGCAGCGTGAGTTCATCGATCCGGACCGGGGTCCTTTTTTCGAATTTGGCCAGGCCTGCTTTTTCCTGGCGCGGCGGGGGGAGACAGTCGTTGGACGAATCTCGGCCCATTGCAACACCCTTTACGAACAGTACCACGACACGGAAACCGGTTTTTTCGGCTTTTTCGAGTGCGAAAACAACCGGGAAACCGCCCATGCCCTGTTCGATGCCGCGGTCGCCTGGGTGAAGCAACACGGGAAGGTGAAAATCCACGGTCCGCTGTCTTTTTCCATCTACGACGATTCCGTGGGGCTGCTGGTGGATGGCTTCGACATCCAGCCTTGCATGATGCACGCCCACAACCCACCGTATTACGAGGACCTTGTCACCTCCTACGGCTTTACCAAGACCTTTGACTGGTATGCCTACCGTATCGGCCATCTGCCTTATATGGATCTGCCACGCCTGCGTAAACTGCGCGATACGATCCTTTCCCGCAACAATTGCCGCATTCTGCCCATCGAGCGCAAGGATTTCGCCAAGCGTGGACCGGAAATCAAAGAGCTGTTCAACGATATCTGGAGCAAGAACTGGGGGCATATTCCCCTGACCGACCGGCAGTTCAAGGACATCTTCGTCACCTTGCAGCCGCTCGTGCGCCCGGATCTCGAAAGCATGATCCTGGAAGACGACAAGATCGTGGCATTTTCCGTGGTTTCCCCGGACATGAACCGTTCGGTCAAGCACTTCGACGGCAAGTTCGGCCTGTGGCAGAAACTGCGCCTGGTGTACGACTGCCGCGTCCGGCCCCTGACCCATTGCCGGGCCATCATCATGGGCGTGGCCCGCTCCCATCAGTGGAAACGGCTGCATCACGCCATCATCCTCAACATCATCATCAATTTTCTCGAAAAACATCCCAAGATGGAATACTGCGACTGTTCGCTCATTCCAGAATCCCTGGCGCAATGGAACAAGACCCTCCAGGATTATGGCGCAGAACGGTACAAAGTCTTCCGCCTTTATGATCGCCTCATCTGACCGCCGTGCGGACTGGATTGATGGCCTACTGGTCGTCCTCCTGTCCGCGGCGGTTTTTGCCATTGCCCACCGCCACGCCTTTTTTTCCGCCTACGTCATCAACGACGATATCCGCCAGCAGCTCTTCTGGATGGCTCGCTGGCTCGACCCGACGCTCTATCCGCCCGATCTGCTGTCCGACTACGCGGCCGTCTATGTCCCGGACGGGGTCAAGACCCTATATTTCCTGGCCGCCAAGGGCTGTGGCTGCGATCCGATTCTGTTTTCGAAACTGCTGACCGGCGCCTTGTTCGTGCTCCTGGCCGTGACCATGTACGGGATCGGACGCACCCTGGGGGATCGGTCCTTGGGCTTTGCCTGCGCGGCCATGATCTGGCTCATGCCCTTTTTCCTCAAGAATATCTCGGGAGGGCTGTCCCGAGCCTTTGCCGCACCGTTTCTTGCCCTGTTCGTCCTGGCCTGGCTCAAGGGCAGGGGAGGGGCTATGGCCCTTGTCCTGATCCTCCAGGCCCTGTGCATCCCCTACATGGCTGTTTTGTGCGCGGGGTGCGCCTGCCTGGAATCGGGCCTGCGCCTGCTCCGCCATCGCCGCCTCGGCACTTTTCCGGGACGCGTCTGGCATTTCGCGGCCCTGCTCCTGGCTGCCTTCCTGGTGTGGCGGATGCAGCACGCCTTCCTTGCCGCCGGCTTCGGTCCCCTGGTCACCGGACAAGCCCTGGCCACCGGCCCGGAATACGGCCCCGCCGGCCGCCTCGATCTGTACCCGCAGCCGAATCCCTTTTTCGATCTCGTCTACTGGCCCTTCGAGAGCATCGGCCTGTTTCTGGAGTGCGGCCTGGCCGCCGGCATTCTGAGCCTGGCCGCGCTGCTGCCCGTGCTCATCCGGGGGGCCAGGCGCGCGCCCTGGCCGGCCATTTGGCGCAAATCCCACCCCTTGGCCTTTCTCCTGGCCGGTTCCCTGGTGCTTTACACCGTGGCCCGTATCGTGGCCCTGACGCTCTTCGTGCCGGATCGCTACAGCAGCTACACCATCAATCTGCTCTATGCCTTGGGCCTGGCCATCTGCCTGCGCTTTGCCGTGGTGTCCCGCTTCGAACACCGAAAGCTGGCCGGCGCCTGCCTGCTGCTGGCGGCCGCTGGCCTTGGCGCCTGGCGGCTGACCGATGCCAGCCTCTACGATTACCGCGACGGGAGCGCCCTGTACGCCGCCGTGGCGCGCCTGCCCAAGGATGCGCTCCTGGCCGGCAATCCCAACGTTCTTGACAACGTGCTGACCTTTGGACGGCGCACTGTCCTGGCCAGTTATGAGCTGGCCCATCCCTGGAGTTTGGGCTACTGGAAGCGCTA
The DNA here is from genome assembly GCA_040307025.1 of Desulfovibrionaceae bacterium. Lineage (GTDB taxonomy): Bacteria > Desulfobacterota > Desulfovibrionia > Desulfovibrionales > Desulfovibrionaceae > Solidesulfovibrio. Next base: position 1,580 of record JAWRKJ010000013.1, on the reverse strand, counting down.
TGCCCCGCGTCTGGCCGACCAGGCCGCGGCCTACTACGCCAAGGACCCGGCCACGGTCCTGACCATCGCGCGCAAACACGGACTTACCCATCTGGTCGTACGCGAATCGGATTTCACCCCCAAAGCCCTGGCCGGCTCCCCCGTGTTCGAGCCTTTTGACGCGCGTATCCGGGAACTGGCCGCCAAACCCGGACCGTTCGTCCTGCTTGCCGACAAGCTGTTCCCTTCCGAACGCATTGCGCCAGGTTTTCGCTTGATCGATCTGCGTCCGCTGCTTGCAGCCGGTGCACAGTAAAGTAAGGTGGAGGAGGGGGGGGGAACGCCTCCGGCGGCCAAAGGGCAAAGCCCTTCGGAATCCTACAAGGGGCGCTGGGTTACATGTAGCCCATGGAGCGCAGCCAGGTCATGGCTTGTTCTTTATCGGCCGCCCGGCCGACCCGTTCCGGCGTGTGTTCCAGATCCTGTTCCCAGGCGGGCAGGGAAGCGGCGGGGTGCGACCCCGACCGCGTGCCCAGGCTGCGGTAGCCCTGGGTGTAGAGCGCGCAAAAGGGAATGGCGTAGCGGAAGGTGGCGTCCCAGACTTCGCGCTCACGAAGCGGCAACAGCGGATGGAGCCGCAGATGGGGCGGAGCCGTGCGCGGACTGCACACCGTCTCCTCGGCCCGGGCCGGATGTTCGTCCCGGCGGATGGCCACGGCCAGAGCGCCTATGTGCTGCCTTTCGAGAAAGTCGGTGAGCGGCGCGGTCTTCATGAGTTGGCAGCCGACTGGCGCGTCCGGATCAAAGGGAAAGCCCGGGCCGGTGAACCCGATCCGAACCAGAATGGCTTGATTGGCCCCCCCGAGTTCCGCTATGGGCAGATACTCGCCCACGGCCGGCCGACGGGCCAGGATGGCCGCATTGCCGATCACGGTCGGCGAAAAACCCCATTCCCGGCTGAGCCGGGCCTGGAAGGCCTCGATTTCGGGAAAGGTATCCCCTTCGTCGATAGTGACGATACGGGGCAGGGGAGCGGACCGCTCCCGGCAGACTTCCCGGGCCAGCCACACGAGCAGGGTGCTGTCCTTGCCGCCGGTCCAGGCCAGGGCCAGATCCGGACCGTACCGGTCCATGGCCTGACCCAGCACAGCCTTGGCCGCTGCGAGCTTGGCGTCGAGTCCGTTGGCCGCATTGAGCCGACCGGCCGCGCCTTCAAGCAATCCCACCGGGCCCTGCATTCCCGCCTTCCATCTCCGTGGATTTGGAGATAACCATCACAAAATGTTTTCAAGACGGCAGGCTATCATCCTGCGACATCTCTTTTGGGTTTCCGAAGGGCAAGGCCCTTTGACCGCTGGAGGCCTTCCTCCTGTCCCCCGCACTAGCGCGGCAGATCCTTGACGTACAGACTCAGTGTTCCGTCCTCGTCCTTGTAGATGTCGCCGGTCAGGGTCACGCGCTTCCCCTTGTTCTGCTTGTGGAACGCCTCTTCCTGTTCCAGACTGATCGCTTCCGGAGTCAGCACTACGTAAGTCACGCCATCATCCGTGGAAACGAGCAATCCGTCGGTGTAATTCTCTTCCACCAAGCCCGAGATCGTC
>JAWRKJ010000012.1:0-32258 GCA_040307025.1 Desulfovibrionaceae bacterium | reverse complement strand
CAACGGCGCGAAATCCATGACCCGCCACACGAGCACCCGGCCTTCCTTCCAGCTGAGCTGGTAGAGCCGGTCGCCGACCAGGGCCAGACCTTCGCCGAAAATCTCCCGGGGCAGGTTGCGCCGGGCCAGGACGTGGCCCGTGTCCGGCACCAGCCGGCGCAGGCTGGAGCGGCCGTAAAGCCCCGTGCTTTCGTAGAGCGCGCCGTCATGAAACAGCAGGCCTTGGGTAAAGGCCTCGGGATCGTGGGGATAACCGGCCAGCACCGTGGCCGGCAAGACCGGCGCTCCGGCCCAGGCGTCAACCGGCTCCAGGCCAGCGCCCACGAGCAAAACCAGCACCGCCACAAAAACGTCACACAACCGCCGCACCATGTGCCAACTCCGTTTCCTGGCCGCACCGTCACCCGACGTCGGGACCAATACTGGTCATCTCCAAGAATTTTAACTTGTTAGCACACATTCACCACACAGGCAAGGCCTGTGAACAAGCCGCACGGGCAGCTTGGCGGGAAACCGGGGTTGTGCTAGAAGCACTTCATGCAAGACATGCTCATTTTTCTCGGCGTCATCGTGGCTTGGTTCCTGATCGTGCGCCTCGTCTTTCCCAAGCTCGGCATTCGCGGCTGAGGCATCGACACGGGGTGCGGTCCGCGCCCCACGAAAAAACGCGATACTCCCCCTAAAAACTGATCTTGAACCCGACATGGGCGCCCAGGTTGTCCCGGCTGTTATCGGAAAAGGCATCCTGGCGCTGATAACGGCCGGCGGCCCGCAGGCTGACGCCTTCCGACAACCCGAAATGGCCTCCGAGATCGGCTTGGCTGGTCGCGCCCTGGCGCAGGCCGTCCGACGGCGCCCCGTCCGCGACAATGCCGCCGGCGCCAAGTCCCAGACGGAGTGAAGAGGTTTTTGAGCGGGCCAGATCGACCCGCGCCATACCGACAACCCCCATGGCCTCGGGCAGCGCTTCGGCCGCGCCCGGACCACGGCCGGTTCGTTCCCGATCCGCCTGGCTGCCGTAGCCCAAGCCTTCGGCCTCCACGGCCAGGCCTTCTTTCACCTGGTAGCCGAGGGCGCCGCCCCGGACTCCCGGAACGGCCGTGCCCTGCAGGCCTGACCGTTCCTCGGTGTACCGCGTGCCCGGGGCGCGTTCCTGGGCCAGGGCCGGTCCCGGACAGAGACCCAGGACGCCGAGCAAAATCCCGCACAACACGTGTTTCATGGTCCCCTCCGCTCAATCCCGGACAGGGGCCGGGCAACAGCGATCAATGCATCATGGGCTTGGCGGTGGTCAGGGCCCGACGCTGGGGCTTGGTCGCCTGCTCCTTTTCAAGGATCACGGCCGTGCCGTAACAGGAAAAATACCGGGAGCCGTCGGGATGGAAGGCCACGTTTTCCTGATAGCCGATGATGGCGTCGGCCCCGATGTCCAGGGCGCTGGCCGTCAGGCCATAAAAGGCGCATTCGGAATCGAAGCCCCGGCCCGAAACCAGTCCGAGCACCTTGCGGATGCGGCGCCCCTTGATGACCGGCGTGGTCACCACCGGAAACTTGCCGCTGAAAAAGAGTTCCTTGGCGTTCTTGAGCCGTGCGCCGCGCTTGAGTTCCTCGTGCCGTCCCCGAGCCTTTTTCTCGCCACCCATGAAAAAGGAAAGCATACCAACCTCCTTTGCACTGTCATCCGGCCACCGGGCCGGACGCTCCCTGTCGCATGTCGGATCGCACGATGGGCATAGCAAAGAGCCTGCCACAAAAATTCTCTTATAATTCAAGATAAATAGACGGACACGCCTCGGAAAACGTCAAAAGAACGACGTGTTGAGGCGAACGCGGTGTCAAACCACACGGAGAAAAGCAGGCCGGTTGTCGGGAAGAGCGCGCGATTCGGACTTACTGGCCGCCCGAGGCCAAGGCTTCCAGGCGGGCGGCGTCCAAAATCTCCACGCTGTTGCCCGAAACGGCAATGAGGCCGTCATCGGCCAGGCGGCGCAGGACCCGGGACAGGGTTTCCGGGATGGTGCCGAGATAGGCGGCGAGCTGACCCTTGGGCAGGTCCAGGGAGAGCCGCCGTTTGTGGCTTTCGGCCCCGAGCAGCAGCAAATGGGCGGCCAGCCGGGCCGGTACCTCGCGCAGGCTCAGATCTTCCAATTTTTTGACGAATTGGCGCAGGCGCATGGCAAGGAGCCCCAGCATGTTGAGCGCCAGGTCCGGGTCCTCGGCCAGAAGGCTGCGGAACCGCTCCCGGGGGAAAAAAAGATAGTCGCCCTCCTCCAGGGCCTGGGCATGGGCCGGATAGGCGCTGCCGGCAAAGATCGCCACTTCAGCAAAAACCTCGCCCGGACCGAACACGTGCAGGATGTGCTCCTTGCCGGTCAGCGAAGTCTGGTAGATACGGACCTTGCCCGATACCACGGAGAAAAATCCCTTTCCCGGATCGCCGGCGAAAAAGATGTCCTGGCCCCGGGCATAGGTCCGCAGTTCGGCGATACCGGCCAGGGCGGCCAGTTCCCGGGAGCCGAGCCCGGCAAAAAGACCGACGCCGGCAAGAGCCTGGGTTTTCTCCATGCAGTGCATTCCTTTTGACGTAAGTCATGGCAAAACCCCAGGGTGCGATCCAGAATTCCCGGACCGTAGCACAAACCAAGGAGGCTCCATGCCGCCGCAGGCATTCCTACCGGAAACGGAATCGACCGAAAAGGTGCTCCGCCCCTGGGAAAACAGGTCGGACGACGAAAACGCCCGGAGCCGGCCATGATCCTGACCGGACAGCTTCTGCAATGCTTGGGCTTGTTGCTCTTTGCCGCCCATGCCTGGCGTTGCGGCAGTCCCGGCCTGGCCGCCGCCTGTCTGGGGCTTATCGTAGTGGTCTTTTCCCGCCACAAGGCGACCCCGTATCTGCTCGGCCCGGCCCTTTTGGGCATGGCCCTCGTTTTCGCGGCCACCGCCCGGGATATGCTTCTCTTCCGGCTGACGGCCGGCCTTCCCTTCGGCCGGCTGGCCGTCATCCTCAGCGCCGTGGTCGCCGTGTGCCTGGCCGGAGGACTTTTTGCCTTGTCCCGACGGTTCATAGCCCATGGCCGGCACGGCGGCGACTCGCCAGTGGCCCAGGCGACGGCTTTTTGGCTCACGGCCGGTCTGCTCGCGCTGGCCCGGTCCAAGGCACCGGTCACGTTGCTGCTGGCCGACCGTTTTTTTCCGGGCTGGGGAACGTTCGAAATCCTGCTCCTGGCCCTGTATGCCGCCTGGCTGGTCGGTAAGTTGGTGGCCGCCCCCCGAACCGGACCGATCCGGCTGCGCTACTGGTCGCTCTTTTCGCTGGTCTTCTTCAGCCAACTGTTGCTTGGGCTCGTCGGGATAAGCGCCTGCCTCATGACCGGCGCCCTGCACCTGCCCGTGCCGGCCCTGATCGTGGCCGGACCGGTCTACCGGGGCGGCGGCCTGTTCATGCCCCTCCTGTATCTGGCGACGCTTTTTCTGGTCGGGCCGGGCTGGTGCTCCCACTTGTGCTACATCGGCGCCGTCGACGCCGTTTGTGCCTGCGGCGGTCGTGCCACCCCCACGCGTCTCCCCTCCCGGCTTACGTCCTGGCGCGTGGTCAGTCTGACCCTCGTCATCGGGGCGGCGATCGGCCTGCGCGGACTTGGTGTGGCGACCGGCACGGCCGTCTGGTTGGCGGCCGGCTTCGGACTCGCGGGCGTGGGGCTCATGGTGACCCTCTCCCGAAAGACCGGGGTCATGATCCACTGCACCATGTTTTGTCCCATCGGGCTGGTGAGCTCGCTGCTCGGGCGGGTGCTTTCCTTCTGGCGGTTGCGCATCGGTCCGGGCTGCGACGGCTGCAGCCGGTGCGCCCGGGTCTGTCGCTACCTGGCCCTGTCGCCGGCCGATCTGGCTCGGGGCCGGCCGGGACATTCCTGCACCCTGTGCGGCGACTGCGTGGGCGTTTGTCCGGGCGGACGGATCGGCTACCGGTTCCCGGGACTCTCCGCCCACGCGGCCCGAACGGCCTATCTCACCCTCTTGGTCAGCTTGCACGCCGTGTTTTTGGGCATTGCCCGGATATGAAAAAGCCGGGAAGCCGCCGCACACGGCCTCCCGGCTCCTTCCGCAGGGAGTCCCCCCTGCTCCTTATGGAGGCGGCGCGATGGTCACGAGCACCCGCATATCGGTCGTGGCCGTCAGGCCGTGGGGAACGGCAATGGGGCACACCAGCACATCGCCGGGCTTGGCCGGCAAGGTGGCATCCTCGGCGGCCAGGAACTGGCCTTCGCCTTCGAGCACCACGATAGTCAGTTCACCGTCCAGGTCATGATGGTGGATGGGCAGACTCTGGCCGGCCTTGAAGTTGAAGTTCACGACCCGGAAATACGGTGAATCATGGACCCACAACATGCCGTATCCGGTGTCCTTGAATGGACCTTCTTCAAATATATTGACCTTTTTCATCTGCTACGCTCCTTTTCCATTTCCGGGGCGTTTCCGTGACGGGAGGTTCGGGAGGGGGCATCCCGCCTGGCCGCCGGAGGCTTTTCCCCCAGCTAGCCGGCCATGGCGAACGGAGTCCGTTCCACGGCCACCGGCTCCATGGCGGCGATCTCACCGCGGCGGGTCACAACAACCCGGGTGACGGGCACGGTTTTTCCGGCCTGGGCCACGGCCAGGGCGGCAATGCGGGACATGCCCGAGCAGCAGGGCACTTCCATCTGCAAGACCGTGATATCGACGATGGCATTGTCGCGCACGGTGGCGGCGAGCTTCTCCACGTAGGCGGCCGTGTCGTCGAACTTTGGGCAACCGAGCAACACCACCCGGCCGGGCAGAAACGCCGACTGGAAGGCCGGAAAGGCCGGCGGCACGCAGTCCGAGGTCAAAAGCAGCCGGGCACCCTGCAAAAACGGCGCATTGGGCGGCACGAGACGCAGCTTGATGGGCCAGGTGCCAAGGGCCGAAGCGGCGCTTACCGGCTGGGCCGCCGGGATGTTGAGCTGCTGGCAGGGCGTATGGGGGGCCAGACTCTCGACCCGGGTCGAGGGACAGCCGCCACCACTGTGGGCGGGCGTTTTGCCCAGAGTTGCCACATGGGCCATGGCAGCCGCTTCATCGAACTCCGGGGCGTCCCGTTCGATGATCCGCAAGGCGCCGGTCGGGCAATGGCCGAGGCAGGCGCCCAGACCGTCGCAGAAATGATCGGCCACGATCCGGGCCTTGCCGTCGATGACGGCCAGGGCGCCTTCGGCGCAGCCGGTCACACAGGCGCCGCAGCCGTTGCACAGGGATTCGTCGATTTCGATGATCTTGCGCTGCATGGGAAAATTCCTTTGGGCGGCCCTGGTTCCGCAGAGCCCGGGGCCGCCCCGCTGTCAATCCGTCCGGCCTAGCCGAGAATGGCCTTCAAGTCCGCATCGGGCGTGGTGATGGGCTTGATGTCATAGTTGGCGACCAGAAAGTTGAGGACGTTGGGGGTTAAAAACGCCGGCAGGCTGGGTCCGAGCCGGATGTTCTTGATGCCGAGAGCGAGCAAGGTCAGCAGAATGGCCACGGCCTTCTGCTCGTACCAGGACAGAACCATGGACAGGGGCAGGTCGTTGACGCCGCAGTCAAAGGCCTTGGCCAGGGCCACGGCCACCTGGATGGCCGAATAGGCATCGTTGCACTGGCCCATGTCGAGCAGGCGCGGAATGCCGCCGATATCGCCGAGCTTCTTGTCGAAGAACCGGAACTTGCCGCAAGCGAGCGTCAGCACGATGGTGTCGGCCGGGGCCTTTTCCACGAACTCGGTGTAGTAGTTGCGGCCGGGCTTGGCGCCGTCGCAACCGGCCACCAGGAAGAAGTGTCTTATTTTTCCAGCTTTCACTGCATCGATGACCGTGCCAGCCACGCCGAGCACGGTGTTGCGGGCGAAGCCGACCATGACCGTGCCCTTGTCGGTGTCGGCGGGGAAACCGGGCATGGCCAGGGCCTTTTCAATGACCGGGCCGAAGTCGCCGTTTTTGACGTGGGTCGCGCCGGGCCAGCCGACCAGGCCGGTGGTGAAGATGTTGCCCAGATAGCTCTCGGCCGGCTTCTGGATGCAGTTGGTGGTCATGAGAATGGCACCGGGGAAGGCGGCGAATTCCTTGTGCTGGTTCTGCCAGGCCGTGCCGTAGTGGCCGTAGAAATGCGGGTACTTTTTCAGCTCGGGGTAGCCGTGGGCCGGCAGCATCTCGCCGTGGGTGTAGATGTTGATGCCCTTGCCAGAGGTCTGTTCGAGCAGGTCCTTGAGGTCCTTGAGATCGTGGCCCGAGACCAGGATGGCCTTGCCGGCCTTGGCTCCGAGCGGCACTTCGGTGGGCACGGGATGGCCGTAGGCACCGGTGTTGGCCGCGTCGAGGAGTTCCATGACGCGCAGGTTCACTTCGCCGCACTTGAGCACCAAGCCCACCCAGGCGCCGAGGTCCTTGTCCGTGGTGAAGGTGGCGGCCATGCCCTCGTACAGGAAGTCGTACACGGCCGGATCTTCCTGGCCGAGAATGGCGGCATGGTCGGCGTAGGCGGCCACGCCCTTGATGCCGAAAATCAGGGTGTGCTTGAGGGAGCGGATGTCGTCGTTGGCTTCGGGGATGTCCTTGAGGCCGTGCTTGGCACCCTGGGTGATAAGACCGGCCAGGTCGGCGACCGGCTTGAAGGTGGCCGGCCCCTCGGGCAGGGCCGCCTTGAGGCCTGCGGCCAGGGCATCACGTTTGGCCATGGCCTGTTCGATGAGGGGCTTAAAATCGGCGGCGTCGAAATTGACGTTGGTCAGGGTCGAAAACATGGCCTTGGCGAAAAAGCGGCCGGTTTCGAGCGGCACGGTCTTGCCTTCGGCCTTGGCGGCCACAGCGGCCTGGCCAAGACCGGTCAGGGCATAGACGAGCAGGTCTTGCAGGTCCGAGACATCGGGCTGTTTGCCGCACACGCCGAGTTTGTCGCAACCACGGCCCTTGGCCGTCTGTTCGCACTGGTAGCAAAACATATGTCGTCCTCCATCTGGGTTTGGGTTCGATTTCCCGTTTCCGTGGTTTCCGGTCTACGCGGGCCAGGGCAAGGCCGGTTTGACCTAAGTCAAAAAGCCGATTTTTTTGCAAGCAGCCCCAATGCCCAGCGCTTCCGCCACAACCGGAAACCACGCCACAGGAAACCGTACGTGCGCCCCAGCCGCCCGGCGGGACGCCGGCGGCATCCCGCCGGTGCGCACTTTTCGAGAGACTGCCAGCATAAAGCCCAGACGTCGCAAAAGGTCAAGACAGGCCTGTCGCAAGACCGCCGTGCTGTGCGGCCGGACACAAATCAGTGCCGCCGGCGGCCATGGACGGAGGCAGGAGAAAGCTTTCCAAGGCGGCAGAAGGGGATTTCCGGTCGCGGCAACCCAACCTGGGACAACCGGCTACCGGGTTGGCCGCCCGAGTGGAGAACGCGGCTCGCCCCGGGGGGGCGCGCAAAGCGGATATGGGGGATGGAAAAATAGTTTTGGTGGGCGGCGGGGAAAAAAATTTTTCGCCCACTGAAATTCCGGTGGGTTGCGAGGTTGCCTAAAAAAAGAATTTGTGAAAAAAGACACAAGACGGACGGGGAAATTTACTACATACTCCAGTTGTTCTCTTTTGCAAAGCCCCCGCCCCTGCCGCTGTCCGGGCGCGACGCGGCGACGCAGCCTGTGGCGCGCGTTGCCAACCACGCACCCCGGCACGGATCGCCCCAGCCAGCAGCGGCCGCGAACCCGCTGCCCCCAAGGACCCCAAACCTGGCGATTTCGGCGATCCGGTGTCGCCGTGCCGCGTCCGGACATCGGTTTTGCGTCACGAGAGCACTCCCGGCATCATCCTGACGCCGGGAGCCAAGCGACAGCCGCTCCAGAAGCAGCCCGTTTTTTTCGCGGAAAAATTGCCCCGTAAGGTCAAGTCTGGCTCAGGCCAGAACCCCGAGACGCTGCTCCGGCTTCAACCCGGGAAAGACATCGGGCAGCCGTTTTTCCGGCAATCCCAGATGGTATCGGGCGATTTCCGCCACCACCTCGCGCCAGTCCGTGGCCACGGCCACATCCCCCTCGATAAGCCGGTGATCGGCCAACCCGGGCCAGTCCCCCAGGACCCGCCCCCCGGCCACGGCACCGCCAAGGACAAACAGCACTCCGCCCCGGCCGTTATCCGTACCGCCGAACGCGTTTTCCCGTGCCCGCCGGCCAAATTCCCCCAAGGCCACCACCACGGTGCCGTCCGCAGCCTTGCCGAGACCGTCGAGCAGCCCGGCCAAGCCCTCGGCGGTTTCGTGCAGCCGGTCGGCCAGATAGCCCTGGCCCGCGCCCTGGGACACATGGGTGTCAAAACCCGAAACAGCGACAAACCCCAAAGGGGCATCCCGGCGTTCGGCCAACTCCCGGCCGAACCGCTCGCCATACCGGGCAAAAGTCGGCGCGGGCACGGCTCCGGCGGCGGACTCCCGGGATTCGGCCAAAAATTTGGCCTGGGTCGCGATGCGGGCCTTGCGCCCGGTGACAAAAGCCGTATCCAGGGCCGTACGACCGCCAAAAAGCCGCGATTCGGCCTCGAAAAGCGCTTGGTCCTCCGGGACCGGCGCGGGCAAAGACGGGCCACGCCCGGGGGCAAAGAGCTTGTAGTGGGGCGCGCCGGCAAAGACCGGTGAAAGGCTCCCGACCAGCATCTGCGCCCTCTCCCCGCCCAGGGCCAGCGACAGCCTGCCCAACCAGCCGGATTTGCGCGGCGCATCCTTGGCCAGGACGCCGGCATCGAAACTGGCCAACGCAGCTTGGTGTTCGGGGGCCACCCCGGGCAGGCCGCAAGCCGGGATCACTGCCAGTTTTTTTTGCTTCCAAAAAGGGAAAAGCGGCGCCAGGGCCGGATGCAGGATGAAGCCGTCACCGAGGTCAAGGCTGTCCTTGCCGGGCACAATCGCCGTGGTCGGCCGCAAGGCCGGATAGAACGGATCAGCCGTGGGCGCGGCCAGGGACAGACCGTCCGGCCCGCCCTGGAGCAAGACCACGACGAGCCGCTTTCCGGGCCGGGCGCCGGCAGCCGCCGCCTTGTGATCCTGCTCCCGTGCCTTGGCCTGACCCCGGGCCGAAGCCTTGCGCCTGGCCAGGACCAATCCGGGATCGGCCAGTCCCACAGCCCCCAGGGCTGCCAGCCATCGCAACATGTCGCGTCGTCGCACGAGCTTCCCCTACTCCCGTTCAACCAACCGCTCGCCGCCATGATCCGCAGGGAAAACTTCCCTGCGCCCCACCGCAAGCGCTCCCTTTCCTGTCAATACCGCATGAAATCCGGCGAACCGAGCAGCACGGCCGGCCCCAGACGCTCCGGCGCCTTGGCCGCGGCCTGGCGCGTGGACGCGGACACGGCCGACCCCAGGGTGCCGACCAGTCCCTGTACCGAAAGTCCGGCCGGCTTAAGTCCAAGGACAGGCAACCGCCCGGACACGATATCCCCGGCCAGGGCCACCCGGCGCGCCACATTTTCCGGTTTGAGCCAGATCGCGGTCAGAATCGGATGCCCGTCAGCGGAACCGGCCTCATAAAGAGGCTGGCCAAGACCATCCAGAGCGCCGACCAGGGCCGCAGTATCCCGGGGCACGCCACCCAGGGCTCGCACCGTCGACACCACTTGGCGCAAGGGGCACTTGAACCGATTGCCCATGTACTTGGGATCGAAAAATTCCGCACTGGTGAAAAGGGCCCGCAGCACCTCGCGGATATCGCCTTCCGTCGCCGTGAAGGTCTCGGCCAGCCGTTTGACCAGGCTCGGCGGCGGTTCGTCGCACAGAAAATATTGGATGAGCTTGCGGCTGATGGTCACGGCCGTCACCCTGTGCCCGGCCAGGATGCGCAACGCGGCCGCGCCTTCGCCCACGCCCGAGCCCTTGATGGGCTGGCCCAGAAAAACCTTGTCCGTGGGATCGTGCAGGTCAGGCTCGAAATGAAACCCGCCCGTTTCCGCGCCGTCCCGGGCCGCGCCCACGCGCCAGCCGGTGAAAATCCTCGCCAACGCCTTCACATCGCCGGCTTTCTGCGGTCCGCCCGGCCCCAGGGTCTGGTTGTTCAGGACAACGGCGGCATAGCTCGTGTCGAGCCCCTCCCCGGGAGCGGAGACGCCGTGGCGTGGGCTCACGTTTTTCCAGTTGCCAAAGGCAATGAGCATGGCCGGATGCATGGCCGTGGCCGAAAGCAGGTCGAGAAAGCGGCCCATGGCATGGGGCCGGATGGCCTCGCGCTCAAAGGCGCCGACCCAGAGGGTGGCCAAGCCTTTTTTCGCGCCCAGGTTGAAATGGTCACTCCAAAAGGCCACCATGAGTTCGTAGAGTTGACGCCGGGAAAGAATGGCCCGGTACAACCGGGACTTGGCCGCTTCCAGGGCAACGGCGCCGGCCCGGTCGAACACCCGGCGCATGGCTTCGGGACCGGGAGAGCCATCGGTATCGGCCTTTGGCCCGAATTCCCGAAACAGCCGCACCGTGTCCATGGATTCGGTGGGCAGGCCGGCCAGCTTTTCGGTCAGCGCCGCCGGTTCGTCGAGATGTTCGGGTTCGAGCTGGCTGGCGATGAAAGCCGCCGTGCCCATGGTCGTGACCCGTTCCAGATCGCCCGGGATCGGACCGTACGTCAACCGGTTGAGGGCTTGCAGGACCTTGGCCGACTCCTCGGCCCGGGCCGGAACGATCGCGCACCAGAGGAGAGCGCAGACGAAAATTGCCCAGCGACCGACGGCACGGCACAAAATCGGCAGACGCCCGACGCGCCCAGGTCCTGGTTCGGCAAGCATTGCGGCAGTGTGCGCGGGGGCATGGCAAATGTCAATTGCGCCCGGGACAAGGAAAAAACGTGCCTGGGACGGTCCTTTCGGGCACTATCGATCCAAGCAAGGAGGCAGCATGGACGTCTATCGGCAGACCGTTGTCAAATACGGCGTGGGCTTTGGCTCGGCCCTGGCCATGGCCGTTTCGTTTACCCTCAACAAGTCCATCTTCTGGGCCATCATCCACGGTGTGCTCGGCTGGATCTACGTCGTCTACGCCTGGTTGTTCAAAACCTACTGAGCACTTCCGGGCCGGCCACGGCGGCGAAATCCCCGGTGCCGGCCGCGAAGCCATGGGCCACAAGGGCGAAATAGATCCAGGCCATGGTCTCCCGGCCGCCCACCGGGACAATCGGCGCCGGCTCCCGGCGATAGACATGGGGATGCTCCTCCAGCCGGTCCAGACCGGCCAGGATGCCGGCATCGACCCGGTAGAGTTCCCCGACGATGCGCGGCCCGCTCGCATGGCGCAGCAGAGAGGGAATACCACCGTAGAGGTACATGGCATGGCCGTCCCGGGTTGTGGCCGGACCGAGGAAACGTGCCTTGTCCAAATAGAAGTGGTTGCAAAACCCCTGGCGCAAGGTGCCATAGACGAAGACGTCCCAGGTGGACGCGGCCTCCTCAGGCCGGGACATGGTCCCCTCCGAAGCCGAGCCGGTCGAGACACAGCCGCCTCGCCTCGCGTTCGATGGTGCACAGCGCGGCCAGAGCCTCGTTGAAATCGTCCCGACCGGCGGTGAAGACGCCATGGCCGAGCACCACCACTCCGGTCCGACCGACCAAGGCCGGGGGCATGGTGTGGACAAGTCCGCGCGGACCGGCCCCGACCTCGCCCGGCACGATGGGCGCATCCCCAAGGAAGCGGCGCCTCGGGCAGGCCACATGGCAGGCGTCGCGCTCGGGACAATCCGGAAGGTCGCAGTCCATGGACAGGATCACCGCGAATTTAGGGTGGCCATGGAGAATGGCCCGGCGGCCGTCCAGACGGGCCAGGGCGGCATGGGCCGCCAGTTCGCTGGACGCGGTCAGCCCGGCGCACGACGAGCCGTCCAGGGGGCAGATGTCGAGACAACCGGCCAGGTCGTCCAGGGCGGCCCCGGTCTGGCTGATGGCCAGGGCGCCGTCCAGATTGTAGGACACGTTGCCGAATACCGAATCCACGAGCCCCAGGTCCACCGTGGCTTTCCCGGCCGCGACCACGGCGGCCAGGGCCTCGGTCCGGGTCGCAAACGGTCCCCGGGCCAGAGCCGGCGGCTGTGCGGGCGGCGCCGGGGGCAGGTGGGCCACGACCAGGGCGAGCACGACTGCCCGTTGCGCATCGACGGTTCCGGCACGGGCCGCGGCCAGGCAATCGGCAAAAAACTTCACGAACCCGGCAAAGGCCACGGACGAGACCGTGACAAACGCCTGTTCCGGCGACAGGGCGCCATGGGCCACAATGCCGTGCCCCGGCACATAAGCCCCCTTGCGCCGGGTCAAAGCCTGGGCCATGGCTGCGGCCGTGGGTGCGGCCACGACCGGAATGTCGTGGAAAAAAGTCCGCGTTTCGCAGTCCCGGGGCCGGATGGCCGGCGCTTCCCGGGCGGCGAGAAATTCCAGGATGGAGGCGTACGGCTCGGCTGGCGGGGCCAGGATCAGGCTCGACACGCCGAGCTGGTCCACAACATCGGCCAGGACCGGGTTCAAGGCATCGGGCCGGGAAAAGACGAGCCGCTCGTCCAGGCCGGCCACCAGGGCCTGACCCGGCGCGCACAGGCCGGCCCGTTCGAGCCGGGCGGCAAAACGGGCGATCAGCGCGTTCATGGCAGGTCAAGCTCCCGCGCCCGGGCCGAATCGGGCAGGCCGTCCGGAGTCAGTCCCCGCAGACGGTAATATTTACCCCGGGCGACCAGAAAATCCTCCCGGCGCAGGGGCGGCACATCGATCCCATCGCCGGAGCTTCCGGGTTCGCGAAAAAACCGTTCCGGCAAATCGTCATCCCGGGCAGTCAGGCCGCGACGGGCGCCTTGCTGGCGTTCGCGAAACACGGTCCGTTCGCCGAGACGGGCCAAGCCGCCGGCCGTGACCTCCTCCCCGGTCAGCGCGGCCAACGCCTGCCCCCACTCTTCCAGGCTCGTGCCGAGCGCCAGCCACGGGCACACGCCCAGGCTGTCCATGGCGGCGGTGGTATTTTCGCCCAGAAAGACCGCCCGAGCCTTGCCCTCGAAGGTGAAGCGATCCGTGGCCACGGGCTTGCGCAACAGCTCATGGGCCAGGCAACCCGCCCGCCAGGCATCGGGTCCGGTGGTCGAGACGGCCAAGCCCAAGGCCAGGCCGTAGGCACCGCGCGGATCAAAAGCCGGCAGTTCCATGCCCTTGACCACCATGGCCGTTTCGGGTCGTCCGCGAGCGGCGGCCAGAGCCCTCGCCCCCCGCGCCCATTCGCGGCCCGCGTCGCGTCCATCGGCCAGGGCGGCGATGGAGGCAAGCACCCACTCGGCCGAGGGTTCCCGGCCGTCGCACGCGGCCAGGGTCGCCAGGGTCGCGGCCACGGACACCGGATCGAGCCCCAAACGCCAGCACGCGGCCTGGGCGGTCACGGCCAGCCGGCCATCGGCCAGACCGAGCAGGGCCGTGAAATGGGACAAGGCATCAAACTCGGGCAGCGGAATGCCACCCGGAGCCAGGTGGTGGCAGTCCACCGGACAGCCCGGGCAGGCCGTGCTGCGGCTCCCCCACTGCGCTTCGAGCCGTGGGGCATTGACCTGGGGCGCCTGGGGGAAAAAGGTCTCCCGGAAATTGCGCGTGGGCATCATGCGCCGGCCATGGGTCAGATCAAACAGGGCGGCACTGCCATGGCCGCCGAGCCCTCCCGGTCCCAAGGCCGGCGAGGCGCCGATCAAACGCAGGATGGCCGCCCGGGCCCGGTCCAAGCCGGCCGGATCAGCCACCGGCACCCGGCCATGGCCGGTCGCGGCCACAAAGCAGCAGTTTTTCGCGGCCAGTGCCAAACCCAGTCCGCCCCGACACGGGCCATGCCAGGTATCCACCACCGCCCCGGCGAGGAAGCTGGCCCCGTTCCAGGCAGCCGGTCCGGTCACCAGGGCACCGTCCAGGGCGGTCAGGCCGGCGCTGACCGCCGGCGTGGGCAAGCCAGTCACGGCCGTGGCATCGACCAGTACCGCCTCGGTATCGCGGACGACAAGGCCCACCGGCGCTGCGGCCCGCCCGGTGATGACAAGACCGGCCAGTCCGGCCCGGGCCAAAGCCCCGCCCAACCGGCCGCCGAAACCGGCATCGGCACTGGTCCCGGTCAGGGGCGAAGTCCAGGCCGCGGTCGCACGTCCGGTCCCGGGCAGATCCACCCCGGCCAGCCGGCCCGGGCACAAGACGATCGGGGTTTTGGGATCGTTCCAGGCAAGATGGGCCCAAGGATCACGCAAGGCCGCAGCCAAGCCGCGCCCACCCATATCCACGGCGCGGTCCGCCTCGGACACGGGCAAGCGGTAGGTCCGTTCGCGCTGCAAATCGACCTGAAGGATATAAACGGCAAACTCTTGCGGCATGGTGTGTTCCCGACCCGGGAGTATCAGACGGCCCAGGGCAGGGCAACACGCCCCTAAGCCTAAAGACAACCCGAAAACCGTCGATACGAAAGGACAAGCGCATGCGATGAGGTCGCCATGGACATCACTTCCGTTTCTTCCGGGCTGTCGAGCCTCCTGTCCGATACCGGGACCACCGCCGACAAGCGGCTCACCCTGTCCATCAACCGGGCGGACACGGACGACAACACATCTCTGGCCGGGTCGCTCACCGTCAGCAATGACGACGCTGCGAGTTTCGCCGCGAGCCTCATGGACAAGATCACGGCGGCCACGGCCAGCAATGCCGGTGACAGCCTGTCCGCTGCCGGCGTGGATCTGGAAAAGTCCCTGACCGATGCCGTCGAGTACGTGCGCGACAATTTCGGGGACGCGGCCGCCAAGACCGTCATGGGCCTGATCAGCAAAGGTGTGGGTGATGGCTCTGGCGGCGAGGACGCCATGGGCAAGGGCCTGCTCTCGGCCCTGCAATTCATCGACAACCAGTTCGGCGTGGCCGCCGGGGACCAGGCCATCAATTATTTCAACGGGGCTCTCAACAACGCGGTCAACGCCTACTACCAAAACGGCCACAACGAGGAGTTCTACGCCTCGGACGGCACCCTCGGTGCCAGCCAGTTGCAGGACAGCCTGTCCGCCAGCCTGTCTTCCGTGGCCCAACAGTATGGCCAGGACGCGGCCGACATGGTGTCCGACATCATCGACACGAGCCTGTCCCAGACCGGCCTGACCCGGGAAGGCCTCTCCACGGCCCTGGGCGCGGCCTCGGACTACCTCAACGAAAATTTCGGGTCCGCGAACCTGTCCCTGCGCACCGGCCTGCCCTCCGACTTGGAGCGCGGCTCGGTGCTCAACATGACGGTCTAGCCGGCCGGCAACGTCCCCTGCTCCTCACGGCAGGCCTGCCGACGGGGAACCTGCTGCAAATCGTGTCTTAGCGCACGCCGCAGGGTTTGGGCAGGGTAATGGTGATCGTCGTGGAATCGGTTGCGTCGGAGGTGTCCATGGCAATGCTGCCGCCATGCACCTCGGCGATGCGCTTGGAGGAATACGCACCAAGTCCGGTGCCGCCCACTTTGCCGGCCGTGGAAAATTTCCCGAAGAACGTCCCGCGAATGGCCTCGGGGACCGCACCCCGGTTGTGCACCCGGACAATCACGCTCTCGGCTACCGACAGGGCGACTTCGACCACCCCGCCCTCTGGCGAGGCCTCCACGGCGTTTTTCAGGCAATTGCCCAAAAGCGTATGGAGCAGCAAGCACTCTCCGGAAACTTCCACCGTGTCGGTCGAATCCATGGGGCGGCCGTCCCGAGTCAGGACGAACGCAACCCGGCACTGTTTGGCCAAGGACGTCAGCTCCACGAACAACCGCCGGACCAGATGCGACAGCTCCACCGGGGCCGGGCACAGGACATAGGTGCCCCGCTCCATCTTGAACAAATCCAGGGAGCGGTTGATCATGGAGAGCATCTTCAGCCCGCTCTCCTCCACCAGGGTCAGCAGCTTGACCTGGATTTCGGTGAGCCCCCCCTCGTCGAGCAGGATCCGGGGCAGCCCGATGATGCCGGTCAGCGGTGCCTTGAGGTCGTGGCGCATGATGAGGTCCACGTCCTCGCGCAGTTTGGCCGCCTCGGTCAGGGCCGCGTTTTGGCGGGCGAGTTCCAGGCGGGCGGCCCGCAACTCCAGATGGTTTTTCACCCGGGCCCGAACCACGGACGGACTGACCGGTTTGACGATATAGTCCACCGCTCCGATGGAAAGCCCCAAGGCTTCGTCCTCGGGTGCGTGGCGGGCCGTGACGAAAATAACCGGGATATCCCGCGCGGCCGGGTCGCCTTTGAGCCGGCGGCACACGGCATAGCCATCCATGTCCGGCATGACCACGTCAAGCAGGATGATGTCCGGGACCAAGCGCCGGGCCAGATCAAGCACATCCCCGCCACGGGTGGCGACATGGATGTCGTGCTCGTTGCGCAGGGCCTCAGCCAGAATACGTATGTTGGCCGGCACATCGTCCACGATGAGGACGGCCGGGCGCCTGTCTTCGTCCATGGCGGACCTGCGGGAGGGGCAGCCCCCTAGGCGACGAATTCCTTTTGGATTTCTTCGAACATATTAAAATCGTTAAAGAAAACATCAAGAATTTGCGGATCGAAATGGCTTCCCCGACCGGCCCGCATGATGGTCAAGGACTCCTCGTTGGAGAAGGGTTCCTTATAGGGCCGGCGGCTGGTCAGGGCGTCGAAGACATCGGCCACGGCGCAGATGCGGCCGTAGAGCGGAATGTCCTCCCCGGCCAGACCGTTGGGATAACCCGAACCGTCCCAGCGCTCGTGGTGGGACAGGGCGATGATTTCGCCCACCCGCAACAACTCGAAACTCGAATCCCCCAGGATGCGCGCCCCAAAAATGGTGTGCTTCTTCATGATCGTCCATTCATCGGGGGTAAGCTTGGCGGGCTTGAGCAGGATGCTGTCCGGAATGCCGATCTTGCCGATGTCGTGCATGGGGCTGGCCTGGAGCACAAGGTCCACCTCGGCGTCGGGCAGGCCCAGACGCTTGGCGAGCAAGGCGCAATAGCGGCTCATGCGCTGGATGTGGTCGGCGGTCTCCTCGTCCTTGAATTCGGCAGCCGCGGCCAGGCGGTGGATGGTCTCCAGATGGGCCGACAAAATGACGCGCTGGGATTCCTTGACATTGTCCAGGGCCATCTTGAGGGCGCTCGTGCGCACGGCCACCATTTCCTCAAGCTCGGCCTGGTAGCGCTTCACCTCGTCCTGGGATTCCTTCATTTTGAGCAAGGACCCCATGCGCACCCGCAATTCGGTCAGATCGATAGGCTTGGAGATGAAGTCGTTGGCCCCGGCCTCCACGGCCCGCAATCGGTCCTGCTTGCTGGTGAGCGCCGTGACCATGATGATGGGCACATCCGAAACACCCGACATCCCACGGATCTTGCTGGCCACGGTGAAACCGTCCATCTCCGGCATCATGACGTCGAGCAGCACCAGATCGATAGAGGTATCGAGCAAGGTCTGGGCCTCGGCCCAAGTTTCGGTCAAGACAGGCTCATAGCCGAGATTGCGCAACAACCCGCCGATGACCCGAAGATTGATCCGTTCGTCGTCGATCGCCAGGATGCGTTTGGCTCTATCCAACTTCCCACCAGCCTGTGACAGCGTTGCGCGAAATTCGCAGGGCGGACAATAGGGCATGGGTTCATTCAGGGTCAAGTCGACTTTTCTTCCTTTATAACCTTATAACCCTATAACCCTTTGGCTTGTCTTTCGGCAGCATTCGACAATAAACTGAAATGCACGTTCACGACCGGGATACGGAGAGGGAGGCCCATGGAACAGGACCCGCGTGCCATCCCCTGGCATGGTCTGCCTGTCACAGCGGTAACGGCACGCTTGGCGGTCGATGCCGGGCTCGGGCTGACCGGAGTCGAAACCATACGCCGCCTGGAGCGTTACGGACCCAACAGCGTGGACACCCGGCGCGGCCCCGGTCCTTTGGCCCGCCTGTTTTTTCAGCTCCGGCAGCCCCTGGTGGCCATTTTACTCGGGTCCGGAATCATGGCCGCCCTTATCGGCCAGCCCGTGGATGCCGGGGTCATCACCGGGGTGGTCGTGGTCAATGTGCTGATGGGCTTTTTCCAGGAAGCCAAGGCGGTTTCCGCCCTGGCTGCCCTCAAACGAACCCTGGCCCCTTCGGCCACTGTCCTGCGGGACGGCGTCTGGAGCCGCATCGAAGCCCGCGAACTCGTGCCCGGGGATGTGGTGGCCCTGGAAGCCGGGGACAAGGTCCCGGCCGATGTGCGCCTGATCGCGGCCTCGGCCCTGCGCCTGGACGAATCGGCCCTGACCGGCGAGTCCGTGCCCGTGGACAAGACCGTATCCCCCGTCCCGGCGGCAACGGTCCTGGCCGAACGCGCGTGTTTGGCCTTTGCCACCACCGTGGTCGTCCATGGCCGGGGACGCGGCATTGTCATCGGCACAGGCCAGGCGGCCGAGATCGGACACATCGCCAGCCTGACCGCGACCGCCCAGCCCCTGGCCACGCCGCTCACCCGCACTATCGAGCATTTTTCCCGGACCCTGCTGTTCGGCATCCTGCTTCTGGCCGGCCTGGCCCTGGCCATCGGCACCTGGCGCGGCCAGGCGCCGGCCGATGTGTTCATGACCGCCGTGGCCCTGGCCGTGGGTGCCATTCCCGAGGGCCTGCCCGCCGCCGTCACCGTCATCCTGGCCATGGGCGTCACCCGAATGGCCAGACGCCGGGCCATCATCCGCCACCTCCCGGCCGTGGAGACCCTGGGCGCGGCCACGGTCATCTGTACGGACAAGACCGGGACCCTGACCGAAAACCGTATGACAGTGGTGGAAGTCTTCACCGCCGGCCGGCTCTGGCAACGCGGCCCCCAAGGATTCGTTCCAGCCGATTCCCTTGCGCCTTCCCCACCGGATCAAGACGCCTTGCGCGCCTGCCTGCGGGCGGGGCTCTTGTGCAACGACGCCGTGGAGACCCAGCCCCCGGCCGCAACCGAACAAACAGCCGGCACACCCCTTTGGGCCGGCGACCCGACCGAGACCGCCCTGCTCCAGGCGGCCCGGGAAATCGGACTGGTGCGGGCCGACGAGGAAAACCGTCTGCCCCGGCTGGACGAGGCGCCGTTTGCCTCGGAGCACCGGTTCATGGCCACCCTGCATGATGCCGGACCGTCCGCGCCCCGGCGGCTCCTCTTCAAGGGTTCTGTGGAGGCGGCCTTGACCCGGTGTCCGGGGGGCTGCCGGGAGACCTTTCAGACGGCGGCCGAGGCCATGGGGCGACGAGGACTGCGGGTCCTGACCCTGGCCGAACGCGAACTACCGGCGGGCACGATGCGCCTTGCGCCCGAAGCCCTGACCGACGGACTGACCCTCCTCGGCCTAGTCGGCCTGCTCGATCCGCCCCGCCCCGAGGCCGCCGCAGCTGTAACCGCCTGTCGGCGAGCCGGCATCCTGGTCAAGATGATTACCGGCGACCAGCCGAGCACGGCCGCAGCCATCGGCCGGCAGGTGGGCCTTGGCGACGGCGACCCGGCCGGCGTGGTCACGGGACTGGCCCTGGAAGCCACGACCGACGCGGAGCTGCCCCAGATTGCCGTCGCCACCGCAATCTTCGCCCGGGTTTCACCGGAACAAAAGCTGCGCCTCGTGCGGGCTCTGACCAGCCTTGGGCTTGTGACGGCCATGACCGGCGACGGGATCAACGACGCTCCGGCCCTGCGCCAGGCCGACATCGGCGTGGCCATGGGCGCCCGTGGGTCCGAAGCGGCCCGGGAAGCCGCCGACATGGTCCTGGCCGACGACAATTTCGCCACCCTGGCGGCGGCCGTGGAGGAAGGTCGGGCCGTCCGCGACAACCTGACCAAGTACATCGTCTGGACCTTGCCCGCCAATCTGGGCGAGGGGCTTGTCATCCTGGCCGCCCTGCTGGCCAATGTCCCCTTGCCCATCTCACCGGTGCAGATCCTGTGGATCAACATGACCACGGCCGGCAGCCTCGGCCTCATGCTCGCTTTCGAACCCCGGGAGCCGGGACTCATGGACCGCCCTCCCCTCAATGCCCACCAGCCCATCCTGAACGGCGCCCTCATCCGCCGGGTGATTCTGGTGGGGCTGATTTTGCTGGCCAGTTCTTTCGGGCTTTTTTTCCGAGAGCTTGCCATGGGCTCCAGTCTGGAAGTCGCCCGCACCGTGGCCGTCAACGTTTTCGTGGCCACCCTGGCCCTGTACCTGCTCAACTGCCGCGCTCTGACCCGTCCGGCCCTGCGCCTGCCCCTCTGGGGCAATCCGGCCATCCTGGCCGGCATGGCCGGTGCCCTCGGTCTGCAAGCGCTTTTTACGTATGCCCCATTCATGCAGGAACTCTTTGGCGCGGCCGCGATTCCCGCCACGTCCTGGTTGTGGATCGCTGGAACGGCCATAGCGGGTTTTTGTCTGGTGGAGCTGGAAAAACGGTTGTTTGTCCATCCCTGATCCGCACGGCGGGTTGCTTGGCCGCCGGTCGTCATGGTAGGGTCGCATCATGGCAGGGTCTGTTGGGGGTCTTGCCATGCCGCCTCACCTTCAGCCGCCGGATACTGCATGCGGTTTGCCTCCAAGATCCTTCCCTGGTTTTTTGCCGTCATTTTATTGTGCTTGTGGACTGGCACGGCTTTGCCCCGGCAAAAAAACAACAACGCCCAGCCGCCCGGCCTTCGCTATGTCGTCCATTATGAAGGCTTGATCGCGCCTGGTACCCTGGCGTTGCTCAAGGGCGTCTCCCAGGCCGAAAATCTCCTGCAAAGCCCGCCGGACTCCGGTTTGCTCCTGGAACGCCGGGCCGACGAAGACCGCGCGGCTTTCAAAAAAGTTTTCGACTCCCAGGGACAGTTCGCGGCCAAGGTGGGGTACACGGTCGATACGTCCGTCCAACCGGCCGTGATCACCTACCGGCTGGACCCGGGCCCCCAGTTCGACCTGACCAGCGTCCGCATCCTGCTGCCGGACGGCAAGATCGCGTCCGGAGCGGCTGTGCCGGATCCGGCCGCCCTGGGATTGACCGTACCCGGACCCTTTTCCTCCAAGGCCATTGTGGACGCCGGGGACAAGCTCGCCGCCTACCCCCGTCACCGGGGCTACCCCTTTGCCAAGACGACCGACCGGCAGGTGACCGCCAATTTCGCCGACCACCGGGTGTCCGTGGTCTGGACCCTGGACCTGGGCCCCAAGGCGACCATCGGTCAGGCGCGTTTCGACGGGCTGACCAGCGTCAAGGAAACCTACTTGCGCGGCCTTATTCCCTGGCAACAAGGTCAGACCTATGATGCCGGGCTGCTGGAGCGCTACCGCGCCAAGCTCTCGAAGCTCGACCTGTTCGCCTCGGTCCAGGTCGAACCGGCCGCATCGATCGAGGAAAACGACCAGGTCCCGGTCACGGTGACGGTCATCGAGCGCAAACACCGCACCATTAAAGGCGGCCTGGACTACAAGACCGATGAAGGACCGGGCGCCAATCTAGGCTGGGAACACCGCAACCTGTTCGGCGGCGGGGAAAAGCTCGCCGTGACCGCCAGCGGCTCGGCCATCGAACGCCTGGGCGAAATCTCCTTTGAAAAACCGGATTTCATCACGCCCAAGGAACTGTTCAAGGCCAAGGGCAAGACAACCGACGAAGACAAAAAGGCCTACAAAGGTCAAAGCGCCATGGCCACGGCCCTGGTGCGCCGCCAGTTCACGGACAGCTTTTCCGCCGGGATCGGTGCCGGATACCGGGTGACGCGCATCGAGCAGGACCATACACGGCCCTGGGAAGACAATACCCTGTACGGATTCGCTTTCGTGCCCGCCGAAGCCACCCTGGATACGCGCAACGACCTCCTCGACCCGACCAAGGGCGTGGTTACGAGCGTCTCCTTCGCCCCCTATTTCGGAACGATGTCCAAGCGCACCAACTTCGTGCGGCCCGAGGTCTCGGCCGCCACCTATCTGAAACTCGCCGAAAAACCCGGGCTGGTCCTGGCCGTGCGGGCCATGGCCGGGGCCAATATCGGCACTTCCCGGGACAAGGTCTCCCCGGACCTGCGCTTTTACGCCGGCGGTTCAGGCTCCATCCGGGGCTATCCCTACCAGACCGTCGGGCCCTTAAACGGAGACACCCCCATCGGCGGCGCGTCCGTCTTCACCTTTTCCGCGGAATTGCGCTGGCGCATCACCGAGCTGATCGGCCTTGTGCCCTTCCTGGACGGCGGTTCGGCCTTCACCGAACAGTTGCCGCCCTACCGTCAAGAATTGCTGCTCGGAGCAGGCCTCGGACTGCGCATCTACACGCCGGTCGGCCCCATCCGGCTGGATGTGGCCACACCGCTCAACCGACGCAAGGACATCGACGACATTGCCCAGTTCTACTGCAGCATCGGCCAATCCTTCTGAGCCCCCCAAGCCACCGCGCCGCCGCCGATTCGCCCGTCTGGGCCGGATCATGGGCCTTGGCGCGGCCGCCGTCGTGCTCGTGTGCGCCTTGGTCGCCATCGGGCTCCAGACCGGTCCGGGACGCTTGGCCTTTTCCCGCCTGGCCTCGAACCTGCTGTCCGGCGCCATGGGCCAGACCGTGCGCGTGGAGGCGATCTCCGGCATTTTTCCGATCGATTTCACCCTGGGCCGCTTGGCCATGGCCGACGAACATGGTGTGTGGCTGGCGGTCAAGGACTTGCGCCTGGCCTGGTCGCCCCTGGCGCTTTTGCGCGGCCGGGTGCTCGTGCGGGCGGTGACGGCCGATATCGTGCGCTTGCGGCGCCTTCCCCAAAGTCCGACTCCGCCCCCGGAACCGGTGCCCATCACTTGGCCGCCCCAGTTCCCGAGCCTGCCCCCCATTCTGGTGGACACGCTGGCCGTGAACCGCTGCATTCTCGATGCGCCCGTGGCCGGGCAGGATGCGATCCTGCGCCTGGCCGGCCGGCTGGCCGAATCCGGCCAGGGCGCCCTGGGCCTGCATTTCCGCCTGGACAGGCTGGACGGCCGGTCGATGCGCGTCAACGTCGCCGGCGCCCTCAACTACGCCGACTGGCATCTGTCCCTGCTGCTTGGCCTCCATGACGCGGCCGGCGGCCTGCTGGCCTCGGCTCTGGCCGGTCCGAACGGCGGCCCCCTGGCCGTGAACCTGACCGGCGACGGTCCGCTTACGGCCTGGAAGGCCCAGTTATCCGCCACCCTGGCCAACCAGTCGATCCTTGACGCCACCCTGGGCCTGGCCGTGCCCCTGGCCACGTCCACGGTCTCCTGGTCCCTAAACGCCGACGTGCACCCGCCCCAAGGCGTGCTGCCCCTGTGGGACGAGCAAGTTGCCCGGTTCACCGGCGGCCCGGTCCGGTTGGACATCGCCGGCCGGTCCGGTATCGTCTCCGGTGCGTTTGCCCTGGACCGGGCCAACATAGGCACGGCCACGGGACAGCTCGCGGCCACGGCCAGCCTGGACCCCAAGGCCGATACCCTGACCGGCAAAGTGACCATCACCGTCCCCGACGCCAGCCACCTGGCCCCGGACCTGGCGGGAGCCCTGGAGGCGACGCTCACCGCCGCTGGCCCCATCGCCAAGCCGAAGCTGACGGTCGACACCAAGGTGACCGGCCTGCGCACCGGCACCATCAGTCTGGAGGATGCCCGCCTCACGGCCAAGGCTGTCCTGGCCGGGAAACTGCACGACACGTTCCCCGGGGCCACGGTCACGGCCACCGGACGTCTGACCGGCTTGGCCGGCCCCCAGGGCACTACCCTGCTCGGGCAAAATCTCGATCTGGCGTTCTCCACCGCCATCGCCCCGGACGGCGCCGTGGCGGCCAAGGACTGCCGGGTGACCGGCCAGGGGGGGAACCTTGCCGCTTCGGCCGATCTGGGCGCCGACGGCACGCTCTCGGCCAACCTGGAAGCCACGGTCAAGGAACTCTCCGGGCTGGCTTCCCTGGGAGGGTTGTCCCTGACCGGGCAGGCCACGACCAAGGCCGCCGTGAAACGAAACCCTGCGGGCCAGGGGCAAGCCTCGGTCAATCTACGTTTGAACCAGTTGGCCACCACGGCTTCGACCGGAGCTTCGGCCGCCGTAACCGCCCTGCTCGGCCCCAACCCCACCCTCGACGCCGCCCTGACCCTGGACCTGGCCGGACCCAGGCTGTCGCGGCTGTCCCTGGACGGCAAAGCCTTGCGCCTGACCGGATCGGGGGGGCTCGAAACGGGAAGTCAACGCGTCACCTCGCAGGTCAAGGCCGAACTTCCCGACCTGCGCGGCCTGGGACCGGCCCTCGGTTGGAACCTGGCCGGTGGTTGCACCCTGGAAGCGAGCCTCTCCGGCCCTGCGGACAACCCCGAAGCGCGTGTCACCATCCAGGGACGCGGGCTCGTCCTCGACGCGGCCCAGCTCGACGGCTTGACCCTGGAAGCCACGGCCCGGGACCTGATCCGCCGCCCGGCCGGACGCCTGCGCCTGACCGCCCGCCGGGACAAGGAGACTCTCGAACTCGCCACCGAAGCCGCCATGGAAGGCCAGACCGTCAACATCCCCAGCCTGCGTCTGACCGCCCCGGACACCAACCTGGAGGGGCAACTGCGACTGGATACGGCCAAGGGGCTCGTGACCGGACGCGTCAACGGCGCCGCAAGCGATCTGTCGGCCGTGGGACGTTTTGCCGGGCTGCCCCTGGCCGGCAGCCTCAAGCTCGCCGTCACCGCCGCGACCGGACGCAACGGTCAGACCATCGCGGCCGATATCGCGGTCTCGGACCTGCACGCGACCGGACTGTCGGCCAAGACGCTGCACGTCACGGCCAATCTGGACGAACTTTCCAGCCTGCCCCGGGGCAAGGCCCGGTTGACGGCCAAGGGGCTCGCCACCGGCGACCTCGACCTGGCCAGCCTGGACCTGGAGGCCACAGGCGACGGCAAGCGCCTGGACCTGACGGCCGAAACCCAGGGCACCTTGCCCGGCGGCCGCCCCCTGACCCTGCGTACCCAGGCCCGCCTCGCCGGATCGGCCAAGGAACGGACCATTACCGTCTCCCGCCTGTCCGGCAGCCTGGCCAAGCGCGACTTCACCCTGCAAGGCCCGACCACGGTGGTGCTTGCCGGCAGCACCACCCGCCTCGACGGACTGGCCCTGACCTGCGACAAGGCCAAGCTCACCGCCTCGGGAAGCCTTGGCCCCCGGGCCGTGGAAGGCAAGGTCTCCCTGGCCCAGGTTCCCCTGCCCCTGCTCGCCCTGGCCGGCATCACCGGCATCGACGGCTCGGCCGGGGCGACGATCAACCTGTCCGGCAGCCCGGCCCAGCCGCGCCTGGCGGCCGAGGCTCATATCGAAGGCCTCAAACTAGCCACGACCAAAGGCCGGACCCTGGCGCCCATGACCGTCAAAGCTTCGGCCGATCTGGAAGCGGGCAAGCTCACGGCCCAGACCTCCCTGGCCGGGGCGGGCAAAAAGGAGCTCGTTGTGGCCACAGTGAGCTTGCCTGTCCGTTTTTCCCTGGCGCCGACGACCTTCGTTCTGCCACCGGCAGGCGCGCTCAGCGGCCGAATCACCGCCAACGGCGACCTGTCCGACGTGGCCGGCCTGCTCGCCCAGGCCAACACGCGGCTGGTCGGCCACATCGCGGCCGATCTGGCCTTAAGCGGCACCCTGGCCGCCCCGGACGTGACCGGATCGGCCCAGATCACGGCCAGCCGCCTGGAAAACGCCGATTCCGGCCTGGTGTTGCGCGACCTGACCCTGCGCGTCGAGGCCTCAGGCGGCACCATCAGTCTGACCAAGGCCACGGCCTCCGATCTCAAGGGCGGCACGTTGAACCTGACCGGCTCGGTCGGCCCCCTGACCGCTACTGACGCGCCCGTGGCCCTCACGGCCAAACTGCACCATCTCAAGGTGGCCGGCCTGGACCTCGTTTCGGCCACAGCCGACGGCACCGTCGCCGTGACCGGCACCCTGGCCCACCTCAAGGTCGGCGGCGCGTTGATCATCGGACCGGCCGAGATCAATCTGCCGACCTCCCTGCCGCCGAGCGTGGTGGTCATTCCGGTCACGGTGGTCAACGATCCGGCCGCCAAGCCGGCCAAGCCCAAATCCGGCCCGCCGGCCGCGGCCCGGAGAGTGGACATCGACTATACCGTCAGCCTTGGCCAGTCGGTCTATATTCGGGGCATGGGCCTGGAATCGCGGTGGGGCGGCAGCGTGGCCATCACGGGCACGGGCGACGATCCGCGCGGCAAGGGCAAGTTCACCGCGGAACGGGGCACCGTGGAACTTTTCGGCGGCAATCTGAACATCACCAAAGGGGAGGTGCGCTACGACGGTCAGAGCCTGCTCGCCCCCCGGATCAACATCCTCGCCTCCAACACGAGCGATGATACCACCGTGGGCGTCTCCCTGACCGGCGATGCCGCCAATCCCACCATCGCGCTTTTTTCCCAACCAACCCTGCCGGACAACGAAATCCTGGCCCGCATCCTTTTCGGCCAAAGCGCCAACGCCCTCTCGCCTCTCCAGGCAGCCCAGCTCGCCCAAGCCGGCGCCTCGCTCTACACCGGCGGCGGTCCCACGAGCATCCTCGCCCGCACCCGCCGCATCCTGGGCCTTGATCAGCTGAATCTGGTCTCGGGCGCAAGTTCCGGAAGTCCGACCGCCATCCTGCGGGCGGGCAAGGAGATCTTCAAAGGGGTTACGGTCAACGCGGAACAGGGCACCGAAGCCCAAAGCGGCGCCGTGTCCGTGGAGGTCAAGATCACTCCCAACATCACCGTGGAAAGCCGGGTGGGCGACGACAACAAGCAAGGCGTGGGCGTCAACTGGAAATGGGATTACTGAACGACGGAAGCAGATGCAAAAAAGATAGAGGCAGGCAAAAAAAGGTGTCCGCACCGGAAAGCGCAAGGCCACTCCGGCGCGAACACCCCAAACAAAGGCTCAGACTGACTACTTGCCGGGAGCGCCCTTCATTTCCTCGTCCATCTTCTTTTTGAGGGCATCGCCGTACTTGCGGGCCTGGACGATCAAATCGTCCACTTTGACACCGCGAATCTGCATCAGCGAAATCCTGTAGGCTCCGGACAGGGGAATGAACGCATTCTTGGGGTCGGCGTAGAACGCGTTCATGGCCGAAATCACCTTCGGCGCATCAATGCCGGCAAATTCGTTGAAGCAGTCCTTGAATCTGTTTTGATCCACGCTCGGCTTGTCATCCTGCCCCTTGACCAGGGACAGGGGCTCGCAGGTCAATTGCACCGCCGTGACGATACCAATCAGAAAAGATTCCCTTTCCTTATCGGTATAGCCCCGCCAGGTATGACCGAAGGACGCGGGATCAGCCGCGAAGGCCGGAACGCGAAAAACCACGAGCACAAAAAGGGCGACAAGCAGCAAAGCCTTTTTAGACATGCCATTCTCCTTGAAAAACACGGGGTGGACCCGGGAAAGATATGGGCACTTCCTACGCCATGGCGGGCCGGCCGGCAAGAGTCTCCCCCTTGACATCCCGGCTTCTTCCGGCTTTCTGAACGGACATCCGGCAACACGACCGTTCAAAGGAGTAGCCATGTCCCGACGCGTCACTTTCTGTGCCATGCTGGCCCTCATCCTGGCCCTCGCCCTGCCGACCCCCAGTCGGGCCGGACAGGCCTCCCCCACCGAAATCGCCGGCATCACCCTCGGCGCCAATGCCGATGACCTGCGCGACCGCCTCGACCTCTCCCGTCTGGCCCCGCTCTGGGACCGCCCGTGGCTTATCCGGGCCAATCTCAAACCGACCAAGGGCTTTGCCGCCGGGTATGTCATCCTGGGCGGCTGCGCCACCTCCAACCGGGTGGAACGCGTGCGTCTGCAATACAAGGACGGCTCCAAGGCCCTGTTCGACAAGCTGAGCGCCGCCCTGACCGCCCGCTACGGCAAGCCCGAGGTCGTGGAACCCGCGGCCAAGTCGGGTCGCTACAAAGGACTGCGCTGGATCTTCGGGGCCAAAAAGGCCCAGGGCGTGGACATCCTGCTCGAACATTTCGCCGATGCCGGGGAAGAGAGCCCCGCCGGCAACATCATCCGGATCTCCGACAACCGGGCCATGAGCCAGGAGCGGAGCTGCCACGAAAGCATGCTCAAAGGCACGCCCGAGCCCCAGCCCGCCTTCCCCTTGTTCGAGGTGGATGATTCCTGGTTGCTGCCCAAATAAACGGTTTTTTCACGCGTCGCCGACCGCGCTGGCGCTTTGATTTCCCGGCGCGGTCGCGCCTGCCTGCCCCGCCCGTGTTTTTCTCGGGCAACCCCGCAGAATCCGTTGAAAAAAAAACACGATTCATTGACACAAAACCGCCAATCGGCGTAGCATGCGCCGCGTTCGCCACATACGGCATACGTCCCGGGACCCTGCGTACCACTTCCGGACACGCCGCATCGTTTCTTGACCACAGTACCTTTTCCAGGAGGATACCTTAATGGCGGTCACCATCGGCATCAACGGATTTGGCCGGATCGGTCGCTACCTGACCAGACTCGTGGCCTGCGACCCCGAGATCGAACTCCGGGTCATCAACGCCCGGGCCGACAATGCCCAGCTCGCCCATCTCCTCAAATACGATTCGGTACACGGCCGTTTTGCCGGCACAGCCACCCCGAGTGAAAACGGCTTGTGCATCAACGACCGCGAGGTGCGCGTCACCCGCCACAATGGCGGCGAATGGCGCTGGGCCGATTGCGACTGCCAGTTCGTCATCGAAACCACCGGCAAGTTTGTGGACCGGGATTCCTGCGAAAAGCATCTGACCTGCGGTGCGAAGAAAGTCATTATCTCCGCCCCGGGTAAAAACGAGGACGTCACCATCGTCATGGGCGTCAACGACGAGGAGCTTTCCCCGGCCCACCGCATCATTTCCAACGCCTCCTGCACCACCAACTGCCTGGCTCCCATCGCCAAGGCCCTGCACGACACTTTCGGCATCAAGCACGGGCTCATGACCACCATCCATTCCTACACCATGAGCCAGCGCATCCTGGATGGTTCCCACAAGGACTGGCGGCGGGGCCGGGCCTGCGCCCTGTCCATGATCCCCACCACCACCGGCGCCGCCCGGGCCGTGACCAAGGTCATTCCCTCCCTGGCCGGCCGCCTGGACGGCATGTCCATCCGGGTCCCGACTCCCAATGTTTCGGTGGTGGACCTGACCTGCGAGTTGGAAAAGCCCACGGATACGGCCGGCATGCTCGAGGTGCTCAAGGCGGCTTCCGGCGACAGCATGGGCTTTTGCGACGAGCCTCTCGTGTCCATCGATTTCACCGGCGACACCCACGGCGGCGTGGTGGATGCCAAGGCCAGCCAAGTGCTTGACGGCACCCTGGCCAAGGTCATTGCCTGGTACGATAACGAGGCCGGTTTCACCAACCAGCTCGTGCGTCTGATCAAGAAGGTAGCCGCCCTGTAGCCGTCCATTCCTTCCGGACTGAAAACGCCCGTTGGCCCCGGCCCGCGGGCGTTTCCTTTTTTTAACCTAATGCCTTGTCCATCCCGGCCGATAGAACCGGTGTGGGGCGCAATGCGCCACAACCGTCAGCTCGGGGATGCCGTCATGACTGTACCACACCGCCCGGTTCCTCCCTTCGCCTCAGCCCTGGTGGCCGCAGCCAACGAAGGACACGCCCGCATCGATCGGGACTTTCTCAAGCAGGCCCGCATTCCTCATCTGCGCACGGCTGCGTCCGGAGCCGAGGCCCTGAAAATCCTGCGGCGCGACAACCTGGAGCTGGTGCTGTGTGACACGACCCTCGCCGACATGCCCGGCCAGGCGTTCGTGACCGCCATGCGGGCCGAACCAGCCCTGGCCAGGACCCAGGTCATCATGGCCGCCGCGAACCCGGCCCGGGCCGACGTGATTCGGGCCGTCAGCCTGGGCGCGGCCGGATTTCTTCTGCGGCCCTATTCCCAGCTCGCCTTTGCGAGGCACTTGGCCCTGGCCCGCCACATGGCCAGCTTTGGCGCCTCCGGTCGCAAGCTCCTCGACCGGGCCAGGCTGGCCGAGGCGAGCGGCGACATGGCCGCGGCCTTGCGCCAGTTCACTTCTGTGGCCGACGGCCCGGACGCGGCCCCGCGCCTGTTCGAGGAAGGCATGACCGCCCTGGCCGGCAAGAACCTGGATGGGGCCATCAGCGCGTTTCACAAGGCGCTGGAACTCAATGCGCTCTACGTGGAAGCCTATCTCGGCCTGGCCCGGGCCTGGCACGCCAAGGGCAGCATCCGGCAGTATCGCTATTTCATGAAGCAGGCGGCCGCGACCTGCGCCCGGGCCCGGCGGTTCGAGGAACTTCGGGACCGGTTCGTGGAACTGCTGGCCCGGGACGAAGCCGGGTACAATCCCTTCCTGGCCCTGGCCAACGAACTGCTCGCCGACCGGCGCTACACCGCCGCCGTGGCCCTGTTCCGCCAGGCCCAGTCCCTGGCTCCGGGCAATACCGCCATCGAACTCGGCCTGGCCAAGGCCTACCACTTCCTGCGCGAACCCCAGTTGGCCCGCAAGGCTCTGGAAAAGTGTCTCGAAGCCAACACACCCGAGGACCCCGAGGTCCAGGCCCTCTACCACCGCCTCACCGGCCGCCGCCTCGGCGACCTGCCGATCATGGAGGAGGTCAGGCCCCAGTCCGAGCCAGTCCACTACCCGTGGCTCCTCCGCGGCGTGCTCTATATGGCCGGCTGGGCCACGGACAGCCTGCTGCGCGCCCGCCGTTCGGCCCGGGCCGCCTGAACAGTCGAAGAAAATCCCCTATCGTTGCCTCCGGCAGGGGGATGGGGCACAGTGCGTCCGTGACACACCCGCGCATCCGGGAGGAACGCCATGTCTGACGCCATCACCCCGGCGGGCCATACCGAAGCCCTGCCTCCAGGCCGTTTCGAGGCCCAAGCCGCTGGTCATTTCGAGGCTCAAGGCCCGGGTCAGGTGCATATTTCCGATGCCGGCGCCGTATCGGCCGGACCGGCCGGCCAAGTGGAAGTCCCCCTGGGCGGCCATGTGGAACCCGGCCAGGCCGGCCATGTGGACGTGCTCCCGGGGGGGAGCGTCGAAGGCGGGCCGGCCGGGGCGCTGGTCAACATTCCCTTGGCCGGAGACCTCCATGTGGAACCAGGGGGCAGCGTGGAAACCGGCCCTGCCGGGGCACTGGTCGATGTCGGCCCTTCCGGCAGCGTGTCAGTGGAACCGGGGAGCCATGTAGATGTGGGGCCAGCTGGCGCCCTGGTCACCGTGGGACCGTCGGGAAGCGTGGATGTCGGGCCGTCCGGACATACGGACGTGGGCGCTCCGGGAGGCGGCGGTGTCGTCGGTGCGCCGGGCAGCGTCACGGTCGGAGCGGCCGGAGCCGTGGAGATCGGGCCGGGTGGCGCCCTCGTGACCACCGGACCGGCCGGAGCGATCGAGGTCCCGGGCGGAGGCTTCGTCAACATCCGCACCTGAGCGCGCCCGGTATTCCCGGGCCGCACGGCAGGCCGTCTGGCCGCAAGGGCCGAGCCGGACGCCTAGAAGAACCGAATATCCGGCAGATCGCGCGGGGGAATCAGCAGCGGCCGCACGGCCGCACGGCCGAGCAGCAAGGCCGCGTAGCCGGCATGTCCCTCCGGCAGGCCGAGCAAGGCGCCGATCGGCGGGTGACCGGCCAGGGCGAACATCAAATAGCCGCACCAGCAAGCGCCGTATCCGGCCGCGGCGGCCGCGAGTTCGAGCCACGCCCCGGCAATGATCACGTCCTCCCGGGGCGTTACGCCGTTCGCCGGGGCATGGACCACCACCACGTGCGGGGCGTTTCGAAACAGCACATCCCGGCCCTTGGCCACGGCCCTGGCCGCACCGGCCAAATGGAGCCTGGCCGCGCGCTCGGACCCGGAGGCCACTTCCAAGGCGATCCAGTCGAGCACCGCCTGGCGCAAACAGTCCATGCGCTCGGGGCCGTCCACCACCACAAAGCCGACCTGGCCCAGGTTGTGCCCGGTCGGGGCATGGCCCACCCGCACGATCAGCTCGCGGACAGCCTCGCGCGGCAACGGTGCGGGATCGTACAGGCGGCAGGAACGGCGCGCCCGCATGAGACGCTCCAAGGCCTCGGGTGTGGCCAAACGCGCCCGGTCGATGGGCATGAAGGCGTCGGAGGGCAGCAGCCCATGGACCAGGGCTCCGACCTTGCACACGGCCACACAATGCCCGCAACGGATGCACTGGGCCTCGCGTCCAGCCAAGGGAGAGGGACGCTCGCCCTTGGCCGACTGCCGCACCAGGCTCGCCGGACAGACCTTGGCGCACAGGCCGCAACCCGTGCAGC
>JAWRKJ010000011.1:0-15186 GCA_040307025.1 Desulfovibrionaceae bacterium | reverse complement strand
ACCCGCACGGAAAAAAAGCGGTCCGCCAGACCCTGGCGGACCGCTTGGCGCATGCGCATTGGCGGCGGAAGCGGGGAAGCGGCTCAGTCCCGGGGCGACCACAGCTTGATGGGCGCGCCTTTGTTCGGGACCTGTTGGGTCAGATGCAGCTCGTAGCGGGCCATCTCCGGAGTCAGCCGGAACGAGGCCGTGCCGACATTGCCCTTGATCAGGCTCTGAAAGCGGAAGGCCTGGCAATCCTTGTCCAAGGCCTGGTTCGCACTGTCGAACGGGGTCAGGCAAAGCTTGAAGTAGGGTTCCTTGGCGGAATCGAGGAAGGTGCTCATGTTGCTTGGCGGTTTCTGGACCAGTTCGGCCGTGACCAGCACTTCCTTGAACGGGAGCTTTTGCAGGGTCACCTTGCCATCGTTTTCCACGTAGCGTTCCTCGGTGCGGACCCGTTCCCGGACGTCGATCACCTTGAGATATTCATTGCGCAGGTCCTTGTACTGCTGGAAATCCGAGGCCGCCGCCGGCATGCCCCAGGCGAGCACGGCCAGCAGGGCCAGAAAGGCAAGACAGACGCGGGGCAACAGGGACATAGGCATGTCCTCCAGGGGCTCAGGCTCCTTTTTTGGGCGCGATGGGGAAAATAGCCAGCTTGAGGAAATCTGTCTCGGTGATGATACCGACGAGCCGGCCGTTTTCCACAACGGGGAGACACCCGTATTTGTTATAGATCATGGTTTCGGCCGCGGTCCGCAGGGCCGTGGTGGGCCGCACCGTGGCCACGTCCGAACGCATGATTTCCCGCAGGGGAGTGCTCGGGTCCTTTTTGTGCTCCAAGGCCAGGAGATCGCGCTGGGTGACGAGGCCTGCCAGGCGGTTGGCCGCATCCACCACCGGGATGTGGCGTACGAACAGTTCCTGCATGGCGGCCATGGCGTCGGCCAGGCTGTCCGTTTCCTTGAGACAGCGCAATTGGCTGGTCATGAGGTCGGCTACGAGCATGCCAGTTCTCCGAAAAGGGTCTCAAATGTTTCAAGAGAGACCATGATCCAAAACTGTTGCTGAATTGCATGGGCAAGTCAAGCTGCAGCCGACCCCGGCGCCGACGGACCGGACCGTGGACCGCGAAAGACGCTATGACTCCTGCGCAGGCCCGGCCAGTTCGAGCAACGTCACTTCGATGTTGCGCATGAGGCCGATTTTGCGGGCCGCGTCCAGGTCCGGCACGGCCACGTCGATGGTGCGGCGGAAACGCTGGTGCATGGTGTCTTCGATGGTGAAGACTCCAAGGCCCTTGATGTGGATGCGGTCGCCGAAATCCCAGCCGGCGTGGAGGAGATCCCGGGACACGGCCACGATGCCGGGCCGGATGGGGGTGCCGATGGCGGTGGCGGACTTGCGGCCTCGGCCGCGATTTTCCCGGGGGGAGGGGGTGTAGGCCGTGACGGTGGCGTTGATGGTCTTTTGGGCGAGAAGCTTTCGACCGGAAACCGTTTTGCTTGCGGAAGCCATGGACGTCATGCTTAAAAGGATGAAAGCAAGACTGAAGACGAGAACTTTCATGTAGAATGTTCCTCCATGCATTGTTCATGCAGTGCTGCCGCCAGGAGGGAGTGGCGGACAGTTGTTTTTTCGTGTCGACCCATGAACCCGTGGACATGGATCGGGCGCTTTTTTGCGATACGCACTCACCTCTTTTCGATAAATTGAGCCCTGCCGATAATGCGGTCTGATTTTTGGGCCGGTATGAGGGGAGGCTACCTAGTGGAGCACTGGGGGGTTGTCAAGTTTTGAGGGGTGGTTTTGGCCGAAAATTGAGCAAAAAAGTGTATTTAAAAAAATAATAAAATAAGTGTTTTATGAAAAAAACCGGGATTTAGTTCTGGGGCGGCTGAAAAAATCTTTCGTCGGAGGGTCGCCGGCCACCCGGATCGGGTTACCCGAGAAAGCCAAAGATTCGGACGGGGTTGCGCCGGGGACGCCTCCCGGCTATTTTGTCTGCTTGCCGGATGCTGTCACGCTAGCGCCGGCAGGGAGGTCTGCCATGCCCATGACCGGGCTCGTCCCCACCCTCATGGTCGAGGATGTCCTGCGCTCCGTGGCCTTTTACCACGAGGTCCTGGGCTTTGCCTTTGTACGGGGCCTAGCCGAGGGCACCCGGACCGAGGTCGTTGGGGCGCCGTCGAGTCCCCTGGCCTGGGCCCAGGTCGCCAACGGCGAGGCCAGGCTGGCCTTCGCCACCAGGAGTTGCCTGTCCGCGGCCGCGCCCCGGCTGGTCAATATGAAGCTTGGCGGCGCGTTGGTGCTCGATCTGGAATGCGACGATCTGACCGCCGTGTGCGAACGCATCGGCGAACGTGCGCCGTTTTTACGGGCCATGCACCTGACGGCCACCGGCCGGCGCCAGTGCAGCATCGCGGACCCGGACGGCTATATTCTCACCTGTAGCGAGCGCGTCCAACCCGGGACGCCCCATGCGGAGACCACGAAATGACTGCGTCCGAGACACTTTTCGCCAAGGCCCAGCAACTCATCCCCGGTGGGGTCAACAGCCCGGTGCGGGCCTGCCGTTCGGTGGGCTGCGACCCGATTTTCATCGCCCAGGCGGCCGGGTCGAAGATGACCTCGGTGGAAGGCCGGGATTACATTGATTTCATCATGTCCTGGGGGCCGATGCTGCTCGGACATACCCATCCCGTGGTGACCCGGGCCATCCACGAGGCCGTGGACCGGGGCGCGAGCTACGGCGCGCCCTGTCCGGCCGAGGTCGACCTGGCCCAGGCCGTGGTCGAGGCCGTGCCCGGCATCGAAATGGTGCGCATGGTCAATTCCGGCACCGAGGCCACCATGAGCGCCGTGCGTCTCGCCCGGGGCGTGACCGGCCGGTCCCTGATCGTGAAGTTCACCGGCTGCTACCACGGCCATGCCGATCCGTTCCTGGCCGCGGCCGGTTCGGGTCTGGCCACGTTTTGCATCCCCGGGACCCCGGGCGTGCCGGCCGAGACCGTGCGCCACACCCTGCTCGCCCCCTACAACGACCTGGAAGCCGTACGGAAGCTTTTTGTCGCTTGTCCGGATGCCATTGCCGCGATCATTGTCGAGCCCGTGGCCGGCAACATGGGCGTGGTGCCGCCGGCGTCGGGTTTCCTGGAGGGCCTGCGCGAGCTTGCGACCGAAAACGGCGCCCTGCTCATTTTCGATGAGGTCATCACCGGCTTTCGTCTGGCTTACGGCGGCGCCCAGAGTGTCAATGGCATCGATCCGGACCTGACCTGCCTGGGCAAGATCATCGGCGGCGGCCTGCCCGTGGGCGCATACGGCGGCAAGCGCCGGTTCATGGAGC
Organism: Desulfovibrionaceae bacterium; assembly: GCA_040307025.1. Classification (GTDB taxonomy): domain Bacteria; phylum Desulfobacterota; class Desulfovibrionia; order Desulfovibrionales; family Desulfovibrionaceae; genus Solidesulfovibrio. The sequence goes on along the minus strand of JAWRKJ010000011.1, from coordinate 11,855 downwards.
GCATCGCCCCGAGCGGCGACGTCTACCAGGCCGGCACCCTGGCCGGAAATCCGCTGGCCATGGCCGCCGGCTTGGCCACCCTGAACCTGCTCAAAAACGCCGATTACGCCGGCCTGGCCGAGCGCACTCGGAAATTCGCCAACGAACTGGCCGAAATCCTGCGCGCCAAGGGCGTCCCGGTGACCGTCAACCAGGTCGCTTCCCTGTTCACGCTTTTTTTCTGCGAGGGCCCGGTCACGGATTTCGATTCGGCCAAGAAGGGCGATGCCGCCCGCTACGCCAGCTTCTACACCCAGATGCGCGAGGCCGGGATGCTTTTCGCCCCGTCGGCCTACGAATGCGCCTTCCTGTCTTTTGCCCACACCGACGACGACCTGTCCCGCACCCTGGACGCCGCGCGCGGCGTGCGGTTGTAGGGGAAGGAGAGAGGGGGGAACTGTGCCAGTGGCGGATGCAGCCCGGGAACTGCTGGATCGGAGCCGGGAGCAGGGGCGCCGGGCCCGGGAGATTCTCGCGCGCCTGGAGTTGATCGAGGGCTGGAGCCGGTTTGGCCGTCCCGTGCTCGTGGGCGCCGTGGCCCATGACCTGGCCCTGGACCCGGACATCGACCTGGAAATTTATTGTCCGCGCTTGGAACCCGAGCACGGGTTTACGGTCCTGGCCCGGGCCGCCCGGGTGCCGGGCGTGCTGGAGACGCTCTATCAGGACCACCGGGGCGGACCGGACGGGGCGCTTTACTGGCGCATCCGCTACCGGGACGGCGACGGCACGGACTGGAAGGTCGACATGTGGTCCGCGCCCGACGACTATGCCCTGGCGCGCGGCGAAACCCTTGTCGGGCCCCTGGCGCGCGCCTTGACCCCGGAAATCCGCTTGGCCATCCTGGGCCTCAAGCAGTGGCGCGCCGCCACGGGCACGGTGCTTTTGTCCATCGATCTCTACCGGGCCGTGGTCGACGGCGGAGTGCGCGATCCGGACGGTCTGACCGCTTGGCTCGCGCGCAACGAGACCGGCGTCCTGACCGATTGGCTACCCGGCCGAGGGTGAGGCTTCGCGGATTTCTTCCCGGAGAATGCGGTAAAAAAGCGCCTTGGCATGCTTCTCCCGCCAGGGGGTATGTCCGCACCGGGTAAGCTCGATGAAACGGAAATCCGCAAGGGCCGCGCCGAGCGGTTCGCGTACGCCCTGGGCCGGATGGGGATCGTAGTCGCCGTGGATGGCGACCACCGGACAACGCACGGTGGCGGCCTGGGCCAGCAACCGGCCGCTGCGGCGCAGGGCGTTGGCCTGGGGCCACACCCCCTGGAAAATGCGCTCCTGGCAGGGCAGGGCGTCCGGATTGGCCTCGGGCAGGGGAGAAAAGGTGTCCGTCAGGGCCATGAGCGTCCCGTAGGCGGCGAGCAGGGCATCCCTGTCCTTGGCCGCGCCGGTGTGCAGGGCCACGGTCAACCTGTCGAGCCGGGCCCGTTGATGCCTGTCGAGGCGGGCCAGCCGCGTCTCCATGATGGTCGCGGCATCGGCTCCGCGCAGCGGCCCGCAACCGATCAGGATGAGCTTGGCCACGAGCCCGGGATGCCGGGCGGCCACGAGCAGGCTGAGCCACGCCCCCCAGGAATGGCCGATCAGAATGACCGGGGGTGTGCTTTGGGCCGTCAGCGTGTCCCGCAGCTCCCCGATTTGTCCCTCAAGGGTCTCGGCGGTTTGGAGCGGTTCGAGAACGCCGCGCAGGGGGGACAGTTCCCGGGCCACGGGCGCCACATCCCCGGCCCCGCCCGGTCCGCCGTGGACCACGGCCACGGCAAAGGGCGCCTCTCCGTAGGAACGGCAATTTTCCACCCGAAACATCCTTGTCAGGCAGCCTGTGCGAACCGGATCGCAATCCGGTTCAGCCCTGCCCATTGCCGGTCGGCGCAACAGGCTGAGGCTCACCCGCGGCGGCGGGCGGTGCGGGCGGCGTGGCCAGAGGGGGCTTGGCCGGCTCGGTTTTTTCCTGCATGAGATCGGCGTCGGCCAGGATCATGATCAGCCGTTTGAACATGGTCCGATCCAGGGTTTCCTTGCGGGCCTCCATCTTGCGCAGGGCCTCGAAGGGCGGATAGGCCGGCCGCCACACGCAGGTCCGGGTCAGGGCGTCGTAGGTGTTGCACACGATAAGCGCCTTGACATAGGGCGGAATGCCGGCCGCGGGCAGGCCGCCCGGATAGCCCCGGCCATCTTCCTGTTCGTGGTGGAAGAGGATGCAGTGCAGGGTCTCGGCCGCCAGCGGCAGTCCCACGCAAAAACCCACGCCAAGGGCCGGATGGGAGCGAAACAGGGCTTCCTCCTCGGGCGTCCAGGTATCCGGCCGCCGCTCCAGCAAGCCCTCGGGCAACCCGAGCTTGCCCACGTCGTGCAGCATGGCCCCGACGCCCACCTTGACGAGCAGGTCTTCGGGCATGCCCGCCCTGTCCATGAGCATAAGCGAGGTCAGGACCATGGTGGCCAGGCCGTGCTGGTAGTCCTGGTAGCCCTTGGCGATGAGCCGCCCGACGTGCTTCACCGCGTTGGGGACCTGGAGGAAGTGGATGGACTGGCGCACGAGCCGGCCCACTTGGTCGAAGCGGGCGCGACTCACGGATTTGGGAAGTTTTTCCTCCAGGATGCCCTTGGCCAGGGCCGTGGCCGAAGCGTGCCAGAGTTCACCGCGCTCGGCCAGAGGAATGGATTCGTCGAGCAGGATGTCGCCCAGGTTCTCGCGCAGGTAGTTTTCGTAATGCTTGTATTCGCCCTTGTGCAGATAGACCTGCTCGATGCCCATGGTCTTGAGCTTTTGGGCCTGGTCCTTGGTGTAGGCCCCGCCCCGGGCGGCATAAAGGACAAGTCCCTGGCCCTTGCGGATGTAGATGGAGAAGCGGCCGCTGCCCCAGGGGCGCAGGAATTCCGTCTTGATGGGAAGATAGGTTTTGTTTTCCCGGTCCAGGCTGTCGGTCTGGGCGTTGTCCGGCCCGTTCATGAACGTTCACCGGCCTGGTTGGAATCGTTCAGGGGCAGGCGCATTTCCACCACCTCGTCATCGTAGTTGCGTACCACGGAAAACCCAAGTTTTTCGGCCAGATGTTGCATGCCGCTGTTTTCCATCAGCGCCTGGCCGGTCAGTTCCCGGGTGCCGCGCGACTTGCAGTAGCGGATCATTTTTTCCATGAGAATGCGCCCGAGTCCCTGGCCCTTGAGGTCGGAGCGGGCAATGACCGCGAATTCGGCCGAGGAATTGTCCGGCCGGGTCGAGGCCCGCACCACGCCCAACGTTTCGGGCGTGCCGTCCGGGCCGGGCGCCGTGGCGATAAAGGCCATTTCCCGTTCGTAGTCGATCTGGGTGAGCCGGGCCATTTCCGCGTGGGACAGGTCGCGTACCACGCCGAAAAACCGGAAGCGCAGATCCTCGGGCGAGAGATGCTTGAAGAATTCGAAATGGGCCGGTTCGTCCTCGGGCCGGATGGGGCGCAGCAGGATGCGGCGGCCGTTTTTGAGGGTGGCGCATTCCTCCAGTTCCCGGGGATAGGGCCGGATGGCCAGCCGGTGGGGATCGGGTTCGGCCGCGTCCGTGAGCCGGATGGCGGCGCCGATGACCGTGACCCCGCCCGGATGGGCCAGGACCGGGTTCAGGTCGATGGCCGCGATGCGTTCGTTGTCGGCCACGCACTGGGAAACCTGGTTGAGGGTCAGGCACAGGGCATCGATGTCGACGCCTGGCTGGCCGGCCCCGCCGCGCAGGTTGGCCGCGACCCGGGTGCGGAACACCAGGTCCCGGGCCAGGGACATGTTGAGCGGCGTGAGCGCCACGGCCTTGTCCCGGGTGACCCGGGCGGCGAGCCCTCCCTGGCCGAACACGATATAGGGGCCGAACACCGGGTCCACCCGGGCCTGGATGGTCACTTCGTGGGCCTGGGCCCGGCGGCCCATCTCCTGGATCACATAGCCCTCGATGCGGGCCGAGGGCTTGCCGGACAGGGCCCGGGTGCGCACGGCGGCCACGGCCTCGCGCACGGCCTCGGGACCGGCCACGTCGAGGACGATGCCGCCGACCTCGAAGGGCTGGGGAATTTGCGGCGAAACCACCTTGACCGCCACGGGATAGCCCAGCGCGTCGGCGGCGGCCACCGCGTCCTCGACATCCTCGACAATGTGGGAGGCCACGGCCCGCACGCCGTAGTACCCAAGCACCTCCTTGGCCTCGGGATCGGTCAGGGCGAGCCGGCCCTCGGCAAAGGCCCGTTCCACCACGGCCCGGGCCGCGTCCGGGTCCGGGGCGTAGGCATCGGGCAGGCTGGCCGGCATCTCCATGAGGAGTTCCTGGTTCTTGCGGTAGCGCAGCAAGTGCAGGAAGGCGGATACGGCCTTGTCCGGGGTCTCGTAGGTGGGGATGCCGGCGTCGTTGAGCAGGGTCAGGGCCGGGCCGGAGGCCGGGTCGTAGCCCATGAAGCAGGCGAGCACGGTGCGGTTGGTCTTGGAGAGCACCTCGGCCACGTGCTTGGCCGCCTCGTCGGCCGAGACGCCCGGGAAGGGCACGTGGATGACGAGCACGGCGTTGACCCCCGGAGCGCGCAGCAGCGCCCGCAAGGCCGCGGCGTAGTCGGCCGGGGCGGCGTCGAAGCTCATGTCCACCACGCCCTGGCGCAGCCAGTTGGGTCCGAGCAGCTCCGACAGGGCGGTTGCGGCCTCGGTGTCGTAGTGGGCCAGGGAACCGCCGCCGGCGAGCAGGGCGTCGGCGGCCATGATGCCGATGGAGCCCCCGTTGGTGAGGATGGCCAGGTTGTCGCCGCGCAGGGGCCGTGAGCGGGCGAGCGTCTGGGCGGCGTCGAACAGGGCGTCGATTTCGGTCACCCGCAGCATGCCGGCCCGGCGGAAGGCCTCGTCGTAAACCTCGTCGCGGCCCTGGCCCGGTTCGGGCGTGAACACGCTCCACAGCTTGCGCCCGGGTTTGATGACGAGCACGGGTTTGTTGCGGGCCGCGGCCCGGGCGGCGCTTAAAAAGGTGCGGGCGTCGGTGATGGATTCCACGTAGAGCAGGATGGAGCGGGTGTTGGGGTCCGAGGACATGTAGTCCAGGATGTCGCCGTAGCGCAGGTCCACCTTGTCGCCCAGGGACAGGATGTGGGAAAAGCCGAAGCCTTTGGTGCGGGCCCAGTCGAGCACGGCCGTGAACAGGGAGGCGGACTGGGAAATAAACGCAATGCGGCCGGGCTTGGCCTCGGAGGCGGCCAGGGAACAGTTGAGGCCGATGCCCGGGACCATAAGGCCCAGGCCGCTCGGGCCCAGGATGCGCAGGCCGGATGGCGCGGCCGCTTCGAGCATGCGGGCTTGGAGGTCGCGTCGGCGCTCCTTGGGGAGCTTGGCATAGCCCGGGGGCAGGACCACGGCCGCGCCCACGCCCCGGCGGCCCAGGGCGCGCAGGCAGTCGGGCACGGAGTCCGGCTCGGTGCAGATGACGGCGAGGTCCGGGGTCAGGGGGAGCGTGTCCACGGACCGGTAGGCGAGCACGCCGGCCACGGCGTCCAGGGTCGGATGCACGGGCATGACCGGACCCAGGAACTTGCCGCCGAGCAGGTGGCTCATGATGACCGCGCCCACGTGCCGGGGTTCCGTGGAGGCACCGATGACGGCCACGGAATTGGGGCGAAACAGGGCGTCCAGACTTCGCGCGCTCAACGGATACTCCGCCAGTGAAGGGCCATGGGTTTGGACAAGGATAGAGGGCTCGCCCCACCAAGGCAAGGGCTTTCCCGGTTTTGGCGTCCGGCAAGTGGGGCCGGCACCGAGTTGACAGGACCGGGTGGAGGTGGCAGGTCACAATAAAGCCGGGTGGTTGCGTGTCGCAGCCGTCAGGGCCGACCAATATCAACCGGTACGCCACCGGCGAGGAGGGAGTCATGCAGCCTTCGGCCAGCCTTGTGACGGAGAACGAATTCTTTTCCGCCGAACGCGACGAGAATATCCTTATCGTGCGGGCCAAACCGCATTTCACCCGCCATGTTTCCGATCTGAAAAAGATCGATACCTTTTTCGATCACCTGGAGATCATTTCCCACACCGACACGGTCAAGGTGGTGGTGTTCCTCGGCACCCAGGGCCGGGGCGGGGGCAGGGACACCATAGAATTTTTTCACACCCTGCTCGGCGCCCGCCGGGAGGACTACCTGCTCCAGCGCCTGTTCAACCTCGTCAACAACTACACCGTGCACCTGGCCGGCCTCAACAAGGTCACCATCCACGCCGATACGGGCTGCCTGTCCATGTTCTATTTCAACATGAGCCTGGCCTGCGACTACCGTCTCGTGGGCGAGGGCACGGTGTTCGAGAACGCCTTTGCCGAGGTCGGCACCATTCCCAAGGGCGGAGGCGGCTATTTCCTGTCGCGGTTGCTCGGGGTGGGCAAGACGGCGGACATCATGCAGTGGACGCGTTTCACGGCCGAGGAGGCCTTGGAACTCGGGGCCGTCGACAAGATCGTGCCGGCGGACAAGCTGGAGGAGATGGCCTTAAAGACCGCGCGCCTGTACCAGGAACCCCAGGTGGCGACGTTGCTCGCCGTGCGCAAGCTGCTCAAAAGCAATGTGGACGAACTGCGCCGGTCCCTGGAGCTGGAAGACATCCTGATCCTCAACCGGGTCAATTCGCCGGAATTCAAGGCGGTCATGGAAAAGCGCCTGGCCGCGCATCAGGCCGACCAGTCCAAGGCTTCGGGAGACGCGGCTCAGAAATAGCGCATGCTGATTTTCTTGAGTTCCTTGAGACTGAACAGCATGGCGTAGTCGTCGAGGCCCGTTTCCCGGCACAGGGTGTCCACCACGGTCTGGCAATCGTCGGCCGTGCGGCCGTGGACCATGGTGTAGAGATTGTAGGGCCAGTCCAGGCAGTTGACCCGGTGGTAGCAGTGGCTGACCTCCGGGCGTTCGGCCATGATGGCGCCGATGCGGTCCACGTCCTCTTCGGGCACGAACCAAGCCACCATGACATTGGCGCCGTAGCCGGCCTTCTGGTGCTTGAGGGTGGCGCCGAAGCGGCGGATCTGGCCGTTTTCCTTCATGCGCGAAAGCAGGGCCAGGACGTGTTCCTCGCTGGTGCCGGTGTCCCGGGCGATGTCGGCAAAGGGTGTGGCCGAATCCGGCAGGTTGCCCTGCACCCGGCGCAGCACGGTTTTATCGAGTTCCGTCAGTTCCGTTGTCGTCTCGCGCGCGGCCATGGCCATCCTCCCGTACCCCGTGTCTGGAAAGCCTTTGTCTCTACCGGGTTCGTGTGCTAGAGGCAACCTTGGGCGGCTGACGCCGCGCCGCACTGCCTGGGCCGAAGGCCGGCAGGGAGGAGGAGCGCATGAAGATCGCGGTGATCGGCGGCGGGAGCTGGGGCACGACCCTGGCCGACCTGCTGGCGAAAAAAGGCGAGGATGCCAGACTGTGGGTGCGCGAACAGGCGGTCATGAACGAGATTCGCACTACGCACGAAAATTCCTGGTACCTGCCCGGACGCAAACTGTCGGAAAACCTGGTGGTGAGCACCGACGCGGCAGCCGTGTCCGATGGGGTGCGGCATTTCATCTTCGCCGTGCCCTGCCAGTTCATCCGCCAGGCCTACCAGCGTTTTCTCAAGCATTTTCCGAAAAATACCGTGGTGATCTGCGCGAGCAAGGGCATCGAGCTCGACACGCTTATGACCATGTCCCAGGTGTGCGAGGACGAACTGTCCGCCCTCAAGCCGAAATTCGCCATGCTCTCCGGTCCCACCTTTGCCTACGAGGTCATCCGGGAGATGCCTACGGCCGTGACCTTGGCCTGCAAGGACAAAAAGACCGGCAAGGAGATCCAGGAGGCCCTGTCCACGCCGTATTTCCGGGCCTACACCGCCTCGGACGTGCGCGGGGTGGAGCTTGGTGGGGCGATCAAGAACATCGTGGCCATTGCCGCCGGGGTGTCCGACGGCCTGGGCTTCGGGGCCAATGCCCGGGCGGCGCTCATCACCCGGGGGTTGCACGAGATGAGCCGGCTCGGCAAGGCCATGGGCGGCGAACGCCAGACCTTCATGGGGCTTTCCGGCATGGGCGATCTGGTGCTGACCTGCACCGGCGATCTGTCCCGCAACCGGCAGGTGGGGTTGCGTCTGGCCAGCGGCCAGAAGCTCCTCGACATCCTCGGCGAGATGAAAATGGTGGCCGAGGGCGTCAAGACCACCGAGGCCGTGCATTCCCTGTACACCAAGCTCGGCGTGGAAATGCCCATCACCGAACAGGTCTACGCCATTTTGTACGAAAACAAGGAACCGTCCCAGGCCGTGCGCGAACTCATGACCCGCACCCTCAAGGACGAATAGGCTTTCATCCGGGGTGGTCCGGGAGGGTGAGTGACTCCCCTCCCGGACCCGGAGGCGCTTCCCCGTCACGTTCTCGCTTCGCTTCTTCCGCCATCTCCCTACGCATTCGCCTCCAGCCACTTGGCCCAGACCGTACGGTTGCGCGGGCCGTCCCATTCGCACAGGAACACGCCCTGCCAGGTGCCGAGCTGGATGCGCCCGCCGTCCACGATGAGCGTCAGCGACGGGCCGGTCAGACTCGCCTTGACATGGGCGTCGCTGTTGCCTTCGGCGTGGCGGTAGCCGGCGTCGCGGGGCACGAGGCGGCTCAGGGCCATGACCATGTCCCGGGCCACGTCCGGATCGGCGTCTTCATTGATGGTTAGGCCGGCCGTGGTGTGTGGGCAATAGACCACGAGCGCCCCGTCATGCCAGCCCCGGGCGGTCACCAGTTCCTGGAGGGCGCCGGTCAGGCGCACCAGCTCCTCGTGTTTGGTCGTGCGGACCTCGAATTGTTCCATGCCGTTCCCCTCATGCATCCCCGCGGGCCGGCCGGAAGCCGTGGCCGAAGGACGGATCGTAGAGTCTGGAGGCGCTGTCCCGGCCGAGGCCGGGCAGGACCAGGAAAATGGTTTGCCGGTCGGCCTGGGCCTGACGCACACGCTCGGGCAGATCGGCCAGGGTGGCCCAAAAGCAGCGTTCCCCCGGCCAGCCCAGACGGTGGGCCACGGCGATGGGCGTATGCGCCGGATAGCCGCCCGTAAGCAAGGCGGTTCGCACGCCTTCGGGATCGCCGGCGGAAAGATAGACGGCCAGGGCGGCCTGGTGCCGGGCCAGGTCGGCCAGGGCTTCGCCGGGCGGCATGGGCGTGCGTCCGGCCAGCCGGGTGAGGATCAAGGTCTGGGTGGCCTCGGGCACGGTGAACGAGACCTTGAAGGCGGCGGCCGCCGCGCTGGCCGTGGTGACGCCGGGTACGATCTCAAAGTCGATGCCGGCAGCGGCAAGCAGGTTGGCTTGTTCGGCCACGGCGCCGTACAGGGCCGGATCGCCGGTATGGACCCGGGCGGCCAGACCGCCGGAGGCGACGGTTGCCGCGAGCAGGGTATGGGTCTCGGCCAGGGTCAGGCCCGAGGAATCGGCCACCCGGGCGTCGGGGCGGGCCAGGGCCACCACCTCGGGCGAGACCAGGGAGCCGGCGTAAAGGACCAGATCGGCCTGGCCGAGGAGCCGGGCCGCCTTGACGGTCAGCAGGTCCGGGTCGCCGGGCCCGGCGCCGATGAAGACCACCCGGCCGGCTTGGACCGGGGGAGAGAGAGGTTCGTTCACGGACACGCCTCCTTGACGGCGGTCAGGATGCAAACGGGATTGTCGGCCCGGAAATGGAGATCTCCGGCCAGGGGCACGGCTTGGCTGGCCTGGAGCTGGATCAGGGACTGGCGGAACCCGGGCCGGTCCAGGGCCGCCCTGGCCTTGGCCACGGACCCCAGGAGCACGGCCGCGACCACGATCCGGCCGCCCGGCCGCAGCCTCGCCGCCAGGATGTCGAGGAGCGCGGTTGCGCCGGAAAGCCCGCCGCCCACGAACACCCGGTCCGGATCGGGCAGTCCGGCCAGGACGTCCGGGGCCTGGCCAGGCACCGGGGTCACGGTCAGGGCGCCGGTGCGGCGGATGTTGTCCACAAGCAGGCGGAAGCGTTCGGGATCGCGCTCCACGGCATGGACCGGGCCGCCGGGATTGGTCAGGGAGGCGGGCAGGGCCACGGTGCCGACCCCGGCGCCGATGTCGTAGAGGACCTGTCCGGGCCGGGCGTCGAGGGCGGCCAGGACCAGGGCCCGGGCCGGGAACTTGGTGAACACCCCGTCGCGGCGCAGCAGGGCTTCGTCGGCCAGGCCCAGGCCGAGGGCGACCTCGGGCGGCCGGAGGGCCTCTGCGAGGACGAGGTTCAGGGGCGAAAACGTTCGGGACGCGGCCTGTTCCAGGCCGAGCCGGCTGATCCGCTCGCCGGCCAGTCCCAGGTCCTCGCACACGGTCAGGGCGAAGCGGTCCCCGCCCCGCTCGCGTATCCGGGCGGCGATAACGGCCGGGGTGTTCATGGCGTCGGTATAAACGGCCGCTTGTCCCCGACTTGCCAGGGCGGCGAAAAGCGGCGTGAGGTCGGCTCGGCCGTGCAGGGAAACCACCGGCAGATCGTGCCAGGGCCGGCCGAGGCGGGCGCAGGCCAGGCCCACGGCCGTGACATTGGGGAAAAAGTTCAGGATCTGCGGTCCGAACCGCTCGACCAGGGCCCGGCCGATGCCGAAATAGAGCGGATCGCCATCGGCCAGGACGGCCACGGGACGGTCCGCGTCGACCGCCTCGGCCACGGTGTCGAGCACCCGGGCGAGGGGACCGGCAATGGGCAGGCGGCGGGCCGGGTGGCCGGGAAAGGCGGCCAGTTGCCGGGCGCCGCCCACGAGCAGTTCGGCCCGGGCCAGGGCGTCGCTTGCCCTGTCGTCGAGCCGGACCTCGCCAACGCCGAGTCCGATCACGGCTATGGTCCGGGCGGTCATGGGACAACCTCGTCGTACGACATGCCACTGTGTACGCGAGGGTGGGGGCCTTGGTCAAAATTCGCCAGCCGTTTCCGGTTGCCCTTTGTTCCTTCCTGGGCCATTGCAAACCCTACGACCAGGCAAGACAAGGAGAAGCCCATGGCGGCACAGCGTATCGGTTTGAGTTTCCAGGGTGGAGCGTTGGCCTCCTTCGGCCGGACATTCCTGTATGTCCTGTTGACCGTGTGCATCATCCCGGCCGCCTGGGGCGCCGTGTCCCTGGTGCGCTGGTGGACGGAGAGCCTGACGTTTTCCGATGGCAGCCGGTTGCGTTTCGAGGGGCGGGCCGGGCAGATGTGGGGGCTGTTCTCGGCCCTGATCATCCTGGAGATCCTGCCCCAGATCGCTTCGGGCCGGGCTCCGGAAAACAAGGTCCTGGCCGTGTCCCTGGCCGCGACCGTGGTGCTGCTGCCGCTGGTGGCGCTGGTCAAATTACAGGTCTACCGCTGGATTGTGGCCAACCTGCGCTTGGAACCGGACGGGACTGCCCGCCTGACCGCTTCGTATGGCGGCTATCTCGGCTGGCTCGTTATTTTGACCGCCTCGTTTTTTACGGTCATCGGCTGGGCCTGGGTGCTCACGGCCATGATCCGCTGGCTGTGCGGCCATGTCCGGGGCCGGGGCCTCTCGATCACCTTTACCGGTACCGGTCTCGGGCTGCTCGGATACACGATCCTGTGGCTGGTTTGCAGCCTGCTGATTCTCCCCATCCCTTTGGTCCTGCGCTCGGTCTATCGGTGGTTCACCGGTCATTTGGTGCTGTGGCGCGAAGCGGCGGAGGCAGTGGAAGCAATGGACGCGGCTGTGGCTGTGTAGGAAAAGACGCCTCCGGCGGGGGGGGGGGGGGGGGGGGGGGGGGGGGGGGGGGGGGGGGGGGGGGGGGGGGGGGGGGGGGGGGGGGGGGGGGGGGGGGGGGGGGGGGGGGGGGGGGGGGGGGGGGGGGGG
>JAWRKJ010000010.1:0-5527 GCA_040307025.1 Desulfovibrionaceae bacterium | reverse complement strand
CCCGCCGCGTGGTTTCTTATTCCTCGTCGGTTTCCTCGTCGTCGACGATCTCGTCGTACCACTGGCCGGCCATGACCGGACCGTAGTAGATGGCCGAGTCCTCCAGTTCCTCCTCGATGCGCAGGAGCTGGTTGTACTTGGCCAGCCGGTCCGAGCGGCACAGCGACCCGGTCTTGATCTGGCCGGCGTTGACCGCCACGGAAAGGTCGGCGATGAAGCTGTCCTCGGTCTCGCCCGAGCGGTGGGAGACCACCGTGGTGTAGGCGGCCTGCTTGGCCATCTCGATGGTGTCCAGGGTCTCGGTCACGGTGCCGATCTGGTTGAGCTTGATCAGGATGGAGTTGGCCACGCCCTGATCGATGCCCTCGGCCAGGATGTCGGGGTTGGTGACGAAGATGTCGTCGCCGACGAGCTGGATACGCTCGCCGAGGTCGAGGGTCAGGCGCTTCCAGCCGTCCCAGTCGCCTTCGGCCAGGCCGTCCTCGATGGAGATGATGGGATAGCGGTCCACGAAGTCGCCGAGATAGCCGATCATCTCGGCCGAGGTCAGGCTGCGGTTCTCGCCGCCGAGCACGTATTTGCCGCCCTTGTAGAATTCCGAAGCGGCGGCGTCGATGGCGAGCGAGATCTCGGCTCCGGGCCGGTAGCCGGCTTCCTCGATGGCCTTGACGATGTACTTGAAGGCTTCGTCATGGCTCTTGAGGTTGGGCGCGAACCCGCCTTCGTCGCCCACGGCGGTCATGTGGCCGTCGGCGGCCAGGATGGCCTTCAGGGTGTGGAAGGTCTCGGCGCCCATGCGCAGGGCGTCGGTGAAGGTCCGGGCGCCGAGGGGCACGATCATGAATTCCTGGATGTCGAGGTTGTTGGGAGCATGGGCGCCGCCGTTCAGGATGTTCATCAGCGGCACCGGCAGCACCTTGGCGTTGACCCCGCCCAGGTACTGGTAAAACGGCAGGCCCAGGAAATTGGAGGCGGCCCGGGCCACGGCCATGGACACGCCGAGGATGGCGTTGGCGCCCAGGCGCGACTTGTTGTCCGTGCCGTCGGTGTCGATCATGAGGTTGTCGATGGCCACCTGCTGCAGGGCGTCCATGCCGATGACAGCCTCGGCCAGTTCGCCCTGGACATGCTCCACGGCCTTGCCCACGCCCTTGCCGCCGTAGCGGGAGGGGTCCTTGTCGCGCAGTTCCAGGGCCTCGCGGGAACCGGTGGAGGCTCCCGAAGGCACGGCGGCCCGTCCGGACGCGCCGGACTCCAGGGTCACTTCCACCTCGACGGTGGGATTGCCACGGGAATCGAGGATCTCCCTGGCCCAAACAGCCGCTATCGTGCTCATGGCAGTCTCCTTGTGCGAGTTGCAACGTGTGTTTCGTGGGAGGAGCGGGCCGGGCGGCCCGTCCATGCCGGATGTATCCCAATTTACCGCGCTTGGTAAGTCCGGCGGCCGGGCATTTCCCGCCGGAAGGGCAGGCTGCCCGGGCGGTGTTACAGGGTGATGTCCGGAAAATCCTCTTCCCGGGGCGTGGCTTCCAGGCGTGCCAGGTAGCGCAGGAACTTGCGGGCCTCGACAAAGTCCGGGTCCCGGGCCAGGGCCTGCTCCAGGGTGGACTGGCAACCGGCGGTATCGCCTTTTTCGTAGAGGGCCCGGGCCAGGTTGAAAAGCAGCCGGGCATCGTCCGGGGCCAGTTCCAGGGCCTTGCGGTAATAGGCGATGGCCGTGTCGAAATCCTTGCGTTTGCGCAGGTGGATACCGAAGCTGTTGATGGCCAACTTCTGGATGTCGTCACCGCCCGTGGGCATGGCGGCCGTGCCTTCCAGGGTGGCCCGGGCCTGGGCGGCGGAGGGTTCCTCGTGGCCGGCGGCGCCCAGGGCGGCCAGGATCACGGTGTAGAGGGCGCGTTCGGCCGGGGGCAGGGAGGCCTGGTCCAGGCTGTCGCCCACGTCGCCAAGCAGCCGGGACAGCACCAACGCGGCCGGGGCCAGCCGTTCCTGGAAGGCCAAGGGTTCGGGCAGGAAATGCTTCAGAAAGGTGTCCCCGGCCACGGTCTTGGGCAGCGGCATGGGGAGCCGGCCTTCGTCCAGGGGAAAGACCAGGAACCGGCCGGCGTCCAGGCGCAGGGCCAACCATTCGATGCGTTGGGTGAATTCGCGGCCGGAGCCGCCCTTGCCCATTTTCTCGCGCTTGCGGGATTGGTAGCAGCCGAGGATCTGCGGCAGCATACGAACGACCTCCGTCGCGGCGCTAGCCCCGGCGCAGCCACAGCTGGCGCAACCCCTCCAGCAGCAGTTCCGGGCGCACGTCGCGGATGACCGGGCAGATGGGGGCGAGCTTCTCGGCGAAACCGCCCGTGGCCAGAACCGCCACCTCGCCGCCGAGGTGGGCCCGCAGCCGGGCGGTCACGCCTTCCACCATGGCGGCGAAGCCGAACACGAAACCCTGGTTGATGCAGTCCGACGTGGAGCGGCCGATGGACAGGAAGCCGTCGCCCGGGTCCAGGGCCACATGGGGCAGCTTGGCCGTCTTGCTCACCAGGCCGTGCAGGGAGGTGGCCAGTCCCGGACAGATCAGGCCGCCGAGAAAGGCGTCGCCCTGAACGCAGTCGAAATTGGTGGCCGTGCCGAAGTCCACCACGATGACCGAGGGGGCGGTGGCCAGCCGGCGGCCGGCATAGGCCGTGACCAGCCGGTCCGCGCCCACCTCGTGGGGCCGGGCATAGAGGTTTTTGAGCGGAATGGGCACGTCGGCCGGCACGAACCGGGGGCGCACGCCGAGGTAGCGGCGGCAGGCCTGGTCCAGGACCTGGGACATGGGCGGCACCACGCTCGACACCACGGCCGTTTCCACGTCCGAGGCCGGACAGCCCTGGAAGGACAGGGCCGAGACGAGCATGAGGCCCAGGCTGTCGGCCGTGGCCGAACGGTCCGTGGGCAGGGTGAAGGAGCCGGTCAGACCATGGCGTTCGGCCAAGCCGAATTTGATGTTGGTGTTGCCGATGTCGACGAGCAGGGTGGGCATGGCGTCCCCTAAGGCGTGGCCTGGGCCTGGGCCGCGCCCAGTCGGCGGAGGAAGGTTTCGGTCACGGGCAGGATGCCGGCCACGATGACGTCCACCCCGGTCCGCTTGGGGTGCAGGCCGTCGGCCTGGTTCAGATCGGGCCGGCCGACCACGCCTTCCAGGAAAAAAGGATAGAGCAGCGCGCCGTGGCTTTTGGCCAGCTCGGGATACAGGGCCTCGAAGGCGGCGGCATAGTCCCGGCCGTAGTTGGCCAGGGCGCGCATGCCGCAAAGGAGTACCGGGATGCGGGCCTCGCCGAGCCTGGTCAGCATGGTGTCGAGATTGGCGCGGACAAGTTCCGGGGGCAGGCCGCGCAGCACGTCGTTGGCGCCGAGTTCCAGGATGACGCCGTCCGGCTTGGCGGCCAGCACCGCCTCGAGCCGGGCCAGGCCGCCCGAGGTCGTGTCGCCGGAAACGCCGTAGTTGGCGATGGTCACGTCATAGCCCTTGGCGCGCAGGGCCGCTTCCAGCCGGACCGGAAAGGCGTCGGCCGCGGGCAGGCCGTAGCCGGCGGTCAGACTGTCGCCAAGGGCGGCCAGATGGAGGGTGGCGCTGTGGGCTGCGGGCAAGGGCATCAGGCCTCCGAGCAGGCAGGTGAGGACCAGAATCAGGATGTGGCGCCTGAGGCCGGTTTGTCTTTTGCGGACAAGCTGGTATGTTGCCGATCCCAAACGACGTCTCGGACAGCGGGGCGCCGTGGGCGGCGTGCAGGGCGGTAGGGGCAACATGATCGCGCTTTCCAATGTCCGATTGACGTTACAAAGCCAGGCCGGCGCGGTCAATATCCTGCGCGGCGTGGACCTCTCTGTCGCGCCCGGGGAAGTGGTGGCGGTGATGGGGCCGTCCGGAGCCGGCAAGACCACGTTGCTTATGCTGCTCGCCGGTCTGGAGCGGGCCGATTCCGGCTTGGTCCGGGTGGCCGGCCACGATTTGTCCTCCTTGAGCGAGGACGCCCTGGCAGCGTTTCGCCGTGACAACGTCGGTATTGTTTTTCAGGGATTTCATCTGGTGCCGGCCATGACCGCTTTGGAAAACGCCGCCTTGTCCCTGGAGCTGGCCGGCCGGCGCGATGCCTTTGACCGGGCCGAGGCGGCCCTGGCCGCCGTGGGGTTGCAAGACCGTCTGGAGCACTTCCCGGCCGAGCTTTCGGGCGGCGAACAGCAACGCGTGGCCCTGGCCCGGGCGCTGGCGCCGGGGCCGCGTCTGCTTTTGGCCGACGAGCCCACCGGCAACCTGGACGGCGAAACCGGGGCGCGGGTCATGGACCTGCTTTTTTCGCTGTCCGCCGGCACGACCCTGGTGCTCGTCACCCACGATGCGGGCCTGGCCGGCCGGTGCGGCCGGGTGGTGCGGCTGCGCGACGGTCGGGTGACCGCTGCCGGGGCACCGTCGCGGTGAGCCGACAGCGACCCTTTTTCGCGCCGCGCGGCCGTTCGGCCCTGGAGCGGTTTGCCCGGGGCCTGCTTGTGCTCGGCATCTTCGCCCTGGCCGTGATCGCCTACAAATGGCACTTCGCCCGGCTGGCCGAGGATCTGGCCGCCCGGGGCACGGTGGCCGATGCCGTGGGCCTTTTGCCGCGGACGGACCGGGAATGGCTGCTCACCCAGGCAAGCGCGCTCAAGGAACATTTCGGACTGGTGCTGACCGTCCGTCTGGGGGGCACGCCCCGGTGGCCGCGACCGGACGATCCCACGGCGGTGGCTGTTTTTTTCGATCCCGACTGCCACGGCGGCCGGGTGGTTCTGCCGCCCCTTGCCGCCTCGGCCCTGCCCGAGGGATTCGCGGCGGATCTGGGACAGCAATTGAACGCGGCCTGCCGGGACGGCCGCCCCCGGGAGGGGGTGCTCGGCGTGGTGGGCCTTTTGACCGAAAGCCTCGGCCAGGCGGCGAGCCGGGGAAAAGGAGACGGATCATGAACGAGACACAACAAACGCCGCCGCAGACGGTGACGATTCACACGGACGGGGCCTGCCTGGGCAATCCCGGCCCCGGCGGCTACGGCGCGGTGCTGGCGTTCGCGGATGACCACCGGGAACTCTCGGGCGGCTTTCGCCTGACCACCAACAACCGCATGGAATTGCTCGCGGTCATCGAGGCCTTGTCGAGCCTGACCGAACCGAGCCTTGTCACCCTGACCACGGATTCCCGCTACGTGCACGATGCCATCGAAAAACGTTGGCTGGCCTCGTGGCAGAAAAAGGGTTGGGTCAACGCCGAGAAAAAACCGGTCAAAAACCAGGACCTCTGGCGACGGCTCATTCCGCTTCTGGCCACGCACAAGGTGAAGTTCAGCTGGGTGCGGGGCCATACCGGCAACCCGGACAACGAACGGTGCGACGTGCTGGCCAAGACCGCCGCCAACCGGCGCGGCCTGCCGGAAGATACCGGCTACCCGGGCTAGGGTGCGCGGAGGCGCTTAGCGGAATGCGGGGGGAACCCGCTTTGGGGAAGCGGGTTCCCCCCCCCCCCCCC
>JAWRKJ010000009.1:0-5931 GCA_040307025.1 Desulfovibrionaceae bacterium | reverse complement strand
TGTCCCGGGACAGGGCGTCAGCCGATCCACCAGGCCGGATCGAGGATATCCGTCCGCCCGAAGACCCTTCCCTCCTGACGCCCCGCGCCTTTCGGCCGGCTGGTCCGGCCGGATTCCCGGCTTATCCGTTATCTCCTGCCGCCTGGTGGCTGCTCGGTCGCGTCCGGCACAGGCTGACCCGTTTTCCCCTGTTCGCTCCCCGGGAATACCGCCGCTGCCATCCCGGAGCGGCCGGTTATCTGCCGCACCTCCATTATCTCCACCGGGGCATGTACCAGACCCGGCCGACAGCGACGCCGGTCTTTTTCGCCAAGGCCCTGGCGGAACGGCTGCGTGAGGTTCCCCCGGATACGGGACCGGCCCCGGACATCCAGGCGCCATCCGCCGCCGTCGGCGTATACGCCAGTTCGCTCGGGAACTGCTTCATGACGGAGATCGCCGACGATCTGGCGGCCAGTCTGGCGGCAGCCGGGGCCCGGGTCATCCGGGGTGACGAACGCTGTTCCCGAGCGGGACGGCCGAAAGCGTGCATTTTTGTCGCCCCGCATGAATTCTTTACCCTGGGGCGGGGACCGGCCTGGGCAAGGCCGGCGGTGCTTTGCGACGCCGTCCTATACGGTACGGAACAACCGCAAACAACCTGGTTCTGGCGGGCGCTCCCCCTGACCCTGGCGGCACGCGGAGCCATGGACCTGTCCTGGCATACGGCGGCCCTGCTCGGACAGGTCATGCCAAGCCGGGCCCTCCTGCCCGGGCTGCGCCCGGCCCCTTTTCCGGTCCCGGCAGGGCTTCGGTCCCATCCCCTGCTCGCGGGGGCCTGGTGGCTTCCAAACGACCGGATCGACCCGCGCACGCCCCTGGCCGAGCGACCGCTGGATCTTGTTTTTTTCGGCGGCGACACGCCGGTACGCGATCGTTTCTTCGCCCGCAATGCCGCCCGGTTCGCCGGCTACGACACCCTGATTTACTTGCGCAAGCGCGGACGCGGACCGGTGCATCCCCGCAACGTCGAAGGCGACCTGTGCACCTGCGCCCTGCTGGCCTGCGGCCGGGCCAAGCTCACCCTGTCCGTACACCGCGACGCCTTCGGCTTTTTCGAGTGGCACCGGCTGGTGCGCCAAGCCATGGCAACAGGCTCTGTGGCGGTCACGGAATCGTGTTTTCCGGTTCCGGATTTCCGGCCTGGGGTCCACTACTTTTGCGCGGATGCCGGCCACCTGCCCCAGCTCATCGACTGGCTGCTGCGCACCCCGGACGGCCGGGCCCAGGCCGAAAGCTGCCGCCGACGCTGCCTGGACCTCCTCTCCGACCTGTTTTCGCCCGACCGGGCCGGCCGGCGCATCCTGCAATTCCTGGCCGAGCTCGGGGTACTCCATGCTTGAATCCCGCGCCGACGACATCGCCTTCCACGACGGCCCGGTGACGGAAACCACCGTCGCCGTGGCCGTGAGCCTGTACAATTACGCCCGCTACCTGCCGGAATGCCTGGATTCGGTCCTCGCCCAAACCTATGCGGACCTCGAGCTCATCATCGTGGACGACGCCTCGGACAAGGACGCGTCGCTCGCGGAGGCCGCCCACTGGCTTGCTCGCCACCGCTCCCGGTTCGTCCGTTCGCGCCTCGTACGCCACGCCCAAAACGAGGGCCTCGCCGCCACCCGCAACACCGCCTTTACCCGTTCCCAGGCCGCGACGGTGTTCGTGCTCGACGCCGACAACGCCCTGTTCCCGACCGCCATCGCCAAGCTGGCGCGGGCCCTGCAGGCCTCCGGACGGGCCGCCGCCTATTCACAACTCCAATACTTCGACGCGGCGATCGGCCTGGGCCTCGCCGACATCTGGCACCGGCGCTTCTTTGAAACCGGAAACTATGTGGACGCCATGGCGCTCATCCGCCGCACGACCTGGGAGCAGACGGGCGGCTATGCGCCCCTGCACGGCTGGGAAGACTACGATTTCTGGTGCACGTGCATCGATCACGGCCTGGAGGCCCTGTTCGTCCCGGAAGTGCTGTGCCGCTACCGGGTGCACGCCGATTCCATGCTGCGCACCGAATCCCTGGCCGCCTATCCCGAACTGCATCCGGCCATGACCCTGCGCCATCCCTGGTTGCGTCTGTTTTCCTGAATCCGAGAGAGGTCTCGCCGTGAAACATCTCGTGCTGTCCCTCACCTGCCATGGTGAAGTGATCCGCTATCTCCTACTCAAGTCCGAGGCCTTCCGGGAGCGCTACACGTGTACGTTCGTGCCGAACTACACCGTCGTCGACGGCACGAGCCAGATCGCTTCCCCCGAGGAACTCCGGCACCTGTTGCCGGCCTGCGACCTCCTGGTCTACCACCCCATCGTGGGCTATGACTTCGACGCCCTGCTCGGCCTGCTCCCCGCAGGGGCCGAGGCCTTGCGTATTCCCTACGTGACGTCGACCATTTACTGGCCGTCCTACGATTTCCGCCATCCCATCTGGCTCGCCCCCTACGCGTCAACGGCCCTTATTCCCTGGCCCTGCCTGCTGCTGAACAAAATGATCGTCACCTTCCGAGATAAAGCCAGGATCATACGGGAATATCTCGACCTCGACATCCCGTCCGTCATGGATATCGAGGCCAATTTCGCACACCAGATGGACTACTTGTGCCAGGCCGAGGCCGGAACAATTTTTACGGCCGCTTCCTATGTCCGGGAGAATTTTCGGCAACGGCGAC
Organism: Desulfovibrionaceae bacterium; assembly: GCA_040307025.1. Lineage (GTDB taxonomy): Bacteria > Desulfobacterota > Desulfovibrionia > Desulfovibrionales > Desulfovibrionaceae > Solidesulfovibrio. The sequence goes on along the minus strand of JAWRKJ010000009.1, from coordinate 3,226 downwards.
TCTTCCATCTCATCAACCATCCGAGCATCATTCTCTTTCGCCATCTGACGAACTGTCTCTTGCTCCACCTCGGCCTTCCCCCCCTGGACGTCACTCCCGACGATCCGTTCCAGAACCACCAGATGCCTGTCCACCCGTCGATTCGGCGCTACTATCGGCTCGACTGGGGTGCCGCCGAAACCGGTGCCAACTTATTCGAACGGGACGTCGACTACGAACAATACGTATCAATCTATGTAGATGAATATATAAAACGCTTCCAGTTCCAGCCTTTTCCCGTCCCCCACAAGCGTAGCCGGTCGAATCGGCTGGCCCGGGCCTTTCGGGCTTTTTTCGGCCGGCGGGCGTGAACCCGCCGCTTGCCCACCGGCCGTTTCGCAGGGCAGCAGCGCCCGTTTTCTGCTCCAGGGCAATGCTGTCCGGCGAAAAGCGGTGAAAAATGTGGTGTTGACCAGATTTCGCGGACAGCGGCTACTCTGGGTGGAAAAATCGGGTTCTTCACACCGGCTTCAGGCCAAAGGACTGGCGAAGTGTTCTTACGAGGCGCTTGGTAAAGCAATAGCTGTGCCTGACTTTCTTTTAACCACAATCCAACGGGGAAGTGCTACTATGAAAAAAAACATCGTATGGCAATCCAGGCGGGTTTACAAAGCCCATCGTGTTCTCTCTCTGAACCAGACGCCTTGCTGTATCTGGTTTACCGGTCTTTCAGGTGCCGGAAAATCATCCTTGGCGACGGCGTTGGAGGAAGCGCTCCATCAAGATGGACGCCATGTGTATCTCCTGGACGGCGACAACATCCGCCACGGCATCAACAGCGACTTGGGGTTCAGCGACAAAGACCGTCAGGAAAACATCCGGCGGGTGGCCGAGGTGGCACATTTGCTGGTCGATGCCGGCCTGATCGTGCTGGTGGCCTTGATTTCTCCTTTTTCGAAAGAACGCCAACAAGCTCGAAAACTGTTCGATCCGGGCGAGTTTCTGGAAGTGTTTGTAGATGCCCCACTGGACGTGTGCGAACAACGGGACTGCAAGGGACTTTATGCCAAGGCGCGGCGTGGCGAACTGCACGATTTTACGGGTATCGACAGTCCTTATGAGGCTCCGATAGCCCCGGAAATCCACCTGAACACGGGAACCATGCCGTTTGAACTTTGTCTTTCTACCATCCTTCAGGCCGCCCAACAGGCCTGTAGAAGGCAATTGGGAGACCATTGTAAGGAAAAGTCAGTACCCTCGGCAAAGCCTGGGGCCTGAAAGACAATAACCCGCTCAAAGTATAGGGGATGGCCACCCCATGAGAGACATTCCCACCCTGCACCCGTCAACAGTACCAGTTCTGCCTGCTTTGAAGGTGCCGTCAGCTATTGAAAATCCTAGCCAATTGACCGCACAGGGTTGAGCAGATGTTTTTCACCCGCGCGGTGCGCCACAGGGGATATTCAGAAGGGGAGCAGGCGGTTCCGCTTCGGTGGCGTCAACACACTGCGGCGCGGCATGATCTGGTCAGTCGTTCGTTTTGAGGTATTGGTAGAGGGTTTCGCGGCTGATACAGAACTCGCGGGCGAGCTGCGCCTTCTTCTCGCCGGCAGCGGCACGACGCCGCAGTTCGACCACCCGATCCGGCGCAAGTGCCTTCTTGCGGCCCCGGTAGGCACCTCGCTGTTTGGCGAGGGAGATGCCCTCGCGTTGCCGCTCGCGGATCAGGGCGCGTTCGAACTCGGCGAACGCGCCCATCACCGACAGCATCAGGTTCGCCATCGGCGAATCCTCGCCGGTAAAGCTCAAACACTCCTTGACGAATTCGATACGCACGCCGCGCTGGGTAAGGCTCTGCACGAGACGGCGCAGGTCGTCCAGGTTGCGCGCCAGCCGGTCCATGCTGTGCACGACCACGGTGTCGCCCTCGCGCACGAAAGCGAGCAGTGCGTTGAGTTGTGGCCGCTGCGTGTCCTTTCCCGACGCCTTATCGGTGAACACCTTGTCCACCTGAACATGTTCGAGCTGCCGTTCCGGGTTCTGGTCGAAACTGCTGACGCGGACGTAGCCGATGCGGTGCCCCTGCAAGATGCCTCCTGAGCTGAAAGTGTCAGGTAAAAATCTATGACCTTGGGCGGCATCCGTCAAGAAATTGCAAACACCGCTCTATTCTGACGCGTTCCGGCGGCTCACCCTGACATCTGGTTAGGGTCTACTTCAATCGGACATGAATACAGTCAGTATGTTTCGCGGCAAGCCTCTTCCCGGTCCTGCTGCACGTGGCCGATGCCATCGATGATCACCGCCTCGAAACGGTCCAGCTTTCTGAAAGCCTTTTCCCGGTTCAAATCCCGTTTGGCGGGGAGCAGCTTCTGCACCAAGCGGTAGGCCGGGATGAACAGCACCGACGTTCCGGCAGCACACCCGTATCCAAGCTCGCCAAGGTTTTAGCGCTAGGGAGTCCGGAGGCCTTTTGAAGACGCGCGCTGCGGCTTTGCCGTCTCTTGCCGTTTCTCCTCCAGTTCAAGCGCAGCCAGATACTGCAAAAACTGTTTGTGACTCCAGCCCTGGTTGTCGGCCATGGCTGTCGTTTCTTGAAGATGGCTGGCAAACGTCGGGAGATGCAATGCCTTGAGGGAGATCGTGAGGCTGCCGGCGTCCTGGTTCATATGCAACCTTCCTGGCGCGAGAGAGCGCTGATCAAGCGCGCCTGCCTCAAGGAAAAGTTCCAGGGCAGCCTCCTCGTGGACGCCGCGAGATCCAAGACACGAACTCCTTGTCCGCCTTGTTCTCCTCAAGCCGGCCTCGCAACGTGTCGTAAGCACGCCGAAAGACCAGCGAGGGAAAGAGATCTTCCCGGTAACGGTAGAGGCGAAACGCACCGGGCTTTTTCACCAAGGACCAGATGATGTGACGGTAATTGATCCTGTGGCCGCCACGTCCCAGGAAGCGTTGGGTGGTGCGTTGGATTTTGCCGCCGTGATACACGTCGATCCGTCCCTCATAGACTCTAACCATGATCTTTTTTCAAATAAGCCTGGAGTGGACGAGGTAGACATTTTTTTTGAGAGAGATGGTGCTCCCGGAGCAGCCCCTCGTGTCCACTTCAGTAAACTCGGGGAGTTTGGCCATCGTCACCGGTCGCATTACGGTCAATTCATCTTGAAGCTTGGTTTGCCGGGGCCGATTCGTCTTGCCCATCATGCGCCACAGCCAATTTTCCTAGACAGCGGTACTTTCAAAGTCA
>JAWRKJ010000008.1:0-31743 GCA_040307025.1 Desulfovibrionaceae bacterium | reverse complement strand
CAGGCCGAGGGCCACCGTCACCACGGCCGCCCGGGGGCCTTCCTCGGCATCGGCCAGGGCCGCGGCCACGGCCTCCCGGGCCCGGGGCGTGAGCGTCCCCTGGTCCCAGGCCGCCTGGGTCACGACAAACCCGCGCGCCACGGACAGGCCGAGCCGGCCGGCCAGTTCGCCCAGGGTGGCGCCTTCCCGGCCGGCCTTGGGCCCGTCTTCCAGGCGCAGGCGGTGCAGGGGGCGCACGGGCTGGTCGTCCTCCTTGTCCGGCCGGCCGGCCAGGATGTCCTCCACGGCGCCGGCAATGGCGATGAAGCGGTCGAACAGGGCCACGTAGCGGTTGCCGGTCATGGCATTGACCGCATACACGGCCTGATGGGCGAAATCCGTCACTTCCCGGGCGGTCTTTTCGAGGAAGGCCCGGTCGAAGATGTATTCGCCGCCGAGCATGCGCTCCAGGGACGCCATGCTGGTCAGGGCGGCGGTATTGGCTTCGAGCAGGGCCCGGAACTTGGAGAACAGCGACCGTGCCGCCTCTCCGGCCAGGACGGGTTGATCGGCCGGGATGGCCCCGCGTTCAGGCGTCATGGCGGTCGTTTCCCAGGAAGGTTTCCAGACGGGCGACCACCTCCAGGATATCGGCCAGCTTGAAGGGCTTGGCCACGAAATCGAAGGCGCCCTTGTGGAAGGATTCCTTGGCGGTTTCCAGGGTGGCAAAACCGGTGATGACGATGACCCCGACCCCGGGCGCGATGGCCTTGATGCGGTCGAGGAAGCCGATGCCGTCGAGCCCTTCCATCTTGAGGTCGGTGATGACGATATCGGCCGGCTGGGCCTCGAAGGCGGCCAGGGCGGCGGCGCTGTCCGTGAAGACCGAAACGTCGTAACCGGCCTTCTGGAAAGCGGGCTTGAGGCGTTTGACCACGATGGGCTCGTCGTCGAGCACGAACAGACGGCGTTTTCGGGAAGCGTTGGTCGCGGTATCAGACTGCGTCATGGTTTTCCTCCAGCACCGGCTTGATGGCGGTGAGAAATTCCTCGGCGAAACAGTGCGAATCGCCGTCGCGTTCCATGCGGACATCGAGCTGGCGGGTGAACCCCACCAGACCGCCGAGCAGGCGCAGTTTGGCGCGCATGGCGTCCCGGTCGCATTTCTTGAGTCGGCCGACCACCAGGTCGCCGTGCAGTTCCACGCGGAAATCGTTGCGGTCCAGGATGTTGCCGATGCAGCGCGCCCGCCTGGCCCGGCGGGAGATGTCCGTGACCCCGCCGAGGAAGCGGAAATACAGGCTGTTGTCGTTGACGGACTCGCCCACATAGGCGTCGACCAGGACGAAATGATAGCCCAGGTGCAGGTTGAGGTTGAGATACTCCCGGGAGACCACGGCCAGGTTGCGGCCGAGTTTTTCCGAGCCCGGGCCGCCGACGCCCAGGGTGCGGGTGAGGCTGGCCATGAAACTGCCCATGTCCACGGGCACCGGGTCGGTGGTCCACATGCCCGAGGCGGTCAGGCCTGTGAGCAGTTCGCGCAGGGGCACCGAGGCGAGCTGGTCGACCTCGATGTCGGCGGTGTCGCCCGTGGCCTCGTCGTCGAGGTCGATGATGGAGAGGTTGAGGGGCAAGGGCGAGCGGAGCTTGCGCGCGGCGGCGTCGAGGATGCCCTGGCGGTTTTCGCTCAGGGCGATGAGTTCGGCCACGGCCTGCTCGTGGATGTAGCGGGTGATGTCGTGGTAGGTGCGGCAGGCGGCCGGGGTGAAGTTCGCGGCGTGGGGATCGACCAGGTTCAGCGGCGTGATCTTTTTGAGCAGCCGGCGCAGCAGCCGGTATTCGTAGGAGTCCTCGTACACGGCCTCCTCGGTCAGCTCGAAATAGCGCAGTTCCTTGACCAGCCCCCGGTAGACCACATTCTGGGTGGCGTCCACGGTGATCTCGTCGCCGGTTTTGAGGGCGCTTGTGGCCAGGCCGCAGCCGACAATGGTGGGCAGGCGGAATTCCCGGGCCACGGTCGCCATGTGGCCGGCCGGGGAACCGACGTCGGTGAGAATGCCCTGGGCCCGGGCCATGACCCGGGAGTAGCGCGGCGAGGTCTGGCGCGCGACCAGGATGGCACCGAAGGGAAAGTTGTCCAGGTCGTCGTCATCGCGGACCACGAACACCTTGCCCATGGCCACGCCGCGCTGGACCACGTCGCCGCGTCCGGAAAAAACCACCTCGGCTTCCCGGGTGGCGGCGTCGATGGCGCCGGTGCGCCGGGCCGGGTCGCCGGAGAAGACCAGGGGCCGGCTTTGCAGGATGAACAGCCGGCCGAGGGCGTCCACGGTCCATTCCACGTCCTGGGGGCGCTTGAAATATTTTTCCAGGGACAGGGCGGCCTCGCCGAGCAGGGACAGGTCGGCCTCGGTGAGGCAGGCCGTGTCGGTCATCCGGGCCGGCACCTCGGCATCGGCCGTGCCGCCGCCCGGCACGAGGAGCAGACGCTGGGTCTTGTGGGCGATCTCCCTGGAGAGCACCGGAAAGGGCGCCTTGCGGGCGATGAGGAAGGAGTCGGTCTCGATCTCCCCGGCCATGATCGGCGCGCACAACCCCCAGGCGGCGCTGACGAAAATGCCTTCTTCCTTGCGGGTCATCGGCGCGTAGGTGTACATGCCGCCGCTGACCGCCGAATCGATCATGGCCTGGCAGCCCACGGCCATGACCGCCTCGTGCTCCTTGAAGCCGCGCCGCCGGCGGTAGAGCCAGGCCTCGGGGGCGTAGGCCCCGGCCACCACGCGTTTGAAGGCCTCGGCCACGTCCTTGGGGGGCACGCCGATGACGCTTTCGTACTGGCCGGCGAAGCTCGTCTCGCCATCCTCGTCCCAGGCCGAACTGCGCACGGCCAGGCTCGTGGGCATGGTGCCCAGGCGTTTGGCCAGGGCGTCCAGGGCTTCGCTGATGCCCCGGGACAGGGAACGGGGCAGGGTGGCGGCCAGGATGCGTTCGCGCACCAGGGCCGAGACTTCGCGGATGGTGCCTTCCTCGTCGGCGTCCAGGCGTTCGGTCTGCTGGCGGATGTACTCGGGCAGGCCGTTTCGGGCCATGAACCGGGCAAAGGCGCCGGTGGTGATGACGAAGCCGTCGGGCACGGGCAGGGCGAGCTTGTTTTTGAGCTCCCCGAGCATGGCGAACTTGCCCCCGGCGGCCTCGCCCATGTCGGCCCGCAGTTCGCCGAGGTCCAGGGTCGGCGGGGTGTCGGGAAAATGGTGCCGGCCGGCCAGTTCGTCGGCGATCTCCTGGCGCACGGCCTCGAAGGCCACGAACAAGGGCACGTTGCGGCAGCGGTTGAGGATGGACAGGTCGGAGACGAGCTTGAAGATCTGGTCCGAGAGCTCCTCGCAGGCGGATTCGATGTAGCGGCGGTCGAAGACGTATTCGCCGCCGAGCTTGTCGCCCATGTCGGCCATGAGCGTGAGGATGCGGTTGTTGCGTTCGAGGACGCTCTTGAATTTTTTGAAGAGCACCACGAAGGGCACCGGGGCCTTGCCCCGCCGGCGCAGGTGCAGCGCCTTGCCGATCCGCTCCCACACGCCCATGGCCATCTCCTGTGCGTGCGTCCGCTAGTGGGCGCCGCTTTTTGAACCCTGGAAGATCCGGCTGACGATCAAGCCGCCCAGGATGGCGATGATCGAGGCCAGGATACCGTACAGGGTGCCGTGGCCGAAAGCCATGTCCGCCAGGAAGGCCGGGGCGCCGGTGAAGGAGGCCGCGATGGCGGTGGCGCCCTGGCCCACGACCGCGCCGTCCTTCACGGCCAGGACGTCCACGGAATAGGCCCCGGGCGAGAGTCGCGACGGCACGTGGAGCACGGCCGAAAACGTGCGCACGTCGCCGCTGTCCGGGCCGAGAGTGACCGTGCCGGCGTTTTCCCGGTAGAGTTTTTCCGATCTTTGGTACTTCAGGAATTCGGCCAGCAGGGTGGCCTTGTCGGTGTCCTTGGACGTGACCGTGATGCGCTCGGCCAGTCCCGGCACGCCGAGCTTGGCCACGGTCTCGCCCGGGACCCCGTTCGAGGCCGCCACCAGGAAGACCTTGGGCGCGCCGCCGAAGGACACCTTGTCCAGGTTCATCCACAGCAGGCCGAAGAGCTTGCCCTTTTGCTTCATGGTGAAGGTGGTGGGCTCGCCGGCCAGGCGTACGACCACCTGGCTTGCGGCCGGGATCTCGCCGGTGACGGTCAGGTCCAGGCCGTTGTACAGGGCATTGATGGAAATGGCCTGGGGGCTGGCGGTGAAGGACACCGGGGACTGGGCCAGGGCCCGGCCGGGATTGACGGCCAGCAGGGCCAGCAGGATGGCGCAGGAAAGGGCGTGGCGCATGCTAGTGTCCTCCGATGGCGGCCAGCAGCACGTCGGGGCGGGCCAGCAGTTCGTAGAGCATTTTGAACATGACGAGCAACACGATGCCGGAAAGGTATATCTTGAGCTGGTCGCCCTTGAGGCGGCGTCCGAGGCGGGCGCCGATCTGGGCGCCGACGGCCGAACCGATCAAAAGCAGCAGGGCCAGCACGAAGTCCACGGTGTGGTTGGCGGCCGACTGCATGATGGTGACGTTGATGCAGGTGAAAAGGACCTGGAACAGGCTCGTGCCCACGACCACGTGCATGGGCATGCGCAGCATGTAGACCATGACCGGGACCATGATGAACCCGCCGCCCACGCCCATGATGGCCGAGAGCACGCCGACCAGGCCGCCGAAGAAAAGCGGGGTCAGGGCCGACTGGCGGATGCCCGAGCGGGGAAAATCCATCTGCCAGGGCAGCGAACCCATGAACCGGGCATAGGCCGAGGGCTTGCCCGGGGCGGATTTGCTCGGGGCTTTGGACTTGGCCTTGCGCATGGAGCTCAAGGACTCGAAAAACATGTAGAAGCCGACGCCGCCGAGCATGAGCACGTAGGTGATGGCGATGCAGAAGTCGGCGTTGCCCATGGCGCGCAGGATCTTGATGAGCTGGACGCCGAGGGTGCCGCCGATGACGCCGCCGACCAGCAGCAGCAGGCCCATTTTGACGTCCACGTTGCCCAGGCGCAGGTGGATCAGGGTGCCCGAGGTCGAGGCCCCGACGATCTGGTTGGAGTCCGAGGCCGCGGCCACGGTGGCCGGGATGCCGAACATCATCAGCAGCGGAGTCATGAGGAACCCGCCGCCGACACCGAAGATGCCCGAAAGCAGGCCTACGCCCCCACCCAGGCCGAGAATGGCCAGGATGTTCACCGAATTGCCGGCGATGGGCAGGTACAGGGTTGTGGGAATGATCATGTTGCCGAACCTTTTCCTTGGGTTGGGGTTTCCTCCCGCCGCGGGGAGACCAGCTCCACCCGGCAGGAGATCCCGTGCAGGATGCGCTTTTGCGCCTGGGAATCCTGCTCCGATATGCGCCCGTCTCCGTCGACCGCCGCTGTGACCAGGAGTGTGATCTTGCGATCCCGGGCAAACCGGACCACCTCTTCCGCGTAGTCGCCCTCGGCCATGAAGCATTGGATCCCGACACCTTCCTCCTGGGCCTGCTGCACCATGAGGCGCAGCCGGCGGCGTTCCTCGGTCGCGGTCCCGGCGGTCGTGCCCGCGATCTCCCCCTCGGCGGGGGTGGTCACGAACAGGACATGGACCGTGGCCTTGATGCGTTTGGCCAGGGAGATGGCGCGGGTCAGGGCCGAAGAGGCCCCCTGCCTGGGTGAGGTGCCGACCAGTATGCGTTCCATGGTGTTTTTCCGTCAGGGTGTTTAGCAACCGGCGGACCAATTCGATTTTTCTGGATAAGAGCATGAAATAAAAGACGATAATTTCAGAATCGGGTGTGGGGGCTTGGGGCGGGCGTTTCAGATTGGAAAAGGGGCGGCGGAAGGGGTGTCCGGCTGTTTCAGGCTGAAACGTTACTTTTTGAACAAGCTGAAAAATTCCAGTAAATCAGCAGGATTGATCTTGGAACGGGGGTTGCTTGGGCTTTTACAATGCCCGGGAGCGGTGGTGATGCTTTTCCCCCGGGGAAAAAACAGGTAGCGGGGAAGCTTCCCCGGCAAGGACAGACAGCATGTTGCGCACCATCCGTTCCAAAATGATTTTCGTGTTCGCGGCCAGTCTTTTCACCGTGCTGGCTTTGGCCGCCGTGCACATCGGCAGCCTCTCGGCCCTGCGCGAGCGGTATCTGGTCAGCGAGCGCATGGAAGATCTGCTCAACGACATCCTGGAAGTGCGGCGCTTCGAGAAAAACTACCTCCTCTACCACGACGCGGCCAGTCTGCGCGAGGGGCTCGATTATCTCGACGCCGTGGACCGGCTGGCCGCCGGCCTGACCTCGGGCATGGACCGGGAGATCGGCGACGCGGCCTATAAGGAATTCTTGAACGACCTGACCGCGTACCGGGAGGCGTTGTCCCGGCTCCAGGACGCGGGTTCGCCGGACCCGGAGCAGACCGAGGCCGTGCGGGCCCGGGGCAAGGCCCTGACCGATTTCGCCACGCGGCTGTTGTCGGCCAAGCGCCAGCGCATCCACGAGACCATCCAGCAATCCCTGGCCGTGCCGTTCGCCTTTGCCGGCATTTTCCTGGCCCTGACCATCGCCGTGGTGGCGTTGGTGTCCACCCGGGTGCTGCGGCCGTTGGCCCTGTTGCGCGAAACCACCCGCCGGGTGGGGGAGGGCGATTTTCGGCCGGTGCCCATGCGGGCCGATCTGACCGACGAGATTTCAGGGCTTTTGGGTGCGTTCAACCGCATGGCCCACCAGATCGAGGCCAACCAGGAGCATCTGGTCCAGGCCAGCAAGATGGCCGCGCTTGGCACGTTCACGGCCGGCGTGGCCCACGAGCTCAACAATCCCATCAACAACATCAACCTGACCGTGGACGCCCTGCGCGAGGATTACGCCGCAGGCCTCGACGACGAGGGCCGGGAGCTGCTGGACGATATTTCCGGCCAGGCCGACCGGGCGGCGGACATCGTGCGCAATCTGCTTGATTTTTCACGCATCGAGCGCCCGCCCCTGGTGCCGCTCGACCCGGCGGAAGTGGCCACCACCAGCGCGTCGCTGGTCAAAAACCAGATGCAGGTCGCGGGCATCGCCTTCAGTCTGGAGGCGCCGGCCGGCTTGCCGCTCATCCGGGGCGACCTGCGCAGCCTCCAGCAGGTGCTCGTCAACATCCTGCTCAACGCCGCCCAGGCCACGCCGCGCGGCGGCCGGGTGCGGCTGGAGGTCGCTTCCGGGGCCGACGGCGGCACCTGCTTCACCGTGGCCGACACCGGCCCGGGCGTGCCGCCCGACGTGCTGCACCATATTTTCGAGCCGTTTTACACCACCAAGGGCGTGGGCAAGGGCACGGGCCTGGGGCTGGCCGTGGCCTACTCCCTGACCAAGCACCATGGTGGCTGCATCGAGGTGGACAATCCCGCGGACGGCGGCGCCGCTTTCACGATTTGCCTGCCGCCCGTCCCGACCGCCGGGGACCCGACCCGGCCCGACCAGGAGCCCCAGCCGTGAAACCCCGCATCGCCGTGGTGGATGACGAAACCATCGTCTGCAACCGGTTGAGCCGCGCCCTGGCCAAGGACGGCGCCACGGTGGAGGCCTTCACAGAGAGCCGGACCTTTCTGGCCCGCCACGCCGAGGCGCCCTTCGACCTCGTGCTGCTGGACGTGCGGCTCCCCGACGGCGACGGCATAGCCTGCATTCCGGCCATCAAGTCCGCTTTCCCGGACACCGAGGTCATCATCATCACGGGCTACAGTTCCATCGAGACGGCCATTGCCGCGGTCAAGGCCGGGGCGTTTCATTACGTGCAAAAGCCGGTCAAGCTGGCCGAAGTGCGCCATCTGGCCGACGCGGCCCTGGAACGGGTGGCGTTGCGCCGGGAGAACCTGCGCCTGCGCCAGGAACTGCGCGGGGCCGAGGATGCCAGGCCCTTTATCGGCGGGGCGCCTTCCATCCGCCGGGTCTTTGCCGTCATCGACAAGGTGGCGCCGGTGGATTGCAACGTGCTCATCCTCGGTGAGAGCGGCACGGGCAAGGAACTCGTGGCCCGGGCCATCCACCGCCGCAGCGGCCGCAGTGAACGGCCCTTCGTGTCGTTCAACTGCGGCGGATTTTCCGAGGAGCTCATCAGCAGCGAGCTGTTCGGCTACGAAAAGGGGGCCTTTACCGGGGCCACGGCCACCAAGATCGGCCTGCTCGAATCCGCGGCCGGGGGCACGGTTTTTCTGGACGAGATCGGGGAAATGCCGCTGTCCATGCAGGTGCGGCTGTTGCGGGCCATCCAGGAGCGCCGCATCCTGCGCGTGGGCGGCACCCGGACCATCGATCTCGACATCCGGCTGTTGGCCGCCACCAACAAGGACCTCAAGCACGAGGTGACGGCCGGGGCCTTTCGCGAGGATCTGTTTTTCCGCCTCAACGTGGTCACCATCCACCTGCCCCCCCTGCGCGAGCGCCAGGAGGACATCGCGCCCCTGGCCGCCCATTTCCTGGAAAAATACGGCCGGGCCTTCCGCAAGAACGTGACCGCCATCGAGCCCGAAGCCCTGCAGATCCTGGCCGCCTACAGCTATCCGGGCAATGTCCGCGAGCTTGAAAACATCATCGAGCGCGGCGTGGCCCTGGCCGGGGACGAGACCCTGCGCGTCAAGGACCTGCCCGCGGACCTGCGCCAGCTTTCCTTCGACTCGGTCGAGGGCGAGGGGCTGGCCTCCCTGGAGGAGATGGAACGGCGCTACATCGCCCGGGTGCTCGAACGCACGGGCTACAACAAGGGCCTGGCCGCCCAGATTCTCGACATTCCGCGCACGACCTTGTGGCGCAAGCTCAAGCAGTACGGTCTGGATTGAAACGCGGCCGCTGGGGGCGCGGGGGGCAGGGGAACGCTCGAATAACCTAGAAATGCGGTATGAAATGAGGCCGCAAAAAAGGGCGGCACCCCGCAGGGACCGCCCCTGTTGTGGCATGTTGGGTTATTCGCCCAGGGCCTTTTTGACGGCGGTCAGGACCGCCTCGGGCGAAAAGGGCTTGCGGATGGCGGCCACGGCCTTGCGGATGGACTGGTCATGGCCGTCCAGGCCGCTTATGACCACCACCGGAATGTGCTTATAGGCTTCTTTCTGGGAATACTTCCGGTAGAACCGGGGACCCCACTCGTGGGGCATTTCCAGGTCCAGGGTGATGCAGTCAGGATGCTCGCGCTCGAGCACGTCCATGGCCACTTCGCCATCCGAGGCGCTGCAGGTTTCGTAGCCGTTGTCGGAAAAAAGCGTGACCAGATAGGAAATGATCTGCGGATCGTCGTCGACCACCATGATTTTTTTCGCCATGCCCGCCTCCTGTGGCTGGTCGGTTCCGGTCCTGGGACGGACCGGGCCGACCGTTCCGCTTCTGGTTTTGTGGTGCTGTGAACGGTTCCTACTGCCAACCGTGCATTCCAAATCGTCGACCATTCCGGTTTGTTGGACGTTTTCGGTCGCGCCTTAGCCGAGAATGTCACGCAGTGCCGCGAGCAATCCCTCCCGGTCGATGGGTTTGTCGAAGACCGCCTTGGCTCCGGGGATGACGTACTTGAGCCCCGGGTGGCCGGTGATGACGATGATGGGAATGTTGCGACCGGTTTTGGCCAGGGCCCGGTTGAATTTGGGCCCGGTCATATCCGGCATCTCCAGGTCCAGGGTGACGCAGTCGGGCGGGTCGGACTCCAGCACGACCAGGGCTTGGCGGCCGTTGCGGGCCGAGACCGTGGCATAGCCGGCGTCGGCGAAGACGTCTTCCAGGTAGCTGACGATATCCGGATCGTCGTCCACGATCAGGATCTTCTTGACCATGGCTTGCCTCCACGCCGGTAGTCCGGGGTTTCCCCGCCGTTATGGAACGGAAGGCCCGGCCAGGCAAGGGAAAAACTTCCCGAGCGGCCGCTCAGGCCGCCGTGTCCGGCCAGACCGGCAGGCGCACGTGGAACCGGGCCCCCTGGCCGGGCTCGGATGCGGCCACAATGTCCCCGCCGTAGTCCTTGACGATGTTGTAGCTGATGGACAGCCCCAGTCCGGTGCCCTTGCCCACCTCCTTGGTGGTGAAAAACGGCTCGAAAATGCGGCCGAGGACCTCCGGTGCGATGCCCGGACCGTTGTCGGCCACCGTGGCCACCACCCGTCCCTCCTCGACCCGGGTGCTGATGGTGATGCGTTTGTCGCCGGGCCGGGCTGCCGGTCCCCAATGCTCTTCCACGGCGTCCCGGGCGTTGAGCAAGAGGTTCATGAACACCTGTTCCAGGGGATTGGGCTGGGCCAGGACCTGGGGCAGGCCGTCGGGCAGGTCGAAGTCCACGGTGATGTTGCGCACGGCGAGCTGTTGGGAAAACAGTTCGAAGGTGCGCCGGATGACCGTGGCCAGATCCACGGGTTCGCGGGTCAGGCCGTTTTTGCGGCCGAATTCCCGCATGTGGTTGATGATGCCCGTGGCCCGGGCGATGTGGCGGCTTACGCCCTCGGCCATTTCGGTGAGGCCGGCCTGGTCCGGGAGCTGGCCGCGTCGAAGTTTGCGGCGCAGGTAGTCGGCGATGGTCTGGATGACCGTCATGGGCTGGTTGAGCTCATGGGCCACGCTGGTCGACATCTCGCCGAGGGTCGCCATTTTGCTTGCCTGGATGAGCTGTTGTTCGGTTTCGAGCCGGCTCGTGATGTCCGTGACCGAGGCCAGGTAGACCCGGCTGCCCGGATATTCGGCCGTGGACACCCGGATGGCGGCGTAGAAGGACTGGCCGTTTTTGCGGCGGTGGCGCACCCGGTCGATGGGCCGTTCGGCCCGGATGGCCGCCTCGAAGGGGGTCGTGTCGGGCTCGTCGAACAGGGACAGAAAGCTTTGGCCGAGCAGTTCGCCGGGTTCGTAGCCGTAGAGCCCGCGCGGCCGGGGGTTGCATTCGAGGATGGTCAGGTCGTCGCGGTCGAGCACGAACAGGGCCGAGGGAATGCAGCTGAAAATGGCCTGGTATTTCTTGCGTGAGCGTTCGAGTTCCTCTTCCAGGAACTTGCTGTCCGTGATGTCGAGGCTGATCTCCATCACCGAGGTCACCCGGCCGGCCTCGTCGGTCATGGGCGAGGTGCTGACGTAGAAATTGCGGGGCGAGCCGTCCTTGTCCAGGGTGATTTCCTCGGTGGCATGGGGGAGACCGTCCTCGAAGGAGCGGATGACCGGACAGTTGGGACAGGGGGCGGTGCGGCCCTTGTAGACCTTGTAGCAGTATGCGCCCGGTGTGGCGTGGAATTCGTCGGCGAAGACCTGATTGTAGCTCAAAAGCCGCAGGTTTTTGTCCTGGACCGTGATGGTGCAGGGTACGTGCTCGAACAGGTCGCGGTAGCGTTCCTTCTGGCGTTCGAGTTCGGCTTGTTTGGTGAGGACCTCGCGGCCCATGGTGTCGATGGCCCGGCCGAGTTCGCCCATCTCGTCGGACTGGGTGACGTGGGTGCCGGTGAATTCCTGGCCGGCGGCAATGGCCCGGGTGGCCCGGATCATGCGGCGCACGGGCCGATTGACGAGCAGGTGGGTGAACAGGAACAGGATGCAGAAGGTGGCGCCGGCCACGGCCAGGGCGGCCAGGAAATTCATCTCGGTGTAGCGGGCGAGTTTGGCTTCGCTGGCGGCCTGGGACACGGTGATGTCGAGCAGGCCGAGGATTTTTTTGTCCGCCGGATGCACATGGCAGGGATCGCCCGCGCACGAGGGCTCGTTGACGATGGGCCGCAGGATGCCGAGACAGGGATGCCCCGAGGAATCGGTAAAAAACCTGGTCCGTTGGGCCAGGGCCAGATTGGTTTGCGGGGGGGTCGTCCGGTGGCAGACATAGCAGGCTTCCTGCTTGATGTCCGTGGTCTCGTCGATCTCGGAGAGCAGGTTGGAATACTTGATCTCGCCTTTCTTGTTATAGACCCGGATGGAGAGGATGCCCTGCTGGGTGCCGATGTTTTTGATGATCTCCCGGATGGACTGGGGAGAATAGGTCAGCATGGCGTAGTGCAGGCCGAGGTTGATGGTGTTCCCGAGCCGGTCCATGTCGGACATGGTGGCCTCGGTGGCCAGGGTCTTCATGGCGCCGATGTTGAGGGAGGACCACAGGAAGAAAAAGAGCATGAGCGCCGAACCCGAGACGAGGGCCAGCTTGGTGATGAGCGAGCAGCGGATGCCGTGCAGCAACCGGGGCAAGGCGCCGGCCAGGGCGGTCAGTCGCGGGTTGACCATGAAAATGTCTCCGGCGGCCGGGAGGGGCATGCCTGCCCTCCTGGACCCTCCCCGAAAAGGGGTGATCCCCAGGCCTTACTTCCCGCAGAACATGCGGACATTTTCTCTTTCCTAGCCCACGCTCAAAATGATCGAGAATGGGTCGGCCGTGGCCCAGACGCCGTCGCCGGGACCGAGCTTGGCTTCGAGCAGGGCGTCCAAACCCATGGTGGAGCACAGCTTGGAGCCGTCGTCCAGGGTGAGCACCACCTCGGCGCCGTTGCGCCCCCGGTGCACCTGCTCCACCACCCCGTGAAACGTGTTCTCGCCGGACTTGGGCGGTTCGTCCCGGGCGGAATTCAGGGCCACGGCCGGGGCCTTGAGCCGGGCGGTGACGAACACGCCTTCGCGCAGCCCCAGGGCCTCCACGCTTTTCGAGGACACGATGGACACGAGGACATGCCCGCCCAGGGTTGTCATCTCGATCCGTGACTGGATTTCGCCCGGATGCACGGCCGACACCCGGCCGAAAAACGTGTTGCTGACCCCGGTGGTCCGCCGGTTCTCCCGTTCCAGAAAATACTTTTCCAGGCGTTTTTGTTCCTCTTCGGGCAGGTCGAGGAAGGCGGCCGTGGAATTGGCGGTCTGGTGGCCGAGGATGCGCTGGACCACGGTCAGGGGCACGCCGTTGTGGAGCAGTTCCACGGCCCGGGACCGGCGCAGGGTGTTGGGATTGGCCAGATGCTTGGGCAGGCCGCATTCCTCGGCCCGCTCGTAGATGACCCGGCGCATGTAGCCCTGGTCCAGGTGGAACACCTCGCCGCGCAGGGCGGCGTAATCCGGATCGCGCAACAGCTGCTTGAGTTCGGCGTGGAGTTCTCCGGGCAGGTAGACCTCGCGCCGGGGCCTCGCATCCTCGTCCTTGCCGCCGCCGAGCAGCACCTTGCGGTAGGCCAGGACAAAGTCCGTGCGGTCGTCCAGGGCCAGGATCTCGCCGAGCTTGGCGCCGGTGTAGCGCAACAGCAGAAAGACCAGCCGGGTCCGGTTGCGGGAGATGACCGAACGCTTGCCTTTGGCCTTGGCCACCCAGGCGTCGAAGGCCGCGTCGAGACGGCCCACTTGCTCCACGGTCAGGAAATTGGGTTCGCCCGTGTCCTGCGGGGCGGATGTGGTGTGTTGCTGCATGGATTCGCCCGTATCATCCAGGACATGCTCCAGGTCAATGCCGCTCAACAGGACCTCCGGTGGTCGATGGCGGACGCCGCCGCCTTGGTTTATCACGAAAAAGAAAAATTAGGTGACATTTTTCACAAAACCCGCTAGTTTTATTGTCACGTAATTTTTGCAACTCGTGACAAATTTGGGCGGGGCTGTCAACCGGGCAGTTTTCGCCTGGCGAGTCAACGGGTTGTGCCGGCAACATCGGGTGACACGGGAGGTGCCGCGCGGGATGACGATTGCCAACCGGGGAAGGGCCAAAGCGAACACGTCAAGCAGAGGGTCGAAGAAGGTATGAAAAACGGAAAACGGCGCATGAACAAACTGTTGGTCTGCCTGGCCATCTGCGGCCTTGGCGGACTGTCCGCGTTGTCGGCGGGCCTGGTCGCGGCCAAGGAGCAGCCGGGCGAGACGCAGCGGGCCGATATCATCGGCATCGACGAGATGCGGACCTACGGACCGCTCACGCAACCCAAGGTGGTCTTTCTCCACGACAAGCACACGGCGGCCTTGGGCAAGCAGAAGGATTTCTACAAGAAAGAGTGCGGCACCTGCCACCGGTCCTCGAAAGAGGGCACCCTTTCTCTCGGGTTCATGCGCGACGATACGCCCATGGCCGCCGAGGCGCTGCGCGAGACGTTCCACACCAACTGCATCGGCTGTCATATGAGCATGGCCGCCGCCGGCCAGAAGACCGGGCCCAAGGACGTGCAGTGCAAGGGCTGCCACAACGGCACCCCGGACGTGACGTCCAACTGGCAGCCCATCACCGTGGACAAGCGGCTCCACTTCCGGCACGCCGCCACCCAGGAAAAATCCGAGAACAAGTGCGGCGCTTGCCACCACGTTTTTGACGAGACCGCCGGCAAGACCGTCGCCGTGGCCAAGCCCGAGCTGGTGCCCGGTTCCTGCGCCTACTGTCACGGCGAGGCGACCACCACCGTGGCCGGCCGCAAGCCGGAAAAGATCCGTTCCCTGCGCCTGGCCGCCCACGGCGAGTGCGTGACCTGCCACCGGGCCACGGCCGCCGCCTCCAAGGACGCCCCCACCGGCCCCTCCACCTGCGCCGGCTGTCACGGCCCCCTGGACCAGAAGGCCATTGCCGAAACCTCCCGCAAGCGCGTGCCGGCCGATGCCGACCTGCGCATCAAGCGCGGCCAGCCCGATCTGGTCATGGTGCGCCCGGAAGCGACCGAAAAGCCGGTTATGGGCGTGGACGGCAAGCCCGTGGCGGTGCGCAACATGCCGCCGGTTCCCTTTGACCACAAATATCACGAAGCCAAGAGCGAGACGTGCCAGGCCTGCCACCACGGCGCCCTGGGCAGCTGCGCGGCCGCCTGCCACACCGTGTCCGGGGCCAAGGAGGGCGGGTATGTGCCCCTGGCCCAGGCCATGCACGCCACCGACGCCACCCGCAGCTGCGCCGGTTGCCACGCCAAGCAGCAGCAGCGCCCCGAGTGCGCCGGTTGCCACGGCCACATAAAAAAGGGTGTGGGCGACAAGGCCGCCTGCGCCTCCTGCCACGTGACCCCGACCGGTGATCTGGCCCAGGCCGAAGTGACGCTTCTGGCCAGGCCCAAGGGCAAGGATACCGAAGCCGCCGCGGCCGATCTGGCCGGCAAGCTGCTGGCCGCCAAGCGCGACGTCACCGCCACCTTCCCGGCCGAGGACATTCCCGAGACCGTGACCATCGGGTCCCTGTCCAAGGACTATGACCCCTCGATCCTGCCCCACCGGGCCATTGTCCAGTCCCTGCTGGCCGGCATGAAGGACTCCAAGCTGGCCGGCGCCTTCCACGCGGGCGATGCCGCCGTGTGCCAGGGCTGCCACCATATGAGCCCGGCCAGCAAGACGCCGCCGCGTTGCGGCAACTGCCATCCGGCCGTGGAAACCCCGGGCCAGAGCCGTCCGGCGCTCAAGGCCGCCTTCCATACCCAGTGCATGGGTTGCCATACGGCCATGGGCATCGAAGGCAAGGTGGCGAGCAAGGACGCCGGCGCCAAGCCCGTGCCCAAGGCCACGGACTGCACCGGTTGCCACAAGGAAAAGAAGCACTAGGACCCAAACCAGTCGAGGTCTCGATACGATGAAACGAAGACACTTTCTGGGCCTTCTGGGCGCGACCGGCCTGAGCCTGAGCGCGGGCGTGTCCAAGGCCCGGGCCTCTTCCGCGGCCGATGTCACGGGCCTGCCGAACGTGGGTGGAGTGCTTTTTGACGCCACCCGCTGCATCGGCTGCCGTAAATGCGAGGCGGCCTGCAACCAGGTCAACGAGCTGCCCAAGCCCGCCAAACCCTTTGACGACTTGACCGTGCTCGAAACCAAGCGGCGCACCGACGCCAAGACCTATACCGTGGTCAACAAGTATCTGCCCGAGGCCGGCAAGCCGCCGGTCTTCCGCAAGATCCAGTGCAACCACTGTCTGGAACCGGCCTGCGCCTCGGCCTGTTTCGTGCACGCCTTCAAGAAGACCGAGACCGGGGCCGTGGTCTACGACCCCTCGGTCTGCGTGGGCTGCCGCTACTGCATCGTGGCCTGTCCGTTCAACATCCCGACCTACGAATACGACAAGGCGCTTTCGCCCCGGGTCATGAAATGCACCCTGTGCCAGCCGCGCCTGCTCGAAGGCAAACTCCCGGGCTGCGTGGAGGCCTGTCCCAAGGAAGCGTTGGTTTTCGGCAAGCGCCGGGAACTTTTGAACATTGCCTGGGACCGCATCGGCGCCAATCCGGGCCGCTACGTGGAGCATGTCTACGGCGAGCGCGAGATGGGCGGCACGAGCTGGATCTATCTGGCGCCCAAGCCGTCCTTTGCCGCGCTCGGCATGGACGAGCATCTGGGCACGGCCTCGGCGCCCGAGCTGACCAGCGGCGCCCTGGCCGCCGTGCCGGCCGTGGCCGGCGTGTGGCCGGTGCTGCTGACGGGGCTTTATGCCATCAGCAAGCGCAAGGAAAAGATCGCCGAGGAAGAGAAGAAGGCGGCTGTCGAAGCGGCCATCGCCAAGGCGAGCGCCGATGCCGAGGCCAAACTGGCCGAGGAGCTGGCCAAGACCGAAGTGGCGAACAAGCGCCGCATCGAGGTCGAGGTCAAAAAGGCCCTGGAGGCCGCCGCCAAACAAGCCGAAGGCGGGGAGGACGCGTAATGTCGACCGAAAACCGGAAAACGGGCGGTTCCCTGTTCACGCCGGGCAACATCATCGCCGGGATCATCCTGGCCGCCGGCATCGTTGTCACCATCATGCGCTTCACCATGGGCCTCGGGTCGGTGACCAACCTCTCGGACAACAATCCCTGGGGCATCTGGATCGGCTTCGACCTGTTGTGCGGCGTGGCCTTGGCCGCCGGCGGCTACACCACTTCGGCCGCCTGCTACATCTTCGGGTTCAAGAAGTTCCACCCGGGCGTGCGCCCGGCCATTTTGACCGCCTTTTTGGGCTATGCCCTGGTGGTCTTCGCCCTGCACTACGACGTGGGCCGTCCGTGGCGGCTGGTCTATCCGATCTTCTACCAACAGGGCACCACGTCGATTCTGTTCGAGGTCGGCCTGTGCGTGTTCATCTACCTGACGGTGCTTTTCCTCGAATCCCTGCCCGCCGCCCTGGAGTGGAAGGGCGGTTTCGACAAGTACCGGGGCCTCCTGGTCAAGCTGACCATGGGGCTGACCATCCTCGGCGTCATCCTGTCCACCCTGCACCAGAGCTCGCTTGGCGCCCTGTACCTCATCGCCCCGTCCAAGCTCCATCCGCTGTGGTACACCCCGTACCTGCCGCTGCTGTTCTTCCTGTCGAGCATGTTCGCCGGCCTGTCCATGGTCATCACCGAGGGCATGCTGTCGCACAGGAACTTCCATCAGATGATGGATGCCGCATACAACGCCGGCTACGAGAACCTGCAGCTCGCCTTTGCCAAGGGTGCGGCCTGGATCATGGCCGGTTACCTGGCCATGAAGCTTCTGGGCCTGGCCATGGACAACCGCTGGCACTACCTGTTCACGGGTTACGGCGCCTGGTGGCTGTTCGAGGTCATCGGCTTCGTGGCCTTGCCCTGCTACTGCTACGCCGTGGGCTACCGCGACCGGAACCTGCGCCTGGTGCGCATCGCCGGTCCGTGGACCGTGCTCGGCATCGTGCTCAACCGGTTCGACGTGAGCCTGGTCGCGTTCAACTGGCAGTTGCCGAGCGCCGACCGCTATTTCCCGAGCCTGGGCGAGATCATCATCTCGGTGTTCGTGGTCACGGTCGGCGTGCTGGCCTTCCGGTTCATCGTCACCCGGATGCCGATCTTTTTTGTCCACCCGGCCTACAAGGATTCCTCCCACTAACCCGAGCGGAGAAAGACCATGTTCGATACGTTGCAAGATCTGATGCTGCACAACAAGAGCATCACCTATGTGCTCATGGCCGTGGTGCTCGTCTGCTTTGTCGGTTTCTGGCACTTCCTGACCGACAAGGAAGAGCGCAAGCGTCGCTACTAGGCGCTTTCACCCCGGGCAAGAAGGAGACCACCTCATGTACGCATTCCTGACCGGTCCGATGCTGTGGCTGTCGTTCGCCATCTTCGGCATCGGCTGCATTGTCCGCGTCGTCAAATACGTCAAGGGCCTCAACTGGCAGCTCGACCGCGTGCCCTACGGCTACCGGCGCGATCTGGCCATACGGGGCGCGCTCAAGTCCGTGTTTCATTGGCTGACCCCCTACGGCTCGCGCAGCTGGCGGGTCAAGCCGGTGTTCGCCACCGCGTTTTTGTTCATGCACATCGGGCTCGTGCTCGTGCCGCTGTTCCTGTACGCCCACGTGGTGCTGGTGCGCGAACGCTTTGGCCTGTCCTGGCCGACCTTGCCCGCCGGGCTGGCCGATGCGCTCACCATCCTGGCCATCGCCGCCGGGGTGTTCATCCTGCTGCGCCGCTTCGCCCTGCCCGAGGTGCGCATCATCACCACGCCCCATGACCTCTGGGTCATGGCCATCAGCCTGGCGCCGCTTCTCACCGGCTTCGTGGCCGCTCACCAGGCCGGTGAGGGAAGCGGCTGGCTGCTCGCCCACGTCATCACCGGCGAGATCTGGCTCATTGCCATCCCGTTCACCAAGCTGTCCCACGTGGTGCTGTTTTTCTGCTCCCGGGCCCAGCTCGGCGTGGACTTCGGGGTCAAGCGCGGCGGACAGCGCGGCCGCGGCATCGTCTGGTAGAAACGGCCGGCGGAAGCGCCAAGGAGTGAGACATCATGCCTGAAGGGATTTATTGCAACAAGCGCCCGGTCAATACGGAAGAGGACTTGAAGGCCCTGCTGTCCGATACTCGCGGCACGAAATACTACGAGGAAATGCTCTCGCTGGAGGTGGACCGCGAAAAATTGTGGTCCAGCATCCAGAAAACCTGCAAATCGCGCATGCGCACCTGGCTCGATGTCTGCGCCCGGTGCGGGCTGTGCGCGGACTCCTGCTTCCTGTACCTGGTCAACGACCGGGTGCCGACCCAGGTGCCGTCGTACAAGATCCATTCGACCCTGGGCGAGATCATTCGCCGCAAGGGCGACGTGGACAACGCCTTCATGCGGCACTGCATGGAAGTGGCCTGGTCCCAGTGCACTTGCTGCAACCGCTGCGCCATGTTCTGCCCCCATGGCATCGACATCGGCATCATGATGGGCTACCTGCGCGGCCTGCTCTATTCCCAGGGCTTCGTGCCATGGGAGCTCAAGATCGGCGCCGGCATGCACCGGGTCTACCGGGCCCAGATGGACGTGACCACCGAGGACTGGGTCGAGACCTGCGAATGGATGGCCGAGGAGCAGCAGGACGACTGGCCCGGGCTCGAGATTCCGGTGGACAAGGAAGGCGCGGACATCATGTACACGTGCAATGCCCGCGAGCCCAAGCACTACCCCGAGGATCTGGCCGAGGCGGCCATCCTGTTCCACATCGCCGGCGAGAACTGGACCGTGCCTTCCGAGGGCTGGGAACAGACGAGCCTGGCCATGTTCGCCGGTGACTGGGAAGCCTGCAAGCTGCAAGTGCAAAACGTCTACTCGGCCATCGAGCGCCTGAAGCCAAAGCGGGTCATCGGCACCGAGTGCGGCCACGCCCACCGGGCCACGGTTGTCGAGGGTCCCTACTGGGCCGGCCGGTCCGACGGGCAGCCGCCGGCGCCGTACATCCACTATGTCCAGTGGGTGGCCGAGGCGTTGCGTACGGGCAAGCTCAAGATCGACCCGGCCAAGCGCCTCAAGGTGCCGGTCACCTACCAGGATTCGTGCAACTACATTCGCAACTGGGGCTTGGCCGAGACCGCCCGGGAGATCCTGTCCTATCTGGTCGAGCCGGGCTACCTGCGCGAGATGACCCCCAACAAGGAATACAACTACTGCTGCGGCGGTGGTGGCGGATTCAACGGCATCGGCAAATTCCGGCCCATGCGCAACAAGGCGCTTTTAACCAAGCGCGACCAGATCCTGTCCACCGGGGCCAAGCTCGTCATCGCGCCCTGCCACAACTGCTGGGACGCCATCCGCGACCTGGAGGAAGAGTACAGGATCGGCATCGACTGGAGCTTCCTCAAGCCGCTGCTCATCAAGATGGTGATCGTGCCCGATCACCTGAAGCCCAAAGAGGAAGGCCAGGACGAGGCATAGCTCGCGGATTGTCCAGGCAACGATCCAAGCACCTCTCACGTCCCATGGGGGTCAGGAATGTTCGATAAAATACTGTTTGCGACCTCGGGCTCGCCGGAATGCGACAGCGCCGCCCGGGTGGCCTTCGACATGGCGCGCCAATACGGCGCAGAGCTCATCCTGTTCCATGTCCTTGGCATTCCCGGCAAGGGCGACAGCTCCCTGGTCATCGACACCCGCACCGGCGAGGAAGTCGATGCCGACGCGGAATATCTGGAAGGCGTGGCCGAAGAGCTGCGCACGACCTATGCCAAGCAGCTCGCCGGCTGCCCCAACGCTTCGGTCGAAATCGCCGTGGGCGTGCCGAGCCGGGAAATCCTGCGCATCGCCCGGGCCAAGGATGTGGACATGATCGTCCTGTGCGCCCCAGGCCAGGGGGCCGAGGCCGGCTTTTACAAGCGGGGCGTCATCGGCTCCGCCCACCGCAAGGTGGCCAAGTCGGCCAAATGTCCGGTCCTGACCGTGGGCCGGCCGTCGGCCTCGTTCTGGGGCGGGTTTTCCAACATCGTCTTTGCCACGGATTTTTCCAAGGCGTCGGAGTCGGCCTTTCAGTTCGCCGTCACCGTGGCCAAGGCCGTGGACGGCGAATTGCATCTTTTCAACTGCGTGGACCTCAACCGCTTCCAGTCGGCCATTGCACTCACCCAGGACGGCATCGAGACCAAGCTCGCCGAGGCCAGGCGCCGCCTGCATCACGACTATGCGGTCAAACTCGGTGATTTCAAACGCTATACTTCCGAGGTATGGGAAGGCACGCCGTATGTCGAGATCGTCAAGTTCGCCCGGGAACGTCAAGCCGACCTCATTGTGCTTGCCCACCATTCCCGGGATGTCGATCCCGACGAGAAGCCGTTCGGCAGCACCCTGGAACAGGTCATCGTGCGGGCTTCCTGCCCGGTGATCAGCGTCAACCGCCCCGACAAGCTGCCCCAGGCGGCCGAGGCTTGATCCCCGGCCGGGACGCAAAAGGAGAACGGGAACATGCCCAAGACCATTCTCATCGTGGACGACGATCCCAATATCCGGGACTACCTGGAGACCTTGCTGTCCGATAACGGCTACGACACCCTGACCGCCGAAAACGGGGAAAAGGCCCTGGAAGTGCTGGCCGTCAACACGCCGGACCTCATCACCCTGGACATCGAGATGCCGGAGCGGACCGGCCCCTGGTTCAACCGGGCCCTGTCGCGCAGCAAGACCCAGGCGAACATCCCCATCATCGTCATCACCGGCCATGTGGGGCTCAAATACGTGATTCCCACGGCCGTGGGGAGTTTGAGCAAACCGTTTGAACCGGCCGAACTGCTGGCCCTGGTGCGGGAAACCATCGGTTCCTAGGCGGTAATCGCCGCCCAGACCGGCCCCGGATCGGTCAGACACCGGTCCGGGGCCGCCATACGCGGGACTTTCGGCCATGAGCGAACGCCTGCTGCTCGTCGACGACGAGGAAGACATCCGCCGCTTTCTGGGGCTGTTTCTGTCCGATCTCGGCTATGAAGTGCATGCGGCCGAAAACGGCAAAAAAGCCCTGGAAGTCTTCGATACGGTCAAGCCTTCCATTGTTCTGACCGACATCAAGATGCCGGTCATGGACGGCCTGGAGCTTTTGAAGCGCATCAAGGCCCGGTCCCCGGACACGGAAGTGGTCATGATCTCGGGCCACGGGGACATGGACCTGGCGATCAGCTGCCTGCAATACGAGGCGGCGGACTTCGTCACCAAGCCCATCAATCACGACATCCTGGATGCGGCGCTCAAACGCATCGACGAGAAGCTGGCTATGCGCCGGGAGCTGCGCCGGTACACCGAGAATCTGGAAAAACTCGTGCACGAGAAGTCCAGTCGGGTGGTGGAACTGGAGCGCCAACTCGCCGCCGGCCAGATGGTCGAGACCATGTGCCAGGCCATTTCGGGTCTGTCGGCCGATTTCGGCGGCGGGGCCGGCTATTTCAACGAAATGCCCTGCTTCGTGGCCGTGCACAACCGCTCCCTGGAGGTGGTGGCCACCAACCAGCTCTACAAGGAACGGCTCGGCGACATGGTCGGGCACCACAGCTGGGAGGTCTACGTCGGCCAGGCGCTTCGCGGCTTCGACGGCCCGGTCTGGAAGACCTTCGAGACCGGCAAGGGCCAGCGCTCGCGCGAGACCATGGTTTGCAAAAACGGCACCGAACTGCCGGTCATGGTCCACACCTCGCCCATCGCCGCCACCGACGGCAAGGTGGAGCTGGTGCTGGAGATGGCGGTCGACGTCAGCGAAATCAAGCGGCTCCAGGAAGAACTGCGCGTCACCCAGCAGAAGTACATGGATCTGTTCGAAGCCACGCCGTGTTACATCGCCGTGCGCGACCGCGACTACCGGGTGGTGGCCAACAATACCCTTTACAAGACCGATTTCGGCGAGGGCGTGGGCCAGCTGTGCCACAAGATTTTCCGCCACCGCGACGAGCCCTGCCCGGATTGTCCGGTGGACGCCACCTTTGCCGACGGCGAGCCCCACAGCCTGGAGGCCGTGGTCACCTGCCTGGACGGCCAGGCCAAAAACGTGCTCACCTACTCGGCCCCCATCCGCAACGCCACGGGTGAGGTCGTCGAGGTCATGGCCCTTTCCACGGACATCACCCAGATCCGCGAACTCCAGGACCATCTCACGTCCCTGGGGCTCATGCTGGGGTCCATCTCCCACGGGGTCAAGGGCATGCTGACCGCCCTGGAGGGCGGGGTCTACCGCCTGGAATCAGGCATCAAACGTAGCGACCAGACCCGGATCGTGGACGCGGCCGACACCATCAAGGCGTTGGTCGGCCGGGTGCGCAACCTGATGCTCAACGTGCTCTATTACGCCAAGTCCCGGGACATGGTGGGCGAACCGGTGGAGGTGTCGCATCTGGCCAAAAACGTGGCCCAGGTCGTGGAGCCCAAGGCCGCCCGGGAGCATATCGCCTTTACCTCCGACATCCCCGAGAACCTGGGCGAGGCCGCCCTGGACACGGCCAATCTGTCGGCCGCCCTGGTCAACATCCTGGAAAACGCCATCGACGCCTGCGTGGCCGACACGAGCAAGCCGTCCCACGCCATCAGCTTTTCGGTCACGGCCACGGATGCGGCCGTGGTCTTCGACATCACGGACAACGGCATGGGCATGAGCCAGGAGTCGCGCGAGAAGGCCTTCACGCTGTTTTTCTCCTCCAAGGGCCTCAAGGGAACGGGGCTTGGGCTTTTCATCGCCCACGACGTGGTGAAAAAACATCGGGGCACCATCGAACTTACTTCCGAGCCCGGCGTGGGCACGAAGTTTCACATCCGATTGCCCTGGGCGGGGTGAGGCCCGGGGCGCCGGCGTTGCCCGGCCGGCCGATGCGGCCAAGCGTTGCGGGCAGCGGGCTCAGAAAGCGTACGGCTCCTTGTCGTGCCATTGGAACATGGCTGCTTCCTCGGGCGTGAACTCGGCCGTTTCCAGGTGCTCGACCGCAAAGAGCGCCATGGGCGCGATCGAGGAAAAGGCCATCTTGGGCAGCATGTATTCCTTGTCTTCCCCTGGGGGCGCGGCGACGAGCCGGCCGTAGGCCACAAGCCAGGTTCCGGCCGCGGGCAAGGGCGCTCCCTCCGGCACCTTGACCCGGAACCCCACGGCCGTGGCATCGGCGAAACAGCACCAGACCGCCAGGCGGTAGAGCACGAATTCGCCCTTGGCATCGAGGTTCGGGTCGCGGGAGGCGAAGCCGCGCATGGCGTAGGGCCGGTCAAAGGCCGGGCCGTGGCCCTGGGCGGCGATGTCGTAGAGCTCGCCGGTATTGATGGGCACGTAGTCCGTGCCGCCGACGGTCAGGCGGCTCGGCACCGGCGTGGCCGCCGGCTGGTCGAACGGCACCGGACAGGCCGCGAACGGATCGCTGTCCACGACCCGGGATAGGGCCTGGGTGCCGCCTTCGCTGAGGCCGATCATGACCGTGAGGGCCAGGTAGCACAGCCCCCGGCCACGGCTCGGCCGCGTCACCGGCCGCCACACGGCGTACAGGCCGAGCACGGCCAGGACGACGGCGGCGCCGCCCGTCACGGGTTTGAACTTGGGGTTGAGATACATCCAGTAGTTGCCGGCCAGGACCAGCCAGCCGAGAAAGCCGGCCAGAGCGGCCATGGCCAGGCCGTCCAGCCGGCGCCACAGCGCCGCAACTCCGGCGCGCACGTTCATGCGCCACCTCCCGGCCACAAAAAGCCCAGCACGGCGCAGGCCGCAAGGACCACCGCCGCCGGCACGACCAGCAACACCCGCACCAGTCGGGGCTCAAACACCTGCCGCCACATGAGAAAGAGCTTGAGATCGAGCATGGGGCCCATGGCCAGAAAGGCCAGCCGGGCCGGCTCGGGAAAGCTCGTGAACGACGCGGCCACGAAGGCGTCGGCCTGGGAGCACAAGGACAGGACCACGGCCAGGACCATGAGTCCCGGGATGGCCAGCCACAGGTGTTCTTCCAGGGCCAGGATCACCGGAGTCGGCACGTAGGCCTTGAAGGCCGCCGCCACCATGGCCCCGAACACGAGCACCTTGGCCATGTCCAGGAAGTCGGCCATGGCGTGGCGCAGGGCCGTTTCCGTCCGTTTGGCCAGACTCGGGCGCAGGGTCGCCACCGGCACGGCCTCGGCCAGGGAGCCGAACAGGGGCTTGGGCGCGCTTCCGTTGCCTGAATGGGCGTGGGGAGGGCCATGGTGGTGGCTGTGGTCATGGTCATGGCCGCAGCCACAGGTCGGCTCCAGGCCGAGCAGAGGCTTGATCAGGGTTTCGCCGCGCCGGCCGCCGGCCCAGTAGCCCACGATGCCGGCCGCCAGGGCGACCATGACGCAGCGCCACACGGCCATGGTCGGATCGCCCCGGAAGGCCACCAGCGTGGCGGCGATGGAGACCGGATTGACCACCGGCGCGGCCAGCATGAAGGCCAGCCCGGCGCCCGGCGGGACGCCCTTGGCCAACAGCCGCCGGGTGAGAAACACCACGCCGCACTCGCAACACGGCGTGGCCGCGCCCAGGGCCAGGCCGAACAGCGTGGCCGGCAAGCGCCCCTTGGGCAGATACCGCTCGACCTTTTCGCGCGGCACGAACGCCTCGACCAGGCCCGAGGCCACCGAGCCGAGCAGCAAAAACGGCAAGGCCTCGAACACGATGGCGAGGGACGCCTGGGCGAACAGGTCGAGATTGGCCAGGGTGGGCATCAGGACGCGCTTCCGGTCGCGGCGGCCAGGGCCGGTTCCAGACGGTAGGCCGGGCCTTGCGGCTGTCCGGTCGGGACGAACCGGATGATCTGTTGGTGGAAGCGGGACAAGGCCGGCCGGTGGGCGATGCTGACGAGCCCGGTGTCCGGCAGGCGCTCGCGCAGCAGGGCGAACAGGTGCTGCTCTGAGGCTTCGTCCAGGGCCGAGGTGGCCTCGTCGCCAAACAACCAGCGCGGTTTGAGGAGCAGGGCCCGGGCAAAGGCCAGACGTTGCTGTTCGCCCGGGGACAGCTCCTGGGACCAGTGGCGTTCCTCGCCGAGCCGGTCGCCCAGGTGGGCCAGGCCGCAATCGGCCAGGGCGGTCCGGATAGCGTCCTCGCCGTAGGCCGTGGCCGGATCGGGGTAGGTCACGGCGCCGGCCAGGGGCGCGATGGGCAGGTAGGGGCGCTGGGGCAAAAACAGGGCCCTTGCCTCGGCCGGCAGGTCGAAGCGGCCCTGGCAATAGGGCCACAGCCCGCCCATGGCCCGAAACAGGGTGGATTTGCCGCAGCCCGAGGGGCCGGCCAGCATGACCCGGCCGCCCGGGGCCACGCTCAGGTTCTCGCCGCCGAGCAGCAACCGGCCGTCGGGCAGGCCCAGGGTCAACCCGGTCAGGCTGAGTCCCTGGCCGTCCGGGGACAGGGACCGGCTGAGCCCCTGGTCGCGCTTGGATTCCAGGTCGGCCAGGGCGGCGGAAAAGCCGGTCAACCGGTCCACGGTCGCCTTCCACTGGGCGAGCCTGGTGTAGGCGTCCACGAACCAGGAGAGGGACGACTGGACATGGGCAAAGGCCGATACGGTCTGCATGAGCCCGCCAAGCTGGATGGCGCCGGAGAAATAGCGCGGCGCGGCCACGAGAAAGGGAAAAATGACGGCTGCCTGGGAATAGCCGGCCGAAAACCAGGTCAGGCGCTTCTGGCGGCGCATGATGCCCCACCAGTTGGCCACCACATGACCGAAACGTCCGGCCAGACCCCGGGATTCCTCTTCTTCGCCGCCGTAAAGGCCGATGGCCTCGGCGTTTTCCCGCACCCGCACCAGGTTGAAACGGAAATCCGCTTCGTAGCGCTGCTGAAAGAAGTTGAGGCGGATGAGCGGTCGCCCGATGACGTGGGTGAGCACCGACCCGAATCCGGCGTAGAGCACGGCCGCCCAGAGCATGGAGCCGGGAATGGGCAGGTTGAAAAAGGTGATGTCGCCCGAGAGCTCCCAGAGGATCACGGAGAAGGAGACCAGGGACACGACGGCTTCGAGCAGGCCCAGGGTCAGGCTCAAGGTCTGTTCGACGAAGCCGGCGATATCCTCGCTGATACGCTGGTCCGGGTTGTCGGTGAGGCCTTCCTCGAAGCGCAGGCGGTAATACGCCTGTCCGGCCAGCCAGCGGCCGACGTAGCGGTCGGTCAGCCAGCGCCGCCAGCGGATTTGCAGCATCTGGCGCAAGTAGATCTGGTAGACGGCCACGACGATAAAAAACGTGGCCAGGATGGCGAACCGGCCGAACAGCCGGAAAAAGGCCTGCAAGTCCTTGTTTTGCAGCGAGTTGTAAAACAGGTTGTTCCATTCGTTGAACAGCACGTTCAGATAGACGATGCCGAGGCTCATGCCGACGATGACGGCGAGGAGGATTCCGGATTTGAAGCGCTCCTCGCTTTTCCAGTACGGCTTGGTCAGCACCCACAGATCGTGAAGAAAGTGCCCCTTGGCAGCGGGCATAAGCGGAACTCCTGGTTAAAGGCCGGGCGCCAGGCAGGCGGATGCCACTCCCTCTAGCCACCAAGACCGCCGGAAGCAACCGTACGCGCATGAAAAGGCGTTCATGTGGGCGGGGGTTGGGGGGGAGAGGAGACGCCTCCGGCGGCCAAGGGGCTGCGTTTTGGAATCCCGGCACGGCTTCAGGTGGTTCTGGGGAAACGGGGGCTGTGACGGTCCCGGTGCCGTTTCGAAGTGCCGGATGACAAAACGGCCGCCTCCCGAAGGAGACGGCCGTTTCACGTTACAGGCAGGCGGTCGGAGCGCGGCTAGAACTTGTAGGTGAAGCCGAAGGCGACCTTCCAGGCGTCGTTGTTGTTGGCCCGGTTGACCAGATCGTTGCCCCAGGTGCTGGCCCAGGCGCTCTTCTGGAAATGGCCGCGAGCCCAGCCGGTTTCGATCAGGATATTGAGGTTTTCGTAGAGGTTGTAGGTGGTGTCGAAGTTGACGCCCACGGCGTATTCGTTCCAGGTCAGGTTGCGGCCCAGGATGAAGTAGGGGTTGGAGCTGCCGAGGGCGTTGTTGAGGTCGCGGATGGCCGTGGGCGAGTTGGTGCCGCGGGTGTAGGCCACGGTCACGCGGTGGCTCAGGCGCGGCATATAGGAGATCTTGTCCAGGGACGCGGCCAGGCCCCAGGTGCCGGCCGGATCAATGCCCATTTCACCGTTGCGGCCGTACACCTGGCCGTCGTCGAACAGGAAGGAATTTCCCGGACCCCAGTTGGGGCGGGTGTGGGCGATGCGCTCGGAACCGTTGCTGGTGGAGCCGTCCTCGCCGGTGGACCACCAGCCGAAGAGCTGGGGCTTGGCCCAGGTCCAGCCGGTGTACTCGGCGGCGGCGTCGATGAACCAGCCGTGGCGCTGGCTGCGTTTGCGGTCGGCGAAGGCGCCCGAGCCGTACATGATGTCGGCATAAAAACGCACCGGGTCCAGGGCGGTGAGCTCGAAGGTGCTGCCTGCCCAGATATAGGGCTGCTGGTTGTTTTTCCAATGTCGGGAGCCGAGCAGTGTGCCGCCGGACAAGAGGTCCTCGGCATAGTTGGCATGGGCGAACGACGAGGCATACGCCGTGTAGTAGCCGGTATATTTCCCGGCCACGCCGACCACCGTCCAGGGAGTGGCCTTGAACCCGCTCACGGTGATGGGCAGGGTCAGGAAATAGAAATCCAGCTCATCGCCCACCTGGTTGGCGGTGTCGAAGGTCTGGTTGGTGTCGAGCATGCGGGCGAAGCCGACGGTGTAGCCCAGGGTGTCGGGCATGATCTGGCCTGCGACCACAAAGGCCGAGGCGAAGTCGGCAAACAGCAGGCTGTCGAAAAAGGCCGGGGTCTGGGGAAAGGATAGGGGTTGCAAGCCGGCGGTGATCTGTGTGTCGGTGCCCGGCCATTTGAACTGGAGATAGGCCTTGTACACCTGGACGGCGTTGGTGGGATTGGCGGCGGTATAAGTGCCGTGGCCCCAGGTGTCGTCCACCTTGACGGACAGGCGGAACTTCACGTCCTTGCCGGCCTTGAAGTCGCTTTGGACGCGGATACGCTGCCAGACGACGAATTTTTCTTCGGACTTGGCGCCGGCATTGGACCAGGTCGGCGTGTTGGACGTCCAGCCGGGGTTGCTTTTCCCGGTGAAGTTATGCCCGGTGAAAAAGTCCCCGTAAACGCGGGAGTCGCCGGTGATCTTGACCTCGGTGTCGGCCCGGGCAACTCCGGCTGTGACCGCCAGCAGGGCGGCCATCAGAACAAACAAGGCTAAACGTCGCATCTCTCCTTCCTTCCTCAGGTTGCGGTTACGGGTCACGGGTGCGCACCAGGGCCAAAGGCCCGGACCTTTTGGCCGTACGTCAGGCCCGGCCGTTTCCCCGTAACGGCAGGGCGGACCGAAGGCCGTGTGGCGAGACGGCGACCGGCCCGGTCGGGAGCAACAAGGCCTCCCGGCACGCAAACGGACGTATGGCGTCTTGGGCTCCGATCCCCCGAACAACAGGGCGGAACCGAGGACAAGAGGTCAGGACCTCGAAAACTGCGATGTCCCTGTCATGGACAGGCGACGGGAATGAGTAGGCGTCGCCGTGATCCGGGTCAGGCCGGTGGTTACTGACAGGAGGCGCAAGGCGGTTTCTCATCCGCCGGAAGACCGCCATGACTCCCGGGTGCGTATGGCCGCACAAGACGTGGCACCCTGGAATCCGCCGGTCAAAGGACTGTTGCACGGCACAGCTGACGCCAGCCAACGCGGCCGTAAAAGGCGCCTGGACATCTTGGAAATATCACAACCAATCGTGGTTCTTTTTCTTGAGAAGGAAAGGCCATAAACAAGAACGTAACATAAGTAAAGCGGGTGGCAATTTTCTGGTGCAATTTTTCGTGATGCCGTGTGGCCGGGCATTATCCCGATGCGCCAGAGGTCGCAGACCACGCGCGCGGCCAGCAGCATGCTGCGGGCGGTAGTTTTTTTGTCATAATATTTAGTTTTAATAACTATTGGAGCGGTACAAGAGCGGCGCACGACAGGTACCCGCAGTCCAATGCCCGACGGTCGTCGGCGCACGCAAGCCGAGCCCACGGCGCACATGCCAGGCGCCAGGCCGTAACCGAAAGCGCGCAGCACACCCATCGAAAATCATGAAGGTATTCCGAAGGGCGTAGCCCTTTGGCCGCCGGAGGTGATGCCCCCGGCGCAACTGGGGCGAGGCCGTGGACCTTGGGGTCAGGCGTACCCTTGCCGCCGGTCCGGTCGGCTCGCCCGGGGACGGGCTATTCGTAGGGATAGGTGGTGCCGGCGAATTCCTTCATCCTGGGCGTGGGATAGGCGCCTTTGGCCTTGAGCGCCGCCAGGTCCTTGGAACGGTCCACCCAGGAGGTGTGGAGCAGATGTTCGGATTCATGGGACAGGGGCTCGTGGAGGAACTTTTTGTAGAGCGTGATGACTTGGGCGTTGTCCTGGGAGGCCCGGATCTTGAATTTCGCATCGGCGGCGTAGACGCTGCCCACACGGTCGAGCATGTATTCCTTGAGCTGCTTGGCCGCGGCCACGGCCTTGCCGGTCAGGCGCAGGCTGATAAGCACCCCGCCGGACAGCAGGCAAGCCGTCTTGAGAAAGCCGCGCCGGGTGAAGCTGGTAAGCGACATAGGATGTCCCCCTTAGGCTTTTTGGGTGTTGTACAGGGCGAGCCGTTTTTTCATGGCGGCGTAGAACCTGGTCGTGGCGTTGTTCATGGACTCGAGCACCGTGGGCAGGATGGGCTGGCCGCCGCCCATGACGCAGCCGCCCGGGCAGGCCATGAACTCGATGAAGTGGTACGGCGACTTGCCGGCCTTGACCTGTTCGCAGACCTCGGCGAAGCGCTTGGCGCCGTTGACCACGGCCACTTTTACGTCGGTGCCGGCGATGTTGACCGTGCCTTCCTTGATGCCGCCAAGGCCCCGCACGACCTTGAAGTCCCAGCTCTCGGGCGGTTTCTTGGTGAGGGCCTGGTAGGCGAAGCGCAGGGCTGCCTCCATGACGCCGCCGGACACGCCGAAGATGGTGGCGCCGCCGGTGGATTCGCCCATGACCGCGTCGCGCTTGCCAGCCGGAAGCTTGGGCAGGTCGATGCCGGCCTTTTGGAGCATGTAGGCCAGCTCGCGGGTGTTGATGGTGGCGTCGATGTCGCGGTGGCCGCTGGCATGGTACTCGGGCCGCATGCCTTCGAACTTTTTCGCCGTGCAGGGCATGATGGACACGGTGTAGATCTTGGCAGGATCGTAGCCCAGCGCCTTGGCCCCGTAGGTCTTGGCCAGGGGGCCCATCATGCCGATGGGCGACTTGCAGGACGAGAAGTGGGGCAGCAGTTCCGGATAGAAGGTCTCGGCGTACTTCTGCCAGCCGGGACAGCACGAGGTGAACTGGGGCAGGGGTTTGTTGATTTTCTTGGTCAGGCGGCCCAGCAGCTCGGAACCTTCTTCCCAGATGGTCACGTCGGCCGTGAACTCGTTGTCCCAGACATGGGCGAAGCCGAGTTGCGTCAGCGCGGTGAGCATCTGGTCCGTGGTCACGGCGCCGACGGGCAGGCCGAACGGATCGCCCAGGGCGTAGCGCACGGCCGGGGCCGGCATGGCAATGACCTTGACGTCCTTGTCCTTGAGCTTGGCTTCGATCTCCGGGACAAAGGACACGGTCTCGTAAATGGCCGCCACCGGGCAGTGGGTCAGACACTGGCCGCAGTTGATGCACACGGCCGGGTCCACGACCTTGTGGGGCTCGCCATTCGCGCCGGTGATGGCCCCGGTGGGACAGTAGCTCATGCAGGTGTCGCAGCCGATGCATTTGGTCTCGTCGACCTGGACGATGAGCGCCTTGTCCAGGTCGGTCCCGGGGGGCGGCACATTGGGCTCGTAGAAGATTTTCGCCATCTCGATACGACTCATACCCAACCTCCAACGGTTTGATGTGGAGCCCGGCCGGCCGGACAGCGGTCGCACCGGGCGGGTGGCTATTCCGGCATCAATCGTAATTTTATTTCTGTTTAGTACATACTAAATATTAAAACGTGTCACTAGCCAGTCCTACACGCGTTTCGGTGCCACGGCAACCGAAAAACCTTCCCGCCAGGGTAGCGCGCCGACTTTGCCCG
Organism: Desulfovibrionaceae bacterium; assembly: GCA_040307025.1. GTDB lineage: Bacteria > Desulfobacterota > Desulfovibrionia > Desulfovibrionales > Desulfovibrionaceae > Solidesulfovibrio. The sequence continues at coordinate 48 of JAWRKJ010000008.1, read as the reverse complement.
CCGCCCGGGAGGTGGTTTCGGGTGGGAACGGAAAACGGCATAAAAAAG
>JAWRKJ010000007.1:0-3229 GCA_040307025.1 Desulfovibrionaceae bacterium | reverse complement strand
CAGCAGGGGCGCGTCGTAAAGGGGCGAGACCCCGAGGCACACGACCGCATCGGCCTGTTCGATCCGGGTCAGGGGCCGGGCCCGTTCGGGCGTGGCCACGTCCAAAGCGGCGCGCAGTGCGCCGCCCTCCCGGGCGGTCAGGAAATGGGCCGGTTGCGGCCAGCCGGCGGACCGGGCCAGGGCGTCCAAGGCGGCCAGGGTCTCCTGGACCGCGCGCACGCCGCCGATGCAGGCGATGGATTCCGGGCCGTGCAGGGCGCGGGCCTTGGCCAAAAGCTGGGCCGTGGTGGCCAGGGCCGCGTCCACGGGCACTGTGCGGCCGCTGACCCGGGCCTGGCGCGGCCGGTCCGGGGCGGTGTCGAAGCCGTGGGAGAACCGGCCCCGGTCGCACAGGAAAAAGCCGTTGCCGGCCGGATTTTCGCGGGATTCGATGCGCACGACGGCCCGGTTGCGGGTGGCGACCACGGTGTGGCAGCCAAGGGCGCAGTGGGGGCAGACCGAGGGCGTGCGTTCGGTTTCCCATCGTCGGGCCTTGTACCGGGCGGTCTTGTCGGTGAGGGTGCCGGTGGGGCAGATGTCGGCCAGGTTGCCGGCAAAGGGGCTTTCCAGGGCGCCGCCCACAAACCGGCCGAAATACACCCGGTTGGCGTTTTGCATGGGTCCGAAGTCGCGGTAGCCGCAATAGTCCTGGTAGAAGCGGGCGCACCGGTAGCAGTGGATGCAGCGGTTCATCTCGTGCTGGATGAACGGGCCCAGGTCCTGGTCCGGGTAGGTGCGCTTGCGGCCCGGATAGCGGCGCAGGCTCTGGCCGGCGGCGATGGTCATGTCCTGGAGCAGGCAGCCGCCGCCCTCGTCGCACACCGGACAGTCGTGGGGATGGTTGGCCATGAGCCATTCGAGGACCTGCCGCCGGAAGGCCAGGGCCTCGGGATGGCCGGTGTCCACCACCATGCCGTCGGCGGCCGGGGTCATGCAGCTCATGTGCAACCCCTTGACCGGGCCGTCCGTGAACATGACCGCGCACAGCCGGCAGGCCCCGGCCGCGCCGAGAGCCTTGTGCCAGCACAGGCGGGGGATGAAGATGCCGACGGATTCGGCCGCCTCGATGACGGTTGTCCCCTTGGCCACGGACACGGGCAGGCCGTCGATGATCAGATCGGGCATGCGTCCTCCGGGCAGGGGGTGGGGCCGAACACGACGGGCCGGGTGCCGCAGGCCCGGCCGCGCAGCGCCGGGGGCGGATTACCGAAGGGACAGCGCTTTTCGGTGATGTGCGCCCGCACTTCGTCCTCGAAATGGTCGAGCAGGCCGAGCACCGGCGCGGCCGCGCCCGGGGCAAAGGCGCAGTAGGCGTGGTGCATGGCCGCACACATCTCGCGCAGCATGGGGATGTATTCTTCCTTGCCCTCGCCGGCCTCGATCAGGCGCAAAAGTTCCCGCACATAGGGCAGGCCTTCGCGACAGGGCGTGCACCAGCCGCAGGACTCCCGGGTGAAAAATTCGATCAGGTTGCAGGTGGCCGCGACCAGACAGGTGTCGGTGGCGAAGACCATGATGGAGGCCGTGCCCAGGCGCTGGCCGGCGGCGCGCATGGCGTCGAAATCCATGGGCGTGTCGAGCAGCGCTTCGGGCATGTAGCCGGTGGAGGCCCCGCCCGGGATGGCGGCCTTGAAGGTCTTGCCCGGGGCCATGCCGCCGGCGTGTTCGAAGATGATTTCCCGAAGCGGCGTGCCGATGGGCAGCTCGAAGCAGTCAGGTTTGGCCACCTTGCCCGAGACGCTGTAGAGCTTGGTGCCCGAGCCCGTGGCCGTGCGGGCGAGGGACTTGAACCAGTCCGGGCCGTTGCGCAGGATGCCCGGCAGATTGGCCAGGGTTTCCAGGTTGTTGACGATGGTCGGGCGGTCCCACAGGCCCTTGACGCTCATGCGCGGTCCGCCCTTGCGTGGATTGGGGCGCAGGCCCGAGATGGCCTTGATCTGGGCCGAGGCCTCGCCGCAGATGTAGCGGCCGGCGCTGCGGTGCACGTGGATGTCGCAGGAAAAACCGCTGCCCAGGATGTTTTTTCCAAGCAAGCCGTTGGCCCTGGCCACGGCCAGTTCGCGTTCGAGGAGCACGGCGTCGGACTCGTAGGACGGGCGGATGAAAAAAATGCCGAGTTCGGCTCCCACGGCATAGGCGCACAACAGGATGCCCTCGATGACCAGATGCGGGTCCACGTTGACGAGGATGCGGTCCTTGAAGGTGCCGGGCTCCATCTCGTCGGTGTTGACCACCACGTAGCGCGGGCCCACGTAATCGGCAGGAATGCCCTGCCATTTGCGTCCGGCCGGAAAACCGGCTCCGCCCCGGCCGCGCAGGTCCGCCGCCAGGACCATGTCCAGGACCTCGGCCGGGCTGCGCTTGCCCACGGTATCGGTAAGCGCCTGGTAGCCGCCCCCGGCCCGGTACTCCTCGAAGGTGGCCGGCCGGCCGAGATGGCGGTTGGCAAAAAGCACCTGGGGCAGGCTCACTTGCATCGCACCGGCTCCTCCACGCCCGAGCGCAGCTCTTCCAGGAGCGCGTCCACGCGCTGCGGGGTCAGGCGGTCGTAAAAACGGCCGTTTACAAGCATGGTCGGGGCATTGTGGCAGTTGCCCACGCAGGCCGCCGGCAGCACGGTAAAAAGGCCGTCGTCGGTGGTGCCGCCCGGCGGCACGCCGAGCTTGCGACAGAGGTAGTCGAAAATGGAATCCTGGTGGAACATCCAGCACACCACCGAATCGCAGACGTGGATGACGTAGCGCCCGACCGGCCGGCGATAGAGGTAGTCGTAAAAGGTGGTCAGGGATTCGAGTTCGAGCGTGGTCATGTCGAGCAGCTTTGCGGCATAGTGCATGGCTTCGTCGCAGAGATACCCGTAGTGCTGCTGCAAGGCATACAGGACATCCACGGCCGCTTCCTTGGGCTTTGCGGCATGGGTAATGAGGCGGTCGAGCTCGTCGACGAGGGGCTGCGGTAAGGATGTCATGGGAGATGCCTCCGGCGGCCAGGAGAGGCGCTGCCTTTCCTGGACCTCTCCGCCGGGGGGCATGATGCCCCCCGGACCTCCTCAAAAGGGAAGGACCAAGGGAAGTGAGAGGCAAGAGTTATTTTGTTGCAGGGGGCCGGGGGGATCATCCCCCCGGTGGGGTGGGTCCCGGGAGGGGCAACGCCCATCCCGGGCCGCCGGAGGCTCTTCCAATGCACTGTC
>JAWRKJ010000006.1:0-4422 GCA_040307025.1 Desulfovibrionaceae bacterium | reverse complement strand
CCCCAGGCCGTGGCCCTGTCCCGGGGTCTTGCTCGTGTAAAAGGGCTCGAACAGATGGACCATGTCCGCCTTGGACAGGCCGCGGCCCTCGTCGAGGCAGCGGATGCGGATGTAGCGGCCGGGCCGGAAATCCGGGTGCTGGGCCAGATGTTCGGGCGAAGGCACGTAGTCGTCGGTCCGGATCAGGATCGTGCCGCCCTGGGGCATGGAATCGCTGGCATTGAGGATCAGGTTCATGAAGATCTGGAACAGCTGGACAGGATCGCCCTTTTCCACCTTCCAGGCGCAGCGCAGATCGCTCTCGATGTCCACGCCCGACGGCAAGAGCGCCCGCAGGGAGGCCAGCGCCTGGGTGAAAAGCTGATTGATATCCACGGTCTGGCGGAAGCCCTGCTGGTCGTGGCCGAAAAGCATCAGGCGCTGGGTCAGTTCGCTCGTGCGAGTGACCGCCATCTCGATTTCCCGCAGCTTGCGGTAACGCGGACTGTCGCAGTCCTCCTGGGCCAGAAGCAGCTCCACGTTCGTGCCGATGATCTGGGCACAGTTGTTGAAGTCGTGGGCCACGCCCGTGGCGAGGTTGGCGATGGCCTCCATTTTCTGGGCATTGGCCAGTTCCTGCTGGGCCTTTTTAAGGATCAGCTCGGCCTTTTTCTGGGCCGTGATGTCGAACAGGTGCAGGAGCTGGGCCGGCTCGGACTGCCAACTCACGGCCGTGGCATTGAGATGCACCCAGCGCGGCTTGTCCTCGGCCATGCGCAACTGCACGCTGCCCAGGGTGGACGAGACGTTCGTATCCCGGACCTGTTGCAGGAATCGGCAGACTTTCTTGCGGTCCTTGTCGTGGATGAGGTTGAGGAACGCCTGCTCCTCGCCGATGTTCTTGACCACCTTCTGGTTGGCGAAGCGCACCTGCCCGTCCTGGACGATCATGATGCCCTCGCCGGAGTTTTCCACCACCAGCCGGTAGCGCTGCTCGGAATCCCGCAAACTGGCGTTGGTCTCCATGAGCTCGATGCGCCGCAGGCCCATTTCGCCGATCAAGGCGGCCAGCCGGCTGAAAAAACTCAGCACCATGGTGACCTTTTTCTGGGGAAAGACCGGCACCCGCAGCAGGGCTTGCAGATAGGCGATCTCGTCAAAACCGTATTTACGGGCCTGGTTGATGAAAAAGGTCATGTTCGGCGGGCCTTGCAGAAACTGACCCATGTAGAGATTGGCGATGTGCTCGCCCTGGATACGGATCGGGGCCGCGGCTTCGTACAGGCCGTTCGGGCAGCGGTAAACCCCGCCGTCCTGGGTGTTGGCAAACCGGCGCGGCCGGACCATGTCGCTGCGCAGGCAGCGTTCCCGGACCTTAGGATGCTCCCGGTGGAACTTCTCGCAGATGTCCTGCCAGTTGCACTTGACCCAGATATGCCCGTCCACGCCGATGATGGCGGAACAAATGCCGACCAGATCCGAAAACCGCTTGGCCAGCTTGTGAATCTCCGGCACGTCGAAAAGTTCGTCGAAGGCATACTGCACGGTGGCCATCCCGCACCGGGAACTGTCCCGGTCTGACTTTTTCGGCCGGCTCCGCCAAAGCGTTCGCGACCGCCAACGTTTTCCCGTCCATGACAGCTCCGCAACCGCGCGCCAGCAAGGATCACACCCGCGTCACCCTCCGGGCCGCTCCCTGACGGCCGGTCCGGTCACGCAACCATAATATATCTTGACAAGGAAGCAATCGATTGGTTAGTTGGCCCGAATAGGAACTAAGTAATTAATTACATCATAGCGATCCGCCTCCCAGCGGACGCCACGGCAACCAGACACCCAGGAGCCATTCGCCGCAAACGGCAAAACCGCATAGGACAAAGGAGATTAGCATGAGTCAACGCGTCGCACCGGAATACCCGCAAGCTGCCGTCCTTGAAGGGTTCGATCCCGTCACCCAGGACTACGGGACCGGTTCCTCCGGACTGGAAGAAAACCCCTCTCCGTTCCCGCGGATCAATGCCTGGCGCAAACTCTTCCTGGACACGCCCCTGACCATTTCGGCCGAGCGCGCCTTGCTCTGGACGGAAAAACTCAAGGAGAACAAGAACAAGCCCCACATTGTCCGTTGCGCGGAATGTTTCCGCCACGTGCTGCAAAACGTCTCCATCCAGATCGGCCCCTACGAACTCATCGCCGGCAACATGGCCGCGCCGCCCCGGTGCGCGCCGATCTTTCCCGAATTCTCCTACGCATGGCTGATCAACGAAATGGAGGCCCAGCCCTTTGAGCAGCGCACAAGCGACCGTTTCCTCATCAGCGAGGAGACCAAGCGGCAACTGCGCGGCCTCCAGGAGTTCTGGGAAAACGAAACCGTCCATGACCTGGCCAAGTCCCTCATGCCCGAAACCGCGCTCAAGGGCACGGGCGCCTATGGCAAGGGCGTGTATCTGCTGGGCAACTACTTCTTCGGCGGCGTGGGCCACACCTCGGCCCGCTACGAACTGATCTTCCAGAAGGGCTGGAAGGGCTTGCAAGCCTGGGTGCAAGAGCGCCTGGACGCGCTCGATGCCTGCAATCCGGCCCACCTGGCCAAGCGGCAGTTCTATCAGGCCCAGCTCGTCTGCCTGGACGGCATCATGACCTACGCCCGCCGCTACGCCGCCCTGGCCCGCAAGTTGGCCCCGACCGAGGAGCCAGCCCGGGGGCAGGAACTGCTCCAGATGGCCGACAACCTGGACTGGATCGCCGAAAACCCGCCCCGCACCTTCTGGGAAGCCCTGCAACTCTGGTGGCTGCTCACCGTGGCCATCACCATCGAGGGCAACGGCCACTCCATCCACTGGGGGCGCTTCGACCAGCACATGTATCCGTATTACGTGCAGGATATCGCGGCCGGCACCGTCACCAAGGCCTTTATCCAAGAGCTCATCGAAGGCGCCTGGATCAAGATCAGCGAGCTGACCAAGCTGCGTGACGCCGGTTCGACCAAGGCCTTCGGCGGGGTGGAGCTCGGCGGTCCGTCCCTGACCGTGGGCGGCCAGACCCCCGACGGCCAGGACGCCACCAACGAGCTGTCGTTTATGTGCGTGGACGCCCTGGTCCATGTGCGGCTCAACGCCCCCTGGATGACCAGCCGCTGGCATGCCAACTCGCCCCATGCCTGGTGGGTCAAGGTGACCAAGGCGGCCAAGATCGGCCTTGGCATGCCCTCGTTTTTCAACGACGAGATCATCATCCCGTCCATGGTCAACCGAGGCCGGACCATCGAGGACGCCCGGGACTACGGGCCGCTGGGCTGCGTCGAACCCAACTGCGAGGGCCGGGAATACGGCTGGCACGACGCGGCCTTTTTCAACCTCAACAAGGTGCTGGAACTGGCCATCAACAACGGCCGCTGCGTCGATTGCGCCACGACCTGCCCGCGCTTTGCGGTCTGCGCCGGGGCCGGCAGCCAGCTCGGCCTGGACACCGGCTCCCTGGCCGACTTCACGAGCTTCGAGGAGGTCAAGGACGCCTACGAAAAGCAGATGCACTACTGGGTGGACCGCCTCGTCATGGCCGAAAATTCCATGGACGTGGCCCATCAGACCCGAAAGCCCCTGCCCTACCTCTCCCTGCTCATCGAGGACTGCATCGACAAGGGCCTGGACGTCACGGCCGGGGGCGCCCGCTACAACTTCATCGGCCCCCAGGGCGTGGGCGTGGCCAACGTGGCCGACGGCCTGTGCGCCATCAAGCAGCTCGTGTTCGAGGAGCACAAGTGCACGGGCAAGGAGCTGCTCACCGCTTTGCAAAAGAACTGGGAGGGCTATGCCCCCCTGCACGCTTTGATCAACAGCTCCAAGGTCCATCACTACGGCAACGATGATCCCTACGCCGACGAGCTGGCCCACTTCGGGGCCAAGGCCTACTGCGCCTGCCTGGAACGGCGTCCCACGCCCCATGGCGGCGAGTTCCAGGCAGGACTGTATCCCGTGTCGTCCAACGTGCCTCTGGGCGCCATCACCGGCGCCACCCCGGATGGCCGCAAAGCCGGCGAACCCGTGGCCGACGGCGTGTCCCCGGCCCACAACGCGCGTGGCTCCCACGACCGTTGCGGGCCCACGGCCCTGGTCAAGTCCGTGGCCGCCCTGGACCACGGCATCGCCTCCAACGGCACCCTGCTCAACATGAAGTTCAGCCCCTCGACCCTGGCCGGTGACGTGGGCGACGAAAACTTCATCGGCATGATGCAGGTCTACTTCCAGCGCAAGGGCATGCACAACCAGATCAACGTGATCAGCCGCGCCACCCTTGAGGAGGCCATGGCACATCCCGACAAGTACAAGGGGCTCATTGTCCGTGTCGCGGGCTACAGCGCGTTTTTCACGGAACTCGACCCCTCGCTGCAACGGGACATCATCGAACGCACCGAACTCGAATTCTAACCCGGGCCTGCCCCCC
>JAWRKJ010000005.1:0-6407 GCA_040307025.1 Desulfovibrionaceae bacterium | reverse complement strand
GGGGGGGGGCCTTTTGTCGCATCGGGTACGGTGTGCCGGCTATTCGGTCGGCGGCACCATGGACAGGTTGGCGCTTTCCACTTCCTCGCGCACGCTGATGGCGATCTTCCACAGCACGGTGAGCACCAAGCCGCCCATGGCAAAGACCATGAGCGAGACCATGAGCTCGGGCACGGTCGGGAAGTAGGTGGTGACGGTCTCGAACGGGTTGGGCGTGAAACCGCCGATAAGTAAGCCCAGGCCCTTGTCGATCCAGGAGGCGATGACGAGCATGATGAGCCCGGTGACCAGGGCGGGCGTCTTCTGGCGCACGCTGGTCGGGATGAGGAAGAGCAGGCAGCCCACGCCGAGGACCGCCGCCGTCCACATGAAGGGCACCATGAGGGTGTGGCCGTCGAGCCCCTGGAAGAGGTACAGGATGGGAGCCTTGTGGGCCGGCATGTTGCTGTAGAAGGCCGTGAACAGTTCAAGCAGGAAGAAGAAGATGTTCACGCACATGGCATAGGTGATGATGACGGCCAGGCGGTTGATGGCCTTCTGGCCGGGATCGAACTTGGTCAGGCGCTTGAGCAGCAACACCAGCAGCAGCAGGATGGCCGGACCGGAGCAGAAGGCCGAGGCCAGGAACCGGGCCGCCATGATGGCGGTCAGGAAGTAGTGGCGCCCGGGCAGGCCGGCGTACAGGAAGGCCGTGACCGTATGGATGGAAAAGGCCCAGATGACCGAGATGATGGCCAGGATCTTCACCCACTTGGGCGGGGTCATGTCGTTTTTGAAGTACTGCAGGCCCGTCCAACCCACGATGAGGTTGAGCAGGAGATAGACGTTCAGGACGATCATATCCCAAAACAAGACGGAGTTGGGCGTGGGGTTGAAAATGATGTTCAACATGCGCTGGGGTTGGCCGAGGTCGACGACGACGAAGGCCATGCACATGAGCACGGCGGCAATGGCCAGGAATTCGCCCAGGATAATCAGCTTGGCGAATTCCTTGTAGTGGTGGAAGTAGTACGGCAGCACCAGCATGACGGCCGAGGCGGCCACGCCGACGAGATAGGTCAGCTGGGAGATATAAAACCCCCAGGACACGTCGCGGCTCATGCCGGTGATGACCAGGCCGTGGGACAACTGGTAGAGCCAGAAGCCGGCCCCCAGGCACATGAGAAGGGCCAGGCCGATCAGCAGCCCCCAGTAACGCGGGGATCCCTTGAGTGCTTTTTCCAGCATGGCTTACCTCACAGGATGTAGTACACGCTCGGCGAGGTGCCGGCGTCCGGTTTGCGGCGGATGGCGAAGTGCTCGCGGAGCACCTTGCGGATTTCCGAGTTCTCGTCGCCGAGGTCCCCGAAGACCAGGGCCCCGCCGGAAGCCTCCACGCACACGGGGAGCTTGCCGATAGCCAGGCGCTCGGCGCAAAAGTCGCATTTTTCCACCACGCCCCGGGTCCGGGTGGGGAAGTGGGGATTGAAGGACTTGATGAAGGGCCGGGGGTCCTGGAAGTTGAAGCTGCGGGCCCCGAACGGGCAACCGGCCATGCAGTACCGACAGCCGATACAGCGGTGGTAGTCCATCATGACGATGCCGTCCGGGCGCTGAAAGGTGGCCTGGGTCGGGCACACCCGCACGCACATGGGCGCTTCGCAGTGGTTGCACAGGAGCGGAAACTCGCGGTGCTCCACGTCCTCGGACAGGTAGTGGCCGTGTTCGGTGGGGAAGGACTCCTCGAACGAGGCGCCCCAGAACCACTTGATTTCCTTTTTGCCGGCGATGTCCGGCACGTTGTGTTCGGTATGGCAGGCCTTGCGGCACGTGGCGATCAGATCGGGCGTGAACTTCTTGGAGAAGACGGCCATGCCCCAATGCTTGGCCTTGAAACCGTGCTCGAAGGTCCCCGGCGTGGGCAGGTCCGCGGCCATGGCCGGGGCGTCGCCCAGGAAGCCGAGCCGGCCCGCGCCGATCCCCAGGGCGGAGATCGCGGCCAGTTTCAGGAACTCTCGTCTGCTGCTCTTCATGGTATGTTCCCCTTCGTTGGTGATGTCACCGGCGCGCCGGCCTAGTGTCCGCCCGTCTCGCCGGCGGCGGCGGGGGGAATGGGCGTCTTCTGTTGCGGCGTGATGTTATGGCAGTCCCAGCAGTAGGGGTTCACGCCAACCGTCGTATGGCAGCGGTCGCAGAACTTGGTTTTGTCCGTGTGACAGCTCATGCAGGTGTTGGTCAGGCTTTTGACGAACTTCTGGCCCTTGGCGTTGGTGTAGATACGTTCACCGTCGCGCACGGCCGTGTTGCGCCAATCGTTCAGGATCTGCATGTGCTTGTCGCGCATGACCTGGGTGTCCTCGATGCACTCTTTGGAATCGCGCGGCAGTTCCAGTTTGACCTCGAAGGTTTTGCCCTTGTTGTAGGCAACGGGCAGAAAGGCGAGGGCCAGGAAGACCAGAATGCCGGGAATAATGTATTTGGCATTGTACATAGGTTATTCCTCCTCGTCCTCCATCCCCGGCAGGGGGTTTTGCCTGAGGTCGGTGGTGCGCTTTTTCTCGCCGTCGAGGATAAGCGCGTTCCCCACCAGCTCATGCACGCCGGAGACGCCCACGCCCGGAGCCCAGTAGTCGCAAAGCGGCGGCAGGGTCGCGCGGTCAATGGCGCAGATGCAGGCCAGGTTGTTGACGCCGTGCCGATCACGCACGTACTTGACCGCGTTGCCACGCGGCAGGCCGCCGCGCAGACGCGTTTCCGTGAACTCTTCGTTGTTGAGGCCCGCGCCGCCGCCGCAGCAGAAGGTCTGCTCGCGGATGGTGTTCTCGGGCATCTCGTAGAAGTGCCGGCAGACATTTTTCAGAATGTAGCGCGGCTCTTCGAGCAGGCCCATGCCGCGGGCGGTGTTGCAGGAGTCGTGGTAGGTGGTGACGAAGTTGTCGTTGCGCGACGGATCGAGCTTGAGCTTGCCGTTTTTGATGAGGTCGGCCGTGAACTCCGTGATGTGGAGCATCTTGGTGCCGGCGGCCGCGTCGAAGCGGGTGCCGGTGATCGGCGAGACCGGGGTCTCCAGGAAGTCGGCCGGGCCGTTCATGGTCAGCATGTACTGGTTGATGACGCGCCACATGTGGCCGCACTCGCCGCCGAGAATCCACTTGACGCCCAGACGCTTGGCCTCGGCGTACATCTTGGCGTTGAGCTTTTTCATCATCTTGTCCGAGGTGAAAAGGCCGAAGTTGCCACCCTCGGAGGCGTAGGTGCTCCAGGTGTAATCCAGGCCCAGGTAATCGAACAGGATGAGATACCCCATGAACGTGTAGATGCCCGGGTCGGCGAAAATGTCGCCCGAGGGGGTGATAAACAGGATCTCGCAGCCTTTCTTGTTCACATTGGGACGGATGCGCTTGCCTGTGATTTCCTCGATGTCGTCGAGGAGGAAGTCCATCATGTCCTTGTAGGCATGGGGCTGGATACCGAGGTGGTTGCCGGTCCGGTTGCAGTTGGCGGCCGGCTCGAGAATCCAGTTGATGTTGCAGCCGACTTCGTGCAGCAGCTCACGGGCCATCATGGTGATTTCGGCCGTGTCGATGCCGTAGGGGCAGAACAGGGAACACCGGCGGCATTCCGTGCACTGGTAGAAGTACATGAACCATTCCTTGACCACGTCTTCTTCCAGCTTGCGGGCGCCGGCCAACTTGCCGAGGACCTTGCCGGCCATGGTGAAGTCGCCGCGGTAGATGGAACGCAGCAGTTCCGCGCGCAGCACCGGCATGTTTTTGGGGTCGCCACCGCCGATGAAGAAGTGGCACTTGTCGGCGCAGGCGCCGCAGCGCACGCAGATGTCCATGAAGATCTTGAAGGAGCGATACTTCTTCAGATTCTCCCGGAACTTTTCCGTGATGCGTTCCTTCCAGTCCGGCGGCAGCTTCCAATCCTCATCCAGGGGGCTCCATTTGCGCGGATTGGGCATATGGAGGTATTCGAGGATCTCGGGCTTGGCAGGATAGCTGAAGTTGCCGGGTTTAAACGGCGTCTTGGTGTCCATCCACGACTTGACCGGCGTGGTGTAATTGATCTTGATGAGTTCTTCCGGTGGCGGATACTTGGCCATGGTCGCTCCTCGCTTCTCTCCAGAATGTTGGTTTGGGCCCGCTTAGGCCTCTTTTTCCACCGGCAACCCGGCTTCGATCATCTTTTCGCGGTAGTCGTTCTCGTAATCCTCGTAGGAATGGGGCTTCACGCTCGGATCGTTCCAGGGGTTCACCCACATGGCCCGGCGGCTCATGTTGGGGAGCACCCGGGTGGGCGACAGGAACACGCCGCCCATGTGCATGAGCTTGGAGAACGGGAAGTAGGCAAAAAGCGCGCACACCAGCGTGATATGGGCGTAGAAGGACGGGTCCAGGGTCTGCTTGGGCAGGGCCGGGTGCAGGGTGACCAGGCTCATGGCCAGCTCCTTGACCGCGATGACGTCCACCTTGACCACATAGCGCATCCAGATTCCGGTCAGCGCGATACCGATGATGAGCAGCAGGGGAAAGTAATCCTGCAGGAGGGAGATGTAGCGGACCTTGCCGTCGAAGACGCGACGGGCCAGCAGGAACAGCAATCCGGCCAGGATCAGGGCGTCGGTCTGGTACATGACCGGCAACCCGATCTGGAGGATGGAATCCAGAAATTCGGTCTTTTCCACGAACATGGGCACCGGGTTGGTGAAAAACCGCAGGTGCCGGATCAGGATGACCAGGAAGCTGTAGTGGAAGGCCAGCGCGAAAAGCCACAGCCACTTTTCGGAGCTGTAGGCGACTTTGGGGCCGTTCTGGTCGAGCTTGACCGCGGTGTTGCGGAACAGCGACCGGAAGGTCAGCACCTCAAAGACCATGCGCATGAACACACCCGAGGCATTGTAGGGATTGTCCCAGGGGTTGTTCTTGATCCAGGGCAGGGATTTCTGCTGCCCGCCGGTGGTGGGGATGCAAAACGGGACCGGCCGTTTCGCCCAGCCGACCACCTTGCAGGCAAATCCCACCATGAAAATGATGATCGCGATGTACGGGAGGGCTATCCCGAACACCGCCCCCATCCCAGCCCCGGCGCCAAGCCATGGGATGATGATGAGCGCCAGAACCACGAGTAAGGAAAAAAACGCTGCCATGTCCCCTCACCTCGGTAAAAGGTTGCCCGAAACGCGCCTCACGGTTCCTCCCCGTCTTCGGGGGAAAAGTCGCAGACGAGATTGGCCCGCTTTAACAGCCGGTCATACTGGCGTTTCACCTGGCTGACCCGCAATTGATAGATGGACTCGCGACACTGGCAGTAGATGTCGAGGCAAAAAAGCGCCAAGACGTCGATGGCCGACTCCAGGGCGAGCAGTTCCACGAGGAGACCATGTTCGGCCACGTGCGGCCACAGGGTCTCGCGCATGACCTTTTTGAGTAGGTAGATGAACGAAACAGCCTGGGACGGGGTGAAATCCTGCACGGCCCGCACCCGGACCATTTCGTCGAGGTACGGCCCGAACACGGCCACGTCCGGCGCGCCTTGGGCGGCCAGGAGCCCTTCGACCACACCGCGCATGCCACTTTCAAGCTTGCGGCGCACGGGGTTGGCGAAAGGATCCTTCTTTTTTTTCCACAGGGTGGCCGTTTCCGGCGCATAGGTCTCCAAAACCAGGGCAAGCCACTGGTCGAGGACGGCCTCCTTGTGGGTGGCCAAAAATTCCATCAATTTGGGCATTGCAAATGTCCCTTTCTTCACAAGAAGCTTAACAGGTTGATTCCTTATCAGAAAAAAACAAATTGTAAAGGACGGGAAAGCGGCGGCAGGGACACGCAAGCCCCCGGAATCCCTTTGCCTTGCGGTTTTTCCGTTTTTTTTACAAAGTGCGGAAAAATGAGGTGCCCATGCGCCCTTCCCCCAGACAACAAAATATCCTACGCGCCGCGGCCGCCTTTGACACGATCCGGCGCTACCATGGCATCCTGCCGAAACACTTGGCGATTGTTTACCCCCCCGAGGAGCTGTCCGCCCTGGAGGCGGCCGGCCTCCTCGAACGGGTCAAGATCGGCTTTGCCTGCGGCCGAAATGAAAAAGGCTGGCGCCTGACCGAGGCCGGCCGCCGGCTCCTGCCCGAGACCGCGCCGGACGAGACGAGCGCCCTGGCGCCCGAGCATTTGCGGTTGCTGCGCGACTTCTACCACTATGCGCGCATCAGCCGCCACCGGGGCATGATGCCCAAGAAGCTGGCCAAGGACTACGACGCCGACGACCTGCGCGACCTGTTCGAGCACGGGTATCTGCTGCGCATCCGGGTCAAGGGCAAGGTGACGGCCAAGGGTTGGCTCGTCTCCCGCAAGGGCTTGCGCGCCCTGGGCCAGGCCGAAACCACCCCGGCCCCCGTGCTGGCGTGCGCCGCCCCGGAGGCCGGCGAT
>JAWRKJ010000004.1:0-14088 GCA_040307025.1 Desulfovibrionaceae bacterium | reverse complement strand
GCGGACGTCGTCAGTGGTCACCTCGTAGGAGCTCACATAGCCGTCGCGCTTCACGGTCACCTGCTGCGGCTCGTAGGGGAGCAGTTCCGTGATGCGGCCCAGCCCGCGATTCACGAACACAAAAGCGTTGCCGCAGAATACCAGATGCATGACCACCTGTTCGATGAACTCGAAGCTGGTCTGCCAGTCGTTGGGTGCGGCCCCGAGCAGGCCGTACAGCGGGTGATCTTCGGCCGGGGTGCGCACGCCGTCATGCGAGCGGAAAACCCTAAGCGGCACCTGGGCCAAGCCCTCGGCAATGACCCGGGCGCAGGCCAGGGCCGTAGTGGCTTGCAAGGCCGTTTTCCAGGTCACGGCCACGCCGCTTTTGGCGGGCTGGGTAAAGAAACCGTCGGCCAGCATATCCTCCAGGGCCAGACGCGATGCCGACTTGCGGCCCCAAAGCCGGGAGAAGACGCCCATCAGTCCCAGACCTCCATGCCGACAAACGGCTCTTCCGCATGGAGCATGGCGCGGGAAAGGGCCATGATGGCGGCCACGATGCCGTCAATCTTGTTCTCGGCGCGCTCCTTGCCCGGATAGTAAGCCTTGGTTCTGGTGGAGCGCAGCACCACATTGGCGGCCTGCCAGGCGAGCAGCGGATCACCGTCGTGGTGCAGCTTGCCCGAGAGGTAGAGCGCCTCGAATTCCTTCATGGGCTCGGAGATAAGCGCCGGGGACTGGTTGATCTCGATGCAGGGAAAGGACACCCGTTCGCGGATCTCCTGCATGAGCATCTCGGCCTCGCGCGGATCGTAGGCCAACTCCCGGATGGAGAAGCGGTCGGCGTAGGCCAGCAGGTCGTCCATGAGATAGTGATAATCAGTGCGCGCGCCGGGCGTGGCCACCAGATGCCCCTCGGCCGTCCATCGCTGGTAGTGGGCATTTTCGGGCAGGTTCACCGTCTCCGCCGGCAGGTAATGTCGGCCGAAGAGATAGAATTCGTCCCCGCGCCTCAAAAGGAGCACCATGGCCGTGAGGTCCACCTTGGAGGCCAGGTCCACGCCGACCCAGCAGGGCTCGCCCGCGAAGTCGTCCAGGGAGACGTCCGCCCGGCAGGCGTTCCACTTGACCATGTTGATCCAGGCCGAACCGGCATTGGACCAGACGTTTAAGTGCTTGCACTTGAGGATGTTCTGGCGGGAGGCGATCTGCAGGGCTTCCTTGCGCCGGGCCTGGAGAAAATCAGGATAGATCGAGACGCCCAGGTTCGGGTTGGCCTTTTCCCAGGAGGACCAGTCGGTCCAGTCATCGTCCTCATCAATAGTGAAAATGATGGCGAAGAGCTGGTCGTTTTCCAGTGTGCCTTCGAGGACCTTCACGGCCTCGTCGCGTTTGGCGTAACAGGGGCCGGACGTGTCCACGCCGGCCGTGGTGATGACTGCCAGCATGGGCTGGGAACGCGCGCCCATGCCGGTGAGCATGGTGTCGTAGAGGTCGGGCGTTTGGTGCTCGTGATACTCGTCCACGATGGCGCAATGCGGCGAGGCGCCATCGCCGGGCTTGCCGATAACCGGCTCGAATTTGCTGGCGTTGTCCAGGATGTGCAGGTTCTTGGCCCCGATGTGGATGCCGAAGTGGCTGACGAAGGAAGGATTTTTCAGGCACATCTGCCGGGCCGGACCGAAGACCTCCCAGGCCTGCTTTTCGCTTGTGGCCCCGGAATAGACCTCGGCTCCGGGCTCACCATCGGCCGCGAACATGTACAGGCCTATGCAGGCCCCGAGCACGGACTTGCCGGATTTTCTGGGGATCTCGGCGTAGATTTCACGAAAGCGGCGCAGACCGTCTGTCTTGCGCACCCAGCCGAAGGCGACGGCCAGAATGAAGCACTGCCAAGGCTCGAGGACAATCTGTTTGCCCGCCCATTCCCGGCCTTTCACATGTACCATGTTGGAGGCGAAGCGGCAGATGCGCTCGGCTGCCTCCCGGTCCCAGCGGAAGGGGGAGTCTTTGGACTTGGAGCGTTCCAGATCGTCCAAATGTCTCCCGCAGGCCTGCCGCACAGAGGCGCAGGCCGCGATCTTCCCACGCACGATGTCCCGTGCGTAGCGGTTGGCGGCGGTGACGAAAGGATGGCTTCCCATCACGCCTTCCCGAACCCAGCCCATGCAGCGTCTTCCTTCGCGGTCGGATTCGCCGCGACCCGTGTGCGGCTCGACGGCGTGAGGCCGAACTCGGTCAGGAACTTGTGCATGAGCTCCATGGCCCGGTTGGCCACGCCCACCAGCGGATTCTGGATCACGTTGCCGCCGGTGGTCTTGATAAGCAGCCCGGACTGGCGAATTTTGCGTTCGGCCTCGACGAAACGCTCGAAGGCCTGGCAGTAGGCAGCCAGGGCCGCGTCGTCACCCTCGGTGAGCACGCCCATGCGGGCGAGCACCGAAGCCTTGCGCAGCCATTCCTCCCGGGCGGTCTCGCCGAGGAAGTCGGGCGGCTCGGGCAGCGCCGGGGCAAGCTTCGGCTCGTTGGGATTGACGCGGCATTTTTGCGCCGTGCCCTTGAGCATCTTGAGCTTGGTGGGGAGAGGCTTACGACCGGACATTATGCGCACCTCACCAGGCAAGTCCGGCAAGGAGGAAGCAGCCACCAAGCAGGAGGCTTTCAGCGATGGGGGAAACACCGATCTGGAAGGAACGCAGAAGTACCAACCTGTAGCGACTAGCGTTCTTCATGGGTGGACTCCAGGATGGCTTTTTGTCCGGTGAAGTCTTCCCACCGTTTCACGGCGACATCGACGTAGGTGGGGTTCAATTCCATGGCCAGACAGGCGCGGCCGGTGATCTCGGCGGCGATAATCGTGGTGCCGGAACCGGAGAACGGCTCGTATACGGCCTGGCCCGGACTGGAGTTGTTCTCCATGGGCCGCTTCATGCATTCGACGGGCTTCTGGGTGCCGTGAATGGTGTCGGCGTCCTGGCCCCTGGACGGGATATTCCAGACCGTGACCTGCTTGCGGTCGCCGTTCCAGTGGGCCTTGCCCTTGACCGCGTACCAGCAGGGTTCGTGTATCCAGTGATAGTTCCCGCGAGAGAGCACCAAGCGTTCTTTGGCCCAGATGATCTGGGAGCGGATGGCGAAGCCACAGGCAACAAGGCTTTCCGCGACCGTGGCGGCGTGCAGGGCTCCGTGCCAGACATAAGCCACCTCGCCGGGGAAGAGTTCCCAGGCTTCCCGCCAGTCGGCGCGGTCGTCGTTTAAAACCACGCCGGTGCGTTTGGTCTTTTGGCCGGAAAGCGCGTCGTTGCGCCAGGCGGGATCGTAGGCGACGCCGTACGGCGGGTCGGTGACCATGAGGTGCGGACGGACGCCGGCCAGGAGCTTTCCCACGTCTTCCGCGCTGGTGCTGTCGCCGCAGAGGAGCCGGTGGCGGCCGAGCACCCAGACATCGCCCGGCTTGCTCACAGGTTCGGCCGGAGGCTCGGGTACCTCGTCGGGATCGGTCAGTCCCTCGGTGGTCGCTTTGGCCAGCAGGGAGTCGATCTCGGCGGCGTCGAAACCGGTCTGGGTGATGTCAAAGGCCATGGCCTGGAGTTCTTCCAGCTCCAGCGCCAGAAGGTCTTCGTCCCAGGCGGCCCAGTTGGCGGAACGGTTGGCCAGCAGACGAAAGGCTTTCACCTGCGCCTCGGTCAGTTCGTCGGCCAGAGCCACGGGAACTTCGGTGATCCCCAGCTTCCGGGCGGCCTTGAGCCGCAGGTGCCCGTCCACCACGGTACCATCGGACTTGGCCACGATCGGGATACGGAAGCCGAACTCCCGAATGGCCGCCACCATGCGCTCGACCTGCCCGTCGTTTTTGCGCGGGTTGCGGGCATAGGGAACAAGCCGTTCGACGGGCCAGGATTCGGTCTTCAGCATGGTTTCGGTCCTGCGTGTGGGGTACGCAGCCTGCCGTGCAGACGTTCATGGCATTCGCGGCACAGACTTATGAGGTTGCCACTTGCATTGTTGCGGGGATTGCCGTCACAGTGATGCACCACTTCGGCCGCCCGGGCGCAGAGGGCGCAGAGCGGGTCCCGCCTGAGCTTGAGATACCGGACCCGCTGCCAGTGCGCGCCGTAGCCGCGCTTGGCCGCGTTCCCCCGCGCTTTGTCCCGGGCGCTACGGCGAAGAAGGAGAGCCTCCTCCGCGAGATGCTCATGCTCTGGACAATACCCGCTGGCATCCTGCGTCAGGTTCCGGCATCCTGGTTTGCGGCATGGTTTCGGCGGTCTTGGCGGCATCCCCCACCCGTCATTTTGCACGCGAAAAAGTTAAGGGGGCCACTCGGTCAGCGGGCCGAACCCACAGAGATTCGACCCGCCCCGGGCATCCTCCGAGGGGTCTCCCCTCTCTTGCATACATACCGGGGCGAAGCGAAAAACGTCGGCGGTGAGGGAATATTTTCAGGGGACCGCGCTTGGCATTGACCTGATTACGGACTATATTTGGTCTTAACGACGCACAGCGAGGTTGCCCATGAAGTTTTCCAGCCAGATCAAGCCGATCAGCTATCTCAAGGCCCATGCCGCCGAGATCGTGCGCAGCCTGCCCGAGCAGGGCCAGCCGCTGGTCATTACGCAAAACGGCGAGGCCAAGGCGGTGATCCAGGACATCACCAGTTACGAGCAGACCCAGGAAACCTTGGCGCTGCTCAAAATCCTGGCGCTCGGTAACCGCCAGATCGACGAAGGCAAGGTCCAGCCGGCCGGAGAAGCAATCCAGCGCCTGCGGGAACGAGTGGGGAACCGTTGATGGCTTTCAAGGTGATGTTGACCGAGGATGCGGTTCGCGATCTGGAGGACATCTACGACTACATTGCAATCCATGACGCCCAGGAGAGCGCCGCGCACGTGCTGGATCAGATCGAACAGGCTTTTCAAAGCCTGGCCCAGTTGCCGGAGCGTGGCGCATATCCCAAGGAACTGACGGCTGTGGGCATCCGGCAATTCCGTGAGGTTTTCTTCAAATCCTACCGCATCGTTTACCAAGTGCTCGGTGAGACGGTGTACGTCATGCTGATTGCCGATGGCCGCCGGGACATGCAGGCGCTGCTGCAGCGACGGCTCTTGGGGGCGTGAGGAGCGGTTTGGCTTGGTCGAATCGCTTCGTAGGTTGAAGACAACCCATGACAAAAATACCTACACTTCTTCATTGGTGTCGGGGTTTTTGTCAGGATGGCAACAAAGCCAGCAGGCGGCTTTCAGAGGGCAATGCCATGAGTTTGCTAGCTTTTCCGTTTACCTGCAGGTGCATTCCTGTCGCGACCATGACGGGTATGATGGATTATGACGGATTCTCCGGTTATCCCTCCACACGCGTGTGCGCGCACGCGCGCGTGAGCGATTAATGGTTTCACCTGTCATATCCGTCATGCGTCATCAGTAGTTCTCGTAGGCATCCTGCCATTCTTCCTGTTTTCTCAAGGTAATGCCGGTAAAATGGCGGGAGTTCATGGTCCTGCCTGGGATGAATTCCCGCTTGCAGAGGTTCGCGCTGAAGGCCTTGGTGCTGCCAGGGTGCTCGCCGTTGCGCTCGGCAAATCCCTTCCACGACTCAAAAAGCTCGGCGGTCTTGCAGACCAGTCGAGGCCCGATCTCGCAGCACTCCTCAATCCACTGCCCAAAGAGGTCCTGCTCGTCGAAATAGGCGGCCGTGGCCTCCTTCACGCTCTCGGGCCGCAGGAGACCATTCTCCCGCCAGTCCAGGCAGCCCTCGATCATCCAGCGCAGGATGGCCGGGTACTCGGCCCGGAGCTTGTCTTCCAGGCGTTTGTCAGGGGTCGCGGGCTTGTGGACGAAGGGGATGATGTTGAAGCGCCTGCGCGCGGCCTCGTCCACGTTTTTGAGCACAGGCTTGTGGTTGCCGACGATCAGGAGTTTGAACTGGGGCGTGTAGGTGAAGAAATCCTGGCGCATGAACCGGGCGCTGATCTTGTCGCCGCCGGTGAGCTGCTTGATGCGGCTCTCGGCCCAGGGACGGCCTTCCTCGGTCTCGGAGACGCTGACCAACCTGGCTCCGCGCAACATGGCCAAATCGGTGGGATGGCGGTCGCCCTGGCTGGCCGTGAAGGTGTCCATGGCCGCCGTGGCGGCGTAGTCGCCCAGGATGTTGGTCAGGGTGTTGAGGAACACGGATTTGCCGTTGCCGCCGGGGCCGTAGATAAAAAACAGGGCGTGCTCGGAGATGTCGCCGGTCAGGGCGTAGCCGGCCACCTGCTGCATGAAGCGCTGCAACATGGCGTCCCCTTGGGTCGCCTCGTCCAGAAACCGCCGCCAGAGCGGGGCGTCGGAAGAACGCGCCGGAGCCACGGCGGCAAGCTTGGTGAGTGAGTCTTCACGGCGAGCCGGACGCAGCGTCCCTGTGCGCAGATCCACGACGCCGTCCGGTGTACCCAGCAGATGGAAGTCGGCATCCCAGATTTCGCTGGTTACGGCAAAGGCTCGGTCGGCCTGAGCGAACCGCTCCACCGCGCCGGCCGTGGCAGCCTTGGATAGCGTGGCCGCGACCTTCTTGTTGTCCATGCCGGCGGCGGCCTTCCGGCAGAGCCGCCTGGCCCAGGCAAAGGCCAGCCTGGTCTTTTCCAGTCGCCAGTGGCTGCCGGTCCAGACGAACCACGCGCCGGTTTCGTGACAGTAGCGCAGAGCGTCTTTGTGCTCCCTGGCGAAGAGGAGCGCGATGGCATCCTCGGTGGCGGGACAGGCGTCGCCTTGGTCTTCCGGCTGTGCGGGATCGAACGCGACTGCGGCTTCAACCAGATGGAGCAGTTCCTCGCGACCGCGGCCGGCCTTTTTCCAGTCCACGATGTCGCCCTTGGGCGGCAGGCCGGGCAGGTCCACGATTTTGACCGAGGCGGCCACGGGCAACAGGGCTCTGGCCACCTTGCGGGCATGGTCGCGCCCCGGCGTGTCATTGTCCGGCAGAATGACGACCTGCCTCCCTTGGAAGTGCGGGGTGTACTCCTCGCGCCATTTCCCCGCGCCCATGGGATTGCAGGTGGCGGTCAAGCCCCAGCCGACGAGTTCTAGGACCTTCTGCTCGCCCTCGACGATGAAGACGGTCTCGGCCCGCAGGAGTTCGGGGAGCCGAAACGGGACAAGGTGCACGCCCTTGATACTGTTGACGCGCTTGCCGTCGGCGTCCAGATGCCACTGCCGGATAGCCTTGCGACAGCCTTGGGCCTCGTAGCGGTCCACGGCAAAAAGGAATTGGCCTTGCGCATCCTCGTAGCGGAAGGTGGCGACGAGATTTTCTTGCCGAATGGGCGCTTCCGGCAGATCCTTCCGCTTGGGTCGCGGCGTGGTAGGCGCGAGCCCGAGTTCCTCGGCGATCATCCTGGCGGCTTTGGTCTGGCCGAGTTTTTCCTGGGCAGCGACCAGGGAGATGATGTCGCCGCCGGCTTCGCCGGTCGCAAAATCGGACCAGACGCCGGTCTCGGTGTTGCAGCCAAACGACTTCCCAGGATGGCCATAGATGTCGCCGGCCACGAGTTCCTTCCCTTGGCGTTTGGCCTGCGGCAGTCTGCTTTGCAGGAAGTCCGGGCTGGCCAGGGCCGTTTCGTTGATGCGCTTGAAATCAAGGTCGGTTCCCTGTCTGTCGCGCATCAGGCCGCCTCGGGTTCCGTGTTCCCGTCCGCGACGCGAACGATGGTGAACGCGCTCTCGCTGAATTCCCTGATCAGAAATCCAGTAAAGACCCGGGCGATGGTTCGCCCCACCAGCGCGCCGTCATCGATGGAACACGTCCTCCCCTTGAGCCGGAAGCCGGCTTCGAGGCGGATGTCGGCCCTCCCATGGATGCTCTCGGCGGCAAGCACGGCCAAATACAAGCTGTCTTCGACGCCGGCCATGTTCACGTGCTCGGAGAAATGAAATTTGAGCATGATATTCCCTCCAGCGACTGGAACTTCACAGAATGAGGGCCGGACACCGGCGGCATCCGGCCCTCTGGGATACGTACCGACGTGACGCCGGAAACGTCGGCGCTAGAGGTAGTCTTCCAGCCCCGCGTCCTTGAATGCGGCGCGGACCTTGCCGATGATGCCGTACAGGGTCGATCGCGGGACGCCGGTGTCGCGCGAGACGTCCGTTACGGAGTCGTGCATAAGCCGCCGGCACACGCTACGCATTGCGTCCGGCAAGCCATCGACAACCGTGCGCACATCGATGCCGAGATCCCGTAGTTCCTCGGAGGAACGGGCCTGCCGTCCCGTGCGGAGCAGGTAGTCGTCCTGATCGAAGGTTTCCGAGCGTTCGCAACATGCGTCGTCTCCCTCCTCGATGGGCTCGTTCAGGGAGAAAGCTTGGCACCGGTGGTCACGCCGGCCGGCCGTGCGCTCTTCGATGAGCGTTGCAGCGCGGTGCTCGATGACCCGTGCGACGAAGGTGTTGTTTTGAGCCCGGTCGGGATCGTATTTGGGTTGACGGCGCAGCAGGTCGAGCAGCAGCTCCTGCTCGATGTCCTCGCGGTCCGCATCGGAGAATCCGGGGTGGACGGTCAGTTTTTTGGCTTTGAAAGTGATCAAACGGGCGGTGTATGCGTCGATACCGTGGTAACGATTCTGAGACATTTTTCGCTCCTCAAGGCCGAGGAGGAGCGCTGTGGATGTCGGCCGGACCGGTCCGCAAAAAAAGCGGAGGTGTTGCGAGATCGCCGGATCGGCGACACCCACAACGACCTCCGCTTCGCGGCCAGTCGATTGTCTGGTGTGTTGGTGGACCGCCAGCTAGGCGGCTTCTTCCACGTTCATCTTGAACGGCAGGCCGTGCTTGACCTCGAGCAGACGCACCATCCCGTCGCGGATGCGGTCGAAGTGCGAAAAGAGCTCGATGGTCTGGGCCTTGAGCTGGAAATTCGTGAGATCGGCCTCGAGGCGTGGCGCATTGTCCCCGCCGAACTTGATTTCGCGGACGGTGGTGGCCGTTTCGAGCACCGGCTCGCCGTCCTGGAGGCGGAGGTTTTCGAGGCGGCCGAAGTTGATGGTCTGGAGGCGAAGCAGAAGCTGCCGCCGGGCCGGGGAGAGGGAGGATGCGTTCATGTCGCTTCTCCTTTCGGAGCTGCGCCTGAAGACGGGGCCCGGCGAGGTCTTCAGACGTTCAGGGGATAAATGGCCGAGCCTTATCCCCTTCCCGCGACATGTCACAGGGAGACGGAAAAAAAGTTGGATCGCGTATAAAAATAACTTTTAATTCAGCGTGTTGTCCCGAATAAAAAAATCCTCCCAAAGAGGAACGGTTGTGACAGGTCACGCGCATTGTGGCCGGTGACTTAAAAGTTACAAATCGCCATAAATAGAGTCCGGCTGGTCCAGAGTGAGGATAGGATCATGACGAGCGTTGGCCGCGCGAGCGCCAGCCATGACGAGGCGCTGGTGCGCGAACTCCGGGCCGATCCCGCCTTTGCGGCGGAATACCTCCAGGCCGCCATGGAAGACACCGGCGAACCGGCGGTGCTCCTCATAGCGCTCCGGCATGTCTCCGAGACCTTCGGCATGGCCGAGGTGGCCCGCGAAACTGGGATCAAAAGGGAAAGCCTGTAGCGGTCCAACTGCGCTGGATCGATGGATCGTCTCGATCCTGGGAAAACTTACTGTCTTGTCTTCGGTGTCTGCCCCGTCGTTCGCCCCATGTACTTCCCGTGGCTGTCATATACCCGGGCATTTCCATTCTCGTCGGTCATGACCCGGCCGACGTATTTCCCGTGATTGTCGTAGACGCTCTGTTGTTCCGGGTTGGCCGTGTTGGTGGTCGCCCGGCCCTGGTAGCGTCCCTGGGCGTCATAAAAACGGGTCTCCTCAGCCGCGTGGACAGGCAAAGAACACATGCAGAGGACGCTGACGGCGGCGATGATCGCGATTCGCATACGGTTCCTCACTGTTGGAGTGATCGTGTCGTTTCCCCATGGCAGGGCAAGTAGGTTCATTCCAAATCCCAGGTTTCGTCCTGCGGTTCCTTCCAGCCTTCCGGGCGAATGACGAAGGCCGTCTTCCAGCCCTGGCCGTCCTTGACAATCGGGTCATCGTCGATCTGGAAATAGGTTTTCAGAGCCCGCCCAAGCCGTGAAACCTGCTGCTTTTCCCGTTCCTTGTGGACCTGGTATTCCGGTTCATAATATCCGTTGCCCTGGGCGAATTTCTCCAGCATCTCCCATTGGACACTGCGGTTGGCGTTGTCGCTTCTGGCCATGCCCATGTCCGCATAGCTGGCTGGGCGCTTAGCATCTCTGATGGCGAGTGTAGCGGTGTCACCGGTGAGGAACCGAATGGTCAACTCGTTCCATCTGGCCCCATGCGGCGTGGGAAAGGCCATGGGAGGCGTTTTCGCGGTGCGCTTGGGAACACGAGCATCGAGAAAAGAGCGCCAGCCGGCTGATGCCGAGAAGCCCTTGGCGTGCAGGTCGAGCACTTCCTCAAGAGACATGAGGTGTGCTGTCGCCGTCTCGATGGAATCCCGTAGCGTCGTGGTCCAAAAGCGGCTGGTCGGGGTCAAAAAAATGAACCCCTGTTTGCCGCTGCCCGTCAGGCGGAACATGGCGTCTTCTAATTGTTCAGGGGCGTTGGAGCAGTAGAGGTGGACGCCGTGCCGCGAGCCGGGGCTCGGGACGAGTTCGCCGATGAAATGATGGCCGGGGGATTGGACTTCAAAGCCGGGCGAAAGCCCGAGCGCCTTCGCCATGTCCTTGCACAGGGATTGTACGTCGAGGCGTTGGATGACAATGTCGGCCTTGGCGAGCTTTTCGGTCGGGCAGTTCTCGCACAATCCGACAATATCTCCTGGGCCGTGGATCACGACCCTGTGCAGGCCACCAGGGAAGGTAGGACAATCAAGGGATTGGGCCAGATCGTTGGTGGGACGGAGATAGCGACCAAGGGCGGCCGGGTGCAGGCCGTAACTTCGCCGCCAGTCCATCGCGGCCAAGGCGAGGCCGGGGACATCCTCAAGAGCACGCCACGCTGACATCGTCCGCAACGTCCTCCTCGGAGGTCTGGTTCAGGATAAAGCCGCGTTTGGCCATCCAGGCATCCAGCACGGTACTGTCGTCGTGGCGCTTGATGTTGATTTTGTTGGGAGGGCAGATAACCAATTTTCTGGTCTTTTTGGTGTTGGCGAAGGTGACCTTGAACTTGGCCAGGACAAGCGGCGCGAGTCGCGGCAGCTCCTTGTTTCGTTCTTCATACGCGGCGAAGAGGTCCTCGGCACGCCTGGTTTCGAACACCTTGTACTGTCCGCCTCAGGCGATGCGCACTTCCTGGAACACGATTTCCTCGATGCCCTCGATATCCGAGCAAACCAGGGAGTCCTCGCCGTCCCGGCGCAAGGGCTC
This sequence comes from Desulfovibrionaceae bacterium, assembly GCA_040307025.1. Lineage (GTDB taxonomy): Bacteria > Desulfobacterota > Desulfovibrionia > Desulfovibrionales > Desulfovibrionaceae > Solidesulfovibrio. The sequence goes on along the minus strand of JAWRKJ010000004.1, from coordinate 2,748 downwards.
AAGGGTGTACTTGCCGCGCTCGGAAAAGAAACTCTCATCCTTGAAGAGATGATTGCCAAAAACCTTCAGGTAGAGCTCCCGTTCTTTTTGGGTGACGGGGCTAAGGCGCAGTTCCGCCAGGGCCGGCGTATACACCAGGACATCATGCTTTTCAGGGCGGTAAACGACACTCCCGGATTTGCCGTCGAGGACGGCTCCCTGCCTTCTGATGGGCTCGCCCCGCCGGATGAGGAACCAGAAACCGTCCTCGCGTTCGAAGGGCATCACCTTGACGGTCTTGCCACATTTTTTTCTGTCGAACCACTCGGTGAGATCGGCCTCCATGGCCCGTAATATGGCAAGGGTCGGCATCTTGAGGGGAGGGACATGTATCCCTGCAGGATTGAAGAAACTCTCAAAGCTGCGAGGCCTGTCCAGCTGATACTCGTTGTGCGCTCTTTTGAATATCTCCGGGGCCTGAAGCCAAGTCTGTACGGCGACATCCGTGGGAGCGGGTTCTTCGCCAAAAACGAGCTCTACGCCTGCCTCTTCGCAACGTTCCAAAAGATCCTGCATGCCCTCTGGGGTCGCCATCTCATTGACCTGATAAAGTGCCTCCACAAGGTCCGGCGGCATGTCGTCCGTGGAAATGAAGAGACTCGTCAGCGCCTCGTAATCGAAGTCCTCTGGTGAGTCTTCCGAAGGCAGGATAAATCCTTTTGCAGCAAAATATGCCGCATGTGGCTCCAGGAATCTGATAAGGGAGTCGAGGTGGATGGCTTTCAGGTCATCAACATGAGAGAACCGCTTGAAATTGAGCGTCGCCATGGATCTGCCCTCCGGGTTCGATCGCGATATGGCCGAGCGGTGCTGCGTGAGTCCTACGGGGTACTTGCCTGTCCGGCCGGTGCCTGACGTCTGCCGGCTCTTCATAGCTCCAAACGTGTCGCCAATACAAGTATCCTTGCGCTATCCTGTGGAATTGACGGTCCACTTATGTTCAGGGACACGAAAGCGCATCGCGAATCGACGCCCACATTTTCCGCTGCCGATGCCAATGGTGAACGGCGGCGATGGCGCGGACAGCCTTCTCCTTGAGAGGATCGCGGCCTGCGGTCATGCGGGGCAGGAAGAGGATTTCCTCCTGGATGTCCGGGGCCAGCAAGGTGAGGTCCATGATTTGGGTGATTCGGGCGCGGGTCACGTAGCCGAGCCGAGCCAGGTCAGCGAAATCCTGCACCTCACCCCGGGCGAGCATGTCCTGAAAACGGATGGCCAGGGCCAACAGCCGGGAGACCCGTGGAGTCCTCCCTGATGAGGTCGATTGGTCCCGCTGCTGGTTTGCCCCCTGTTGCGATCCGCGCGGGACCCTCCGGGGAGCCAGGGTGAAGCGCACCTCAAGCTTCGATTCGTCCATTGCAGATGTCCCCCTCCTGCTTTCAGGCGGCTGTCCTCTGGCACAGCTGCTTGAGCCCCTCGCTCCTGAACGTAACCGTCACCGACTGGTCCCGGCCGTCGAACCCCACTCGTTCGACGAGCAGGTGGATGATCTTCGCCTGCTCTTTGGAGGACAAGGAGTTCCACACCGCATCAAAGTCCGCCAATGCCTGCGTCAGGTCATTTTCTTTGATGGTCGTCTTGCCCAGCACGAGGAGCTCTTCCTGGATGGCCTTCATGCGCTGCTCGATGGTCCGAATCCGCTCCTGCAAATCCGCCAGGCGGTCGGTTGCGATTTCCGAAGCCCCGGCCGGCAACGCACCGCCCAGAAGCTTTCGGATCTGTGCATGCAGCCGCTTGAGTTCCCGTTCGGCGGCCTTCCGCTCCATCTCCAGTTCGTTGAGGCGGACTTTGGCTTGTTCCGTGGCCTTGGTGAGCGTGGCCGACAGGATCGCCGGATTGGCGCCCAGCCCCTTGATGTGCTCCACCACGGCGCTTTCAATGTCGTAGGCGTTGACGGATTTCGTCGGGCATTTGGCCCACCCTTGCTGCTGGGCGGTCTGGCAGACGTAATAACGGTAACTCTTGCCATTTTTTCTCTTGGCGTAGGAGTGCGTCATCCCCGTGCCACAGGGCGTGCAGAAGAGCAGACCTTTGAGCAGAGCGCCGTACTTGTTGCGGACCAAGGTGCCGCCGTTGAGACGGTTGCGCCGCAGGATTCCCTGGACTTTGTTCCAGGTTTCCATATCCACGATGGCTTCGTGCTCGCCGTCGTAGGTGGTCCCCTGGAATACCACCTTGCCCGTGTAGATGGGATTGGTCAGTAGTCGGAAGAGCGTGCTCTTGTTGAAGGGCTTGCCGCCGCGTTCCTTGCCCTTACGGGTCACCCAGCGTTTGTTGTTCCAGCCTCGGCGTTCAAGCTCCTGCGCCGTGGGAAGAAGCGATTCCATTTCCAGGTAAAGTTGAAAAATCGCCCGGACCCGTGCGGCTTCCTCGGCGTTGATTTCCAGCCGGCCGCCGCCCTCGGCCACGTCGTAGCCCAGAACTGGCATGCCGCCGATCCATTTGCCTTTTTTGCGCGCGGCCCACATCTTGTCCTTTGTCCGTTCGGCAATGATCTCGCGTTCAAACTGGGCGAAGGAGAGAAGAATGTTCAGGGTCAGCCGTCCCATGGAATGGGTGGTATTGAACTGCTGGGTGACCGAGACGAAGCTCACGCCGTGGCGCTCGAAGATCTCCATGAGGCGCGAGAAGTCGAGCAGGGAGCGGCTGAGACGGTCCACTTTGTAGACAACGACGCAATCGATGCCGCCGGCCTCGATGTCCGCCATG
>JAWRKJ010000003.1:0-6381 GCA_040307025.1 Desulfovibrionaceae bacterium | reverse complement strand
CGCCCCCCACCACGGCGAATCCGCGACCATGCTCGCCAGCCCGGGCCGCTTCGATGGCGGCGTTAAGGGCGAGCATGTTGGTCTGGTCGGCGATATCGGCTATGGTTTCGCCCGTGTTCGCGGCAAAGCGCAGGCCATCCAGGAGAACCGCAAAAGAGGCGGCCAAGCCGTCCATGGTCGTGGCCAGGGAGCCGCAGACATCACGCAGATCGTTTTCCAGGCGGCGGCCATTCTCGGCGATTCCCGCCGCCTCCTGGGCCTTGGCGGCCGCCTGGAGGGCGCTTTCGGAGGCCTCCCGCACGGCGGCGAGTGCGCTGTCGAGCAGGGTGAAGGTCGTGCCGAGATTACGCGATTGCGCGGCCACGAGGTCGATCGTGGAGGCGCTGTCGGCAAGCATGGCCTCGGCGCGTCCTGCAGCGGCCTCGACATGCCCTCGGACCTCGCCAACCACCTCGATTACGGCGGCGCTCCGGGCGGCATCCACTTCGCGCCGGGCCTTGGCGGCGTCACGCAGAGCCTTAAGGGCTTGACGATTCTCGGTAAATGCCTGCCTTCGTTGTTGCTCGACATCGCTTTGAAGGCCCGACACCGTCTCTTGGACGTCCCGGGCCGCGTCCCACAATCCACCAAGAGGGCTCAAGGCCACACCGATTTCCGACGGCCCGTCCGCCGGTTGGCCACGGACTGCCGCCGACAGGCGCGCGGCGATCTGGCGGGCGGGCAGTTCAACCAGGGCGGCGGACGTGCCCAGTCCGGCCAGCAGGGTGGCCGCCCCAGCCAAAAGCACGGCGGCCACGGGTGGCATGGCAAAGGCCGTCCCCATCCCCGTAGCGGCCGCAGCCACGAGGGCAAGAACGCCGGCAACGGCAAGGGAGGCGGGATGGGGCGCACGCCAGCAATCCGAGATGCCGAGATTGGACAGCGCTTCAGGCTGGCCGGCTGCCTCCTCAACGGAACCGTCTTTCATGTCGCATCTCCGAAGGGGTCTAACGATGGGACCTAAAGTGCCATCAACTTGAAGGACAGGGCCTTGGCATCTTCGGCGAACTCCTCGCCGCATTCGCCCGCGATGTCGTTGTCCTTGTCGTAGCGCCAATTGACCGTGATGCGTGTGCCGGCCGTAGCGGCCTTTTCCAGGATTTCAAAGAGATCGAGCAGGGCCTTGGACGATGAGGAGTTGAAATAAACCAGCTCCAGGTCGAAGACGACAGGTCCGGCCGGCTGTTGGGAGAGGTAGTTTTTGACCCAGGCGAAAAGCGGTCCGAAAAAGGCGGCGGCGTTTTCCGGATAGCATTCCCCCTTCATAACATGCCGGTTGCTCGCCGCATCGAAACGGATCTCGGGTGTGGAGCGCGTGGGCGCACAAACAAAAGGCTGCATGTCGGCTCCTCTAGGCAATGACGACGTCCAGGGAAAACCAGGCCAGATCGTCGCCTATGGGTTCGATGTCGTAACGTATGGGATGCACGGCGCGGCGGGCCATTTCGAGGAAGCCCAGGCCGGCGCCCCGGGAACCGGCGTCCGGTCCCTGCTGGCGTGCCGACTTGTACAGGGCCTTGAGCGTTTCCTTGTCCAGGCCGGCCAGGGCGTCCAGCCTATCGCGAATGCGCGGGGCGAGCTCCGTGCGGATGCGGTTGCCGCAACTCAGGCACAGGCCGTCGGGGTCTTGATGAATGATGAGTTCGCCGGAGGCCATGCGCCCGGTCGCCATGTCCACGGCGTCGGCGGCGTAGTGAAGGACATTTTGCAACTGCTCCACCAAAACGGCAAAAGCCATGGTGGCCCGGGTCCGGCTGGCGATCTCGTAATCCACCTTGCGCCGGATCATCGACCCGAGGCCTTCCACCACTTCCTGGGTCACGGGGCCCCTGAAATAGAGCACCACCCCGCCCTCTTGAAGCAGTTGACGACAATTATCGAATTGCGGTCCGCCGGTCATTCCATGACTCCTTTACGTGGAAGAGGACGCACAGCCATGACGATGACGTCATCGCGCCGCGTGCTGCGCCCCTTGTGCGTTTCGAACAGGTCAACCAGGGTCTTCCGCCTGGCATCCAAGGGTTCCCCGGCTGTCTGGTTCAACCATTGACGCAGCGGCCGCTTGCCCAGGGGCAGGTTCCGGCTGCCGCCCACTTGGTCGGTGAGGCCGTCGGAGAAGAGCAACGCCGTGTCGCCGGGTCCGAAGGCGACCGCATTGTTGGCAAAAACGGCATCGGTCGGGGTCTTGGCGTAACCCAAACCCATGCGATCCGCGCCGACCTCCTCCACGTCGCCTCCGCGTTCAATCCACAGGGGGCGACGGGCGCCGGCGTAGACGAACCGGGAGGTATCGTCGGCGTCGCAGTACAACAGCCCCATGTCCATGCCGTCGTCCACCTCGCTGCCACCGTCCGACAGGAGCCAGCGGCGCATGAAACGGTGGGCTTCGGCCAGCACTCCGGCCGGATCGCCCTCGAAACGGTCGAGGCGCACCCGATCCAGGGCCGCCTTGGCGATAAGCGTCATAAACGCGCCCGGCACGCCGTGTCCGGTGCAGTCGCCCACGCCGAAGAACACGCCGCCCGGGCTCCTTGCGAGGAAAAACACATCGCCGCCCACCACGTCGCGCTGATTCCACCAGACGAAGCTCTCCGGGAAAACAGCGGCCAGGTCGGCAGGCTCGGACAGGAAGGCGCGCTGAATGCGGGCGGCGTAGTCGATGCTCGATTCGATCTGCCGACGCGCGGTTTCCAGATGCACCAGGGTGTCGTTGAGGCGGCGCTCCCGCACGGTCACCGCGTGGCCGAGCCAGTAAATCTGGCGGGCCAGTCCCGGGAAATCGACTGTAGCGCCCCTTGCTGGCGGCGCGGCCGTGGTATCGTAGGCGCCTTGCTTGATGCGCATGCAGGAATCCACGAGCCGGTCCACCTGATCGAACACTATGGATTTGCCGGCCAGACGCACCAGGGGATAATACAGGATGACCCCGAGGGTGACGTAACCCGCCAACAGGGCCTTGAGGGTGGCTTCATCCAAGGCGACATAGCCGAACATGAACGCCATGGGAGCGGCGACCACAAAGGGAAACAGGATGAGGCCAAGTTTGGCCGGTGTACCGAGGCTTGCTTCCATGGCGCCGACGCTCCCGGCATCCCCCTTGCGCCATCTGGCGATCAGCCTTCGCATAGTTGCCTCCTTGTCGCAGAGTCTGTCTTTGTATGAACCGGGCCGGCATGGGGCGGATATAAATGAAAATGATTCTTAAAATCAATAAGGCGCCATCACCGTCTTCCAGAGGGTATTTCCCGTCGCACGAGTCCCCGGGCCGCCGTCATGCGCGCATTTATTCCGCCTGGAGCACCGGGGGATCGTTTGGCCGGAGGTCCGTATCCGGATCCGGCGCAAGGCGAACCCGGTTGCGACCATCGCGTTTCGCGCCATAAAGGGCATGGTCCGCCCGGGACAGAAAACATGATGGGGAGGTGTCGGAGCTGGGCCGCAATTCAGCCACGCCGAAACTCACGGTCACCCTGAGCCTGCCCCCGCCGGCCACGATCTCCAAGGCCTCGACGGCCCGGCGCAACCTCTCCGCCAGCTCCGCCCCGCCGGCGAGATCCGATCCCGGGCACAGCACTGCGAACTCCTCTCCGCCAATGCGTCCCACCAAATCGGAAGCGCGCACGCCCTGCCGCAACGTATCGGCCAGGACCTTCAAAACAGTATCGCCCGCGTCATGGCCATAACCGTCATTGACGGACTTAAAATGATCCACGTCGAGCATGGCCAGGGCCAGGGCCGCGCCGGTGCGTCTGGCAGCGGCCATCGCACGCTCGGTCTGCGCGAAAAAATCCCGCCGGTTGGCGAGGCCGGTCAGGAAATCCGACCCCGCCAGCCGCAGCAGCTCCTCCTCCAGGGATTTCTGTGCCGAAATATCCAGAATCATTCCCACGACATAGCCGTCTGGTTCAATGCGCGCTGCGCCGAAGAGGCACCACAGAGGATGCCGCGGGGCGGCAAGGCGCGCTTCCATCCGCCGCACCCTCTTATTCGCAGCCAACTCGCACAGGAATTTCCGGGACTCGGCGGCATCGTAAAACAAGGAGGCGACGGTGGTCGACGGCAGCATCTGGCCGCAGCCGCTTTCCCGCGTCGCCTCGGGAAGTTCAAGCATCCCTTGGAGCGACGGGTTGACGGCCATGAGTCTGCCCTGGGCATCGGCCAGGAAAATGCCCTCTGTAGAATTTTCAAATATTCCGCGATATCTTTCTTCCTGCTGCCGCAATGAGTCATAGAGTTCCACGAGGCGCGCCTGGGTGCGGTCGCCGATGCGGGCCAACTTCGTGGCCTTGGCCGCCATCCGGGAAGCCAATTCCAAAAATTCGCCGGCTAACACCAGGGCCTGGGATGGATTCTGCCGTGCCTGCTCCAACTGCAGGCGCATCTCGTGCAGATTTTCGTCATCAAGGTTCGCCACCGCCGCCGCCCCTCCATGGCCGTCGAAACATTTTCGCCAAAGGCAATACAGGCCGTCGCTGACGGCCATGCACCTTTTATTGATAATGATTATTGATGTCAATAAAAATGTCGTCGACCTGCGGCCGGAGCCAGGCCTTCCGGCCCTTACGCAGTTGGGTGACAGCCAATGCTGGGCAGGCACATATCCGGCGCCTTGGGCAATCAACGCAGTCGACAAGATCCGCCGGCAGGAGCATCGCGAACTGCTCCGCCAGGAAAACGAACGCCTCAAGGGCACCAAGTGCATCTGGCTTTGCCGGGAAGAAAACCTGCCGGACAAGCACCAACCGACCTTGGAAGCCCTGAAGGCCACGAACCTGAAGGTGGCCAAGGCTTGGCCCATGAAGGAAAGCCTGCCCGGGGTATGCAATTACCTCAGCGTGGCTGGGCCAAACGGTCCATGAAGCGCTGGCTGACCTGGGTGAGGAAGTCAGGCCTGACTCCGATGCGCAAGGTTGAGGAGATGCTCTCCCGGCATCGGATCACCAACGCGCTGCCGAGGGACTCTACAGCAAGATCATGGCCATCAAGCGCAGGGCGTGCGGTTACCGGAACAGAGAGCACGGTAAGCGTTCAAAGAGGCCCTTCTTACACGGCCTGAGTTTTCTGTCATGGGAAGCCCCACAGGGGGACGAGCATGACCGCATCAGCAACAGAGCCGCTTACCAAGAAGGCAGCGTATTGGGCTGGGCAAATCGCGGGTTGGCAACGCAGCGGCCTGAGCCAGGGGGCATACTGCCGGCAGCATGGCCTTTCCCAGAGTTCGCTGAGCTATTTTGCGGACGCGACTGGCAAAAGCCAGCGGGAAGGCTGCTGCCCATACCGAGTGGCTTAGGCTTTCGTAGATGTTCAACGGAAGCCTCCGTCTGCTTGAGCTTTGAGCGGTTCAAGCGATGGAGGCTTCACATTCCCGGATCTGTCAAACTCTGGGAGTCCCCCGGCAAAGCCGGGGGGTTACCCGTGATTATTATCCCTTTGTTAAATACTTGTGGAGCCAATGATTTGTTTGACTTCGAGTAGTGTGATGACTTCGTCGGCGAGTTCATCAGGATTCTTGCATCCTGCAGAAAGGACTAATTCCGGAGACAGAGGTGGTTCGTATGGTGCATCAATGCCGGTGAATCCCCTAAGTTCTCCCGCGCGAGCCTTCTTGTATAAGCCTTTCGGATCTCTTTGTTCGCAAATTTCGAGAGGAGTATCGACAAGAATTTCAAAGAACTCCCCAGGTTTCATCGTCTCTCGGACACGGTCTCGGTCTATACAGTACGGACTGATAAATGCGGTAATGGCAATAATACCAGTATGAGCGAAGAGTTTAGCAACTGAGCCGATGCGGCGTATATTTTCCTCTCGATCCATTGCTGAAAATCCCAGCCCAAAACGGTTTGCGAAGGCATCACTATGACTTTGCTGAAGAATTTTTGAACTGGCATTTAAGCTATGCCGGACATTGTCCCCATCAAGAACCACGCTGTGAATATGTCGTTGATAGAGTTTGCAGTCGAGCACATTGGCAACCGTACTTTTCCCAGATGCGCTCAAGCCTGTAAACCAGATAACACAACCCCTATGACCGTTCAAAGACTCCCGTTGCTCCCTCGAGACAATAAACTCATGCCAGTATACATCTGCTGCGGTATCCATATTTTCCCCCCTTCGTGTGAAATGATATTTGGATGATTTATGGAAAAAATCAACTCGCAATTAGGGGCAAGTCGCTTTTCTGTAACCGCTCACCGGGTCAGTTTGCCGGTATCGTCTGGCCGGTCGCCGTACTTGGACACGAGGTGAATGAAACGCGCATAGAACATGTTCCATTCGCCGACCGTGGGCGGTGCTTTGGCCATATGGCACAACCGCTGGAATTCCTTATAGGTCCAGGCGCCA
>JAWRKJ010000002.1:0-15126 GCA_040307025.1 Desulfovibrionaceae bacterium | reverse complement strand
ACGGCCACGGTGGCGGCCGTGGGTCTGGCCGCCAGGCGGGGTATCCTCGTCAAGGGCGGGCAATACTTGGAGGAAGCGGCCCGGGCCGACGTGGTGCTCTTCGACAAGACCGGCACCCTGACCCATGGCCGGCCGGTGGTGAACACCGTGGCCCCGGCCCCGGGCCAAACCGAGGCCGAGGTGCTTGCCTGGGCCGCGGCCGTGGAACGCGATGCCGCCCATCCCCTGGCCGCGGCCATCCGCGAGGCCGCCCACCGCCAGGCCCTAGACGTGCCCGAGGCCGAGACCCTGGCCACGGCCCTGGGACTGGGCGTACGCGGCCAGGTCGACGGCCGGACCGTGGAGGTGGGAAGCCCGGCGATGTGCGGCGGCGAGGACGCCCTGCCCGGGGCACTCCTCCCGGCCCTGGCCGCCATCCGTGAAAGCGGTGCCACGGCCTTGGCCGTGCGCCGCGCCGGCGTGGTGCTCGGGCTGCTCGGGGTTTCGGATACGGTGCGCGAAACCGCCGGCCGAGCCGTGGCCCGGCTGCGCGACCTGGGCGTGGCCACGGTCGGCATCCTGTCCGGCGATCATGCCCAGGCCGTGGCGGCCATGGCCGAACGGGTCGGCATCCGGGAAATCTGGTCCGGGCTCAAGCCGGCCGACAAGCTCGACGTGTTGTCCGACTTTCAGAGACAAGGCCGCAAGGTGCTTTTCGTCGGGGACGGGGTCAACGACGCTCCGGGCCTGGCCCGGGCCAATGTCGGCGTGGCCATGGGCGCCGTCGGCACCGAGGTGGCCCTGGAAACGGCCGACGTGGCCCTGACCAACGACGCTCTCGACCGGTTGCCCTTCCTGGTGTTCCTGGGGCGACGCATGGTGCGCATGATCGCCATCAACATCGGCCTGGGCTTGTGCTGCAACGCCCTGGCCATCCTGGGCGGCGCCTGGGGATTTTTGAGCCCGGTGGCGGCGGCCGTGTTCCACAACGCGGGCTCGGTGATCGTGGTCCTGGCCTCGGCCAGCCTGGCCTTGACCGCAGAACCCGTAACCGAAACCCCGGAGGCGTGATGCCCATGGACACCGAACAGCTCACCCGGTTGCTGATCACCTTTTACGAGAAGTTCTCTTCCTGGGAGCACGGCGTGGTCAAGGAAAGCGGGCTGACCCCGCCCCAGATGCACACCCTCGAAATCCTCGGCACCGACGGCGACCTGCGTATGACCGAACTGGCGGCCCGGATGGGCATCACCACCGGTTCCCTGACCGTGCTCGTGGACCGGCTGGAACGGGGCGGCACTGTGGCCCGCCGCCCCCACGAGACCGATCGCCGTTCCATTCGGGTCGGCCTCACCCCCGAAGGCACACGGCTTTTCGCCGAACACCACAAGCTCCACCATCAGCTCACCCAGGAAATCCTCTGCGCCCTGACCCCCGAAGAGGCCGAACGCTTCGGCGCCATGCTCGCGACCATCACCGCCTGCCTCTAAGCCACCCCGGGCACTCGTGACTCTTGCGCCACGCACCAGATCCAAGACCCGATCCACTCCCCTTGGAAACGCCAGGGTTAGCCCTGGAAGATGCTCGCCGGAAACGCCGACACCAAGACAGAATACACCAGAGAAGTGGGCTTCTCCTTTGTGATTGGCTGTTTCATTGCTTCCGCAGAGGGGTGTATAACGATCATTCGATTTGTTTCCACAGTTAATCACTCCCGGACGTACCTGCGCCACGTGTTCCAGGCCATGGATTTTTCAACCCTGCAACGATCACGCTTCTCCCCTGTCACACCATATTCCACTTGCTTTCCAAATTACAAATGCGCTACCAAGAAAACCTGAGAGAAACAGGAGGCCCCCATGCGCTTGAGCAAAAAGTTCGTCGTGCTGGCCATCATCCTCGCCTTCTCCGCTGTCCTGCTGGCGGAGACTGGTGCCTTTGCCCAATGCCCACCCGGATTCCACTGGTCCTACCGTTTCAGCGGCTGCGTTCCCAACGGCCCGCCTCCCGGTTATTACCCGCCACCGCCGCCACCACCGCCGCCGGCTTGGGGGGGGAGACGGTGCAGTTGGGAGTACCAGAATTGCGTTTCGGCCTGCGGTGGGTATCCCGGTTGCGCGCGCCGCTGCAACCATCGGTACAATCGCTGCATCAACGGCTGGTAAGCCGACGCCGTCCGGGCACAGTGCGGCTCCCTGCCGTTTGTTGCCCTGTTTTGTGGCCGGTAGAGCGGGCTTGTGCTCTTTTGTTGCCCCTACCGCGACGCCCAGGCGGGCTGCCCCGCCCGGGCGTCGTGTCTTGCCAAGCTCCTTCGCCTCTTCCCTTTTGGCCCTGACGCCGTCGTAGCGTCGCGGCGCCCATCTGGACAGGGCCTGCCTCGCGAATAGGTCACGTCAGGCTCCCGCCGATCGTTCCGCTCCGGACCGCGCCCAGATGTTTCCCACCCTAGGCGGTCCAGGATTCTCCCAACCGCTTCGCACGCCTGCGTTCCCGCGCCTTCGCCCCTTTTTCCCTGGCCGGCCGGGTGCATCCGGTTCTTTTTGCGCGATCCTCTTGCGTTTTCGGGCCGTCGCGGCTATCAAGAACAAATTTTCACAATCATCTGTCTTGAAAGGTTTGGAGGTCGTATGAAACTCCCCTTGTTGATTTGCTTTATCATTTTCAATTTCATCCTGTTAACAATTTGTGCGCTCGCGGGCGATACCGTCCTGACATATACCATGGCCGCCGCGACCTTCATCATCCAGACAGGTTTCCTCCTCTGGACGCACAAGCGCGTCGGCTCCCTTGTTGCGCAGCTCGTGCAGGTCTTTGATTCGGTCGGTTCCAATACCTTTGACCGCAGTGTTGCCCACGACCCTCTCATCGACTTGGAACAACTCAAATATTCCCTGGATAGGATGGAAGTATCCCTCAAGGGACGCCTGAGCCAGGATGAAGCCATGCTGGGCAATATCGTCATCCCCATGACGATCGTCGACCAAAAGGGCAATATCAAATGGCTCAATGAATCCATGATCAAACTAACCGACAATACCGGAAAACCGGAAAACCACATCGGGGCCGATTTTTCCAAATTCTTCTATGGTGACACCCGGGAGACAGTGGCCGAAAAAGCCATCCGGGAACGCGCCAAGCAGTCTTTCAAGACCGAATTCACTACGAAACAGGGAAAACTCAAATATATCAGTGTCTATTCTTCCCCCATCCTGGATTTTGACGGCAATCTGATTGGCGGGTTCGTGTCCGTGGCCGATTTCACCAATGTGGTGCTCAAGGAAAAGACCATCACCGACCAGAACCACCGCATCGGACAGGGCGTGAAGGATGCCACGGCCGTGGCCGAGAGTCTGGCCGAAGCGGCGGAGCAGATGACCGCCCAGATCGGGGAATCCACCCAGGCCATGGAAGAACAACGCGCCCGCACCTCCGAGGTGGCCACGGCCATCGAGGAGATGAACGCCACCATCCTGGAAGTGGCCAAAAACGCGGGCGATGCCGCCGCAACCGCCGGCCAGGCCAATGCCATGGCCGTCAAGGGCGCGGAACTCGTCCAGCAGGTCATCAACGTCATGGCCACGGTCAGCACCAAGGCGGACAGCCTCAAATCGGAAATGGAGGACCTCGGCGGCCAGGCCAAGGGCATCGGCGCCATCATGCAGGTCATCTCCGACATCGCCGACCAGACCAACCTGCTGGCCCTCAATGCCGCCATCGAAGCCGCCCGGGCCGGCGAGGCCGGACGCGGTTTTGCCGTGGTCGCCGACGAGGTCAGGAAACTCGCGGAAAAGACCATGAACGCCACCCGTGAGGTCAGCGGCTTCATCGGCTCCATCCAGGAAAGCGCCGGCCGCAACATGGCCGCCACCGACGACACCACCCAGGTCATCACCGAGGCCGACACCCTGGCCCACGACGCCGGCAACGCCCTGCGCCACATCCTGGAATACGTCGAAAAAACTTCCGATCAGGTGCGCGGCATCGCCACCGCCGCCGAACAGCAATCGGCCACCAGCGAAGAGATCAACCGCTCCACGGACCAGATCAACCGCATTGCCGAAACCGCCACCGGCACCATGTCCCAGGCCTCGTCCGCTGTTTCGGACCTGGCCCACCTGGCCACCGATCTCAAGACCTCCATGACCCGCATGCGCCTGGAGGAATAAGCTTCCTTTTGTAAATGGTTACCGCGCCCGGATTGACAACTCCCGAGACGCGGCTTAAGCGACACCCTTTTTGACATTCCGGAACCGGCCGTCCTTGCCTGATCGCTCGGTTCCGTCACCAAAGGCCTACGCATGGAATGGTTCGGGGCCGCGCTCGGGCTCATGCTCGGTGGCGCGCTGCTCTCCCTGGCGCTCGGCGCCCGCACGTCCGCCAACGCCGTGGGCGCCGGCGGCGTGGTCCTCGGCTGTCTGGCCGGTCTGGTCGGCCTGCTCTCCGGCCCCTTCGCGGGCCAAGTCAGCCTGACCCTGCCCTGGGGCCTGCCCATGGGCGCCCTGGCCCTGGGTCTCGATCCGGTCAGCCGGCTGTTCCTTTTGCCCGTTTTCGTCCTCGGCGCGGCCTGCGCCGTGTCCGGAGCGGCCAACCTGGGCGGCGAGCATGCCGCCAAATCCCGGCTGGGGCCGCACTGGTTTTTTTTCGGCCTGCTTTTGGCCGGCCTCACCCTGGCCATGCTGGCCCGGGACGCGGTGTTGTTCCTCATCGCCTGGGAACTCATGTCCCTGGCCCCGTTTTTCCTCATCGCCCACCACGACGACGAGGCCGAGGTCCGGGAGGCGTCCTGGGTCTATCTGGCCGCCGCCCATCTGGGCGCGGTCTGCCTCATCGCCTTTTTCGCCCTGTTCTGGGCCCAGGCCGGCGGGTCCGGCTTCGAGACCCTGGCCCGGGCCGCGGCCTCGGGGCATCTCGCCACCCCGGTGCTCCTGTTCCTGCTGGCCCTGATCGGTTTCGGCGCCAAGGCCGGGTTCGTGCCCTTCCACGTCTGGCTGCCCGAGGCCCATCCGGCCGCGCCGAGCCATGTCTCGGCCGTACTGTCCGGGGCCATGATCAACGCCGGCCTGTACGGCCTGTGGCGCACCCTGGAACTGCTCGCCCCGGCCGCCCCCTGGCAGGGCTGGGTACTGCTCTGCCTCGGGCTCGGCACGGCCGTGGCCGGCATCCTCCAGGGCCTCGCCCAGGGCCATCTCAAGCGTTTGCTCGCCTATTCCAGCGTGGAAAACATGGGGCTCGTGCTGACCGGACTGGGCCTTGGCTGCGTGGGCCGCCAGGCCGGGTTGCCGGCGGTCGCCGCCCTGGGCCTGGCCGGCGCCCTGTTTCACGTGCTCAGCCACGCCGCCCTCAAGGGACTGCTTTTCCTGTGCGCCGGCGAAGTGCTCCATGCCGTGCATACCGTGCGTTTCGCCCTGCTCGGCGGCCTTGGCAAACGCCTGCCCGTGGTCGGCGCGGCCTGCGCCCTGGGCGCGACCGGCATCGCCGGCCTGCCGCCCCTGGCCGGTTTCGCCGGCGAGCTGACCCTGGCCCTGGCCATGCTCCAGGGCCTCGAACTGCCCGGACTGCTGCCCCGGGTCGGCATGGCCGCCGCCCTGGCCACCCTGGCCGCGGTGGGCGGTTTCGCCCTGGCCGCCCTGGCCAAGGCCTACGGCCTGACCTTCCTCGGCGAGCCCCGCACCCCGGCCGCCGCCAAGGCACAACAACCCGGCTGGCTGGCCCTGGCCCCCATCGTTCTTCTCGCCGGCTGCTGCCTGGCCATGGGCCTTGGCGCGCCCTGGATTTTCGTCCTCGTCGCCAAGGCCGCCCTGACCTTCCCCGGCCTCGACCCGTCCACGGCCCGGGACGCCCTGTACTCGGCCCAGGGCATGCAATGGGGCGTGCTGGCCGTCTCCTGCCTGCTGCTCGGACTGGTCGGCCTGCTCCTGTTCCTGCGCGCCCGACTGCTCTCCGCCGGCCGCGTCCGCCGCGAGGCCACCTGGGGCTGCGGCTACACCGCGCCCTCGGCCCGCATCCAATACGGCCCGGCCTCGTTCGTGGAGCCCACGGCCAAGGTCCTCGGCACGGTCATGGGCCTGTCCCGCCGGCTGGACATGGACCCCGGCTACTTTCCGGCCCGGGCAAGCCTTCACGTCGCCGCCCCGGACCGGTTGCGGGTGTCGTTTTTCACCCCGGCCTTCGAATACGTGGCCAGGGTCTGCGATGCCCTCAAAGTGGTGCAACACGGTCGGGTCCACCTCTACATCCTCTATGTCCTGGCCACGGTTGTCCTGCTTTTGGCCTGGAAGCTCTAACCGCCATGCAAACCAGCCTTCATTTGCTCCTGGCCCTGGTGCTCGCCCCGCTGCTCCTCGGCATCGTCAACCGGGTCAAGGCCCGTTTCGCCGGCCGCCAAGGCAAACCCCTGCTCCAGACCTATTTCGATCTGGCCAAGCTCGCGCGCAAGGGCGCGGTGCTAAGCCGCACGACCTCCTGGGTGTTCGCGGCCGGCCCGACCGTTTCCCTGGCCGCCATCGTCTGCGCCCTGCTGCTGGTCCCGGCCGGCGGGACCGTGGCCCCGGTGCGTTTCGCCGGCGACTTCATGGTCATGGCCTATCTGCTCGGCCTGTCCCGCCTGGCCCTGATCCTGGCCGCCCTGGACACGGGTTCAAGCTTCGAAGGCATGGGCGCCAGCCGCGAGGCCTGTTTTTCCGCCCTGGCCGAACCGGTGCTTTTTTTGTGCTTCCTGTGTCTGATCAGCCGCTCGGACGGCCTGTCCCTGTCGGCCTTTCTCCAGACGCCGGCCGCCCATCTCACCCCCGAATCCCTGTTCGTGCCGGCCGTGCTGTTCGTGCTGCTGCTGACCGAAAACGCCCGCATCCCGGTGGATGATCCCAACACCCACCTCGAACTGACCATGATCCACGAGGTCATGGTGCTCGACCATTCGGGCCCGGACCTCGGGCTCATCGTCTACGGCGCGGCGCTCAAACTCTGGCTTTTTTCCGCCCTGGTGGTCGGAACGCTGGTGCCGGTGCACGGGCTGCCGCCGCTTGCCGCCTGGGCGGTCTGGCTTGGCGCCATGGGGCTCACGGCCCTGGTGGTCGGTCTTGTCGAATCGGTCATGGCCCGGCTGCGGCTGGTCCGGGTGCCGCGTCTGCTCGGCGGCGCCGGCGCCCTGGCCGCCCTGTCCCTGGTCCTGACCCTGTGGCGCTAAGGTGGGTGGCATGCAACTGTTCCAATCCGTCATGGTGGCCTTGGTCTGCGTCAACCTGGCCTATCTGGCCATCACGCGGCTGCGCTCGCTTGCCCGGCTGACCGCCGTGCAGGGGGCGCTCCTCGCCGTGGTGCCGCTGCTGTTCCCGGACACGGCCAGCCACGCCCATGTCTGGCTGCTGTCCCTGGCCATCTTTGCCATCAAGGCGGTCGGCTTCCCGTGGCTGCTTGCCCGCACCCTGGCCCGGCTCGAAGTCAATCCGGTGGTCGAACCCTACCTGGGATTCAACCTGTCGCTTCTGGCCGGGGTGTGCGGCTTGCTTTTCTCGCTGTGGCTCGAAACGCGCCTGCCGTTTCCGCCCGGGCTTTTCCCGCCGCTTTTGTTCCCGGCCGCGCTCACCACGATTTTCACCGGCCTCACCCTGGTCATCGCCCGCAAAAAGGCCCTGACCCAGGTCATCGGCTACCTGGCGGCCGAAAACGGCATTTTCCTGCTCGGCACGCCGCTTTCCGGCCAGGGCTCGGTCTGGCTCGAACTCTCGGTCCTGCTCGACATCTTCGTGGCCGTCTTCGTCATGGGCATCGCCATCCACCACATCAACAAGACCTTCGAGTCCATCGACGTCGGACGGTTTTGCAGCCTTCGGGACTGATCCGTTATGCTTACCGCTTTGCTTCTCGTCCCGGTCATCGCCGCCGCCCTGGGCCTGCTCCTGGCCGCCGACGGCCCGCGCCGGACCGTGCTCGTGACCGCCGCCCTGGTCCATGCCGGCCTGGTCGCGGCCACCTTCGCCCACCATCCGGCCCCGGCCTTTGGCGGTCTGCTCGAACTCGACGCCCCGGGCCAGCTGTTTCTGGCCCTGGCCAGCCTGCTGTTCGTGGCCGTGGCCATCTATGCCACCGGCTACCTGCGCGCCGAGGGCCAAACCGCCACCAAACGCGATTTCCAGGACGGAGCCGCCTTCGCCAATGCCCCGGAGCGCATCTTCACCGCCTGCCTGTGTCTGTTCCTGGCCTCCATGACCCTGGTCACCACCACGCGCAACCTGTCCGTGCTCTGGGTCGGCGTCGAGGCCACGACCCTGTCGAGCGCGCCGCTGATTTACTTCCACCGCCACCGCCGTTCCCTGGAGGCGACCTGGAAATACCTGGTCATCTGCTCGGTGGGCATTGCCCTGGCCCTGCTCGGCAATATCCTTTTTTCGGTGGCATTCTACGATCCGGCCAACCCCATCGCCTCCATGGACCTGACGAGCATGCTCCCCCGGGCGGCCGCGGCCGGCAAGCCCTGGCTCAAGGCGGCCTTTATTTTCGTGCTCGTCGGCTACGGCACCAAGATGGGGCTCGCCCCCATGCACAACTGGCTGCCCGATGCCCACAGCCAGTCGCCGTCCCTGGTGTCGGCCCTGCTTTCCGGGGCGCTCCTCAATTGCGCCTTTCTCGGCATCCTGCGCGCCTACCAGGTACTCGGCGCGGCCGGGCTCGGCGATTTCGGCGGCGAACTGCTCGTGCTGTTCGGCCTGATTTCCATGGGCCTGGCTGCGGTCTTCATTGTCGGCCAGGGCGACTACAAACGCCTGCTCGCCTATTCGAGCGTCGAGCACATGGGCCTGCTCGCCCTGGGCGTCGGCGCCGGGGGACTCGCCGTCTACGGCGCCATGCTCCACGCCGTGGCCCATTCCCTGACCAAGGGCGCGCTGTTTCTCGTCTCGGGCAACATCCTGGCCCTGTACCACACCCGGTCCTGCCACGACGCCCGGGGCCTCTCGCGCGCCCTGCCCGTGACCGCCGCCTTGTGGATGGCCGGCTTCCTGGCCATTGCCGGCTCGCCGCCCTTCGGCGTCTTCGTCAGCGAACTGACCATCCTGCAATCGCTTTTCGCCACCGGCCACGGCCTGGCCGGCGGACTGGCCCTCGCCTGCCTGGCCGTTATTTTCGTCGGCATGTCCGTGCCCGTCACCCGCATGGTCCAGGGGCCCCTGCCCCCGGCCACCCGGGCCCCGGGCCGGGAAAGCGCCCTGTCCCTGGCCCCGCCCCTGGTGCTGCTTGGCGGCGCGCTGCTCCTTGGCCTCTACCTGCCCGCGCCCCTGGTCCGTTTTCTCGACCAGGCCGCCAGGGCCGTGTCCCTGGGAGGCTGAACATGGAATGCCTGCACACCAAAAGCGTGGCCCTGGCCGATGTGCCGGTCCTGTCCGTGACTGATTTCCGCCACCGGGTCCTGTCGCGCGTGGCCGCCGGCTGGCGGGTCATGGCCTTGTGCGGCCTGCCCGGTGAAACGGGCGTGGGGCTGCTTGCCCTGGCCGGCCGGGACCTCGACGGCCGTCTCGCCGTATGGCGCACCGGACCGGTCACCAGCTATCCGGCCCTGACGCCCGAATGCCCCCAGTGCCACTGGTTCGAGCGCGAGCTTTTCGAACAGTGGGAGATCCGGCCCGAGGGCCACCCCTGGCTCAAGCCCATCCGCTTCACGCCGTCCTTTGTCCATCCCGGCGGCGAGCGCCCGGGACCGGGTATCACCGACTATTTCCGCATCCGGGGCGAGGATGTCCACGAGGTGGCCGTGGGACCGGTCCATGCCGGCATCATCGAGCCGGGACATTTCCGGTTCCAGTGCTCGGGCGAGGACGTCTATCACCTGGAAATCAGCCTCGGGTTCCAGCACCGGGGCATCGAGCGGCTGCTCGTCGGCGGCCCGGACCCCCGCACGGTCCATTTTCTGGAGACCGCCGCCGGCGACACCACCATCGGCCACAGCCTGGCCCATGCCGCGGTCATGGAAGCCCTGGCCGGGGTCACGGCTCCGCCCCGGGGCCGACAGATCGGCCGCATGGCCCTGGAACTCGAACGGCTGGCCAACCATACCGGCGATCTCGGCGCCCTGGCCGGCGATGTGGGCTATTTGCCCACCAGTTCCTACTGCGGCCGTATCCGGGGCGATTTCCTCAACATGACCGGCCTGGTATGCGGCAACCGCTTCGGCCGGGGCCTGGTGCGGCCGGGCGGCACGGTCTGGGACCTGGACGGCGAAACCCGGGCCGAACTGGCCAAACGCCTGGAAGCCGGCCGGCGGGCCGCCTTTGGCGCGACCGAGCTGCTGTTCGCCTCATCCACGGTGCTGGCCCGGTTCGAGGCGACGGGCCGCCTCACCGCCACCCAGGCCCAGGACCTGGGTCTGGTCGGTCCGCCGGCCCGGGCCTGCGGCCTGCCCCGGGACGCCCGCCGCACCTTTCCCCAGCCCGGCGCGGCGGCCAAGGACATTCCCCTGCAGCTCCACGACTTCGGCGATGTTTACGCCAGGGCCCTGGTGCGCCGCCTGGAGATGGAAGCGTCCCTCGATTTTCTCGACCGGACCCTGGCCGACCTGCCCCAGGGGCCGACCCGGCTCGAAACGCCGCCCCGCCCCGAACCCAACCGGCTGGCCATGGGCATCATCGAGGGCTGGCGCGGCGAAATCCGCCATCTGGCCGTCACCGGCCCGGATGGAACGTTTACGACCTACAAGGTCTATGATCCGTCGTTCCACAACTGGTTCGGTTTGGCCGTGGCCTTGCGCGGCCAGCAGATTTCGGATTTTCCCCTGTGCAACAAGAGCTTTAACCTGTCGTACTGCGGACACGATCTCTAGGATACGCCATGTTCGACATCCTGGCCGAACGCCTGCGGCAGGGCCGCCGCACCGTCGCCTTTCCCGACAGTCTGCCACCGCTGCCGCCCCGCTTCCGGGGCCTTCCGGAACTTGCGGCCACGCCCTGCGCCGCGGGTTGCCAGTTCGGCTGCGTCGCGGTCTGCCCGACCGGGGCCCTGGGCGCCGACGCGGACGGCCTGTTTCTCGATCTCGGCCGCTGCATCCTGTGCGGGGCCTGCGAAGGCGCCTGCCCGGCCGGCCGGGTGACCTTCACCCGCAACCACCGCCTGGCCTCCAGCACCCGGGAAGGCCTTATCCTGCGCCCGGGGACCGCACCCGAGGTCACGCCCCTGGACCCGGCCCGGCGCCGGCTTTTCGCCCGTTCCCTCAAGCTGCGCCAGATCAGCGCCGGCGGCTGCAACGCCTGCGAGGCCGACATCAACGTGCTCGGCACCATCGTCTTTGACCTCGGCCGGTTCGGCATCGACTTCGTAGCCTCGCCGCGCCATGCCGACGGCGTGGCCGTGACCGGCCCGGTGACCGAAAACATGCGCCAAGCCACCATCGACACGGATCTGGCCGTACCCGACCCGCGCCTGGTCATCGCCATCGGGGCCTGCGCCATCTCCGGCGGACTCTACGCCGCCAGCCCCGAAACCCATGGCGGCGCCCCGGGCGTGCTCGACGCGGTGGACCTGTTCATTCCGGGCTGTCCGCCCCACCCCCTGACCATCCTTGACGGCCTGCTGCGTCTGCTCGGGCGCCCCACGCCCTGACCGGCCGCCCGGGTGTCGTCAGGCTTGCAATCCCCTGACGCTCGTGGGAGATTCGCGCTAGAATATCCCCATACCGGAACCCCGGAGGTTGTCATGCGCCCACGCGTCCTTGTCCTGTCCGCGACGCCGGTAGCCGCCTTGTTTTTGACGGTCCTGCTGTGCGGTTGCCAGGTCTCCATCCACAAACCGGCCCCGGACAACATCCTTTTCACCAAAAGCTATACCCTGGTCCGGGACGCGCCGAATCCCGATGCCCGGGTATTGGCTTCCATCGGCCCGAACACCCGTGTCGTGGCCTCGGAATATTCACGCGGTTTCACCCGCATCGACATCGACGACGGCCGTCTCGTCGGCTGGGTGCCGAGCGAAATCCTGGTGGGCGCGCCTGTCCGGGAACCCAAGCGCGCGTCCACGCCGGCCAAACGTCGGGAAAGCCGGCCGGCGGCCAAGCCCGAAACGCCGAGCACGCCCGCCACGCCGAAAAAGCAGGAGGCCCCGGCCGCCCCAGCCGCTCCGGCGACCATGGAACCCCTCCAGGTGGAAAGCCCCCAGCAGCCCGCCGGCGGCGCCCAGACCCCGGCCGTGGCCACGCCGACGCCCCAGCCGGCCACGCCGACGCCCCAGCCGGCCACGTCGGGTTCCGGCGGATCGGGCGGTATCCTGAGCCCGGCCGAAGCCCAGGCCGCGACACCGCCCCCGGCGACCACCACGCCCAAGCCGGCCCCGCCCAAGGGCAAGCAGGCCAAGCCCGAAGCCTTCGATCCTTTCTAGGCAGAACGCCTACCGACGCCACCCATGGCGACGCCAAACCGCCCGGCCGGGACTCCCGACCGGGCGGTTTTCATGTGACAAAGCGAAGTTGAGAGAAGCCCAGACGCTTAGTTGCCGTCCCCTGGGGATGCGGAGGGCTTGGCTTCGGGCGGCACCGGCTCACCGACTTCGCCGATCGCCGGCACGGTCTTGCCCGTGTCCCCGACGCTCGGAGATGGCGCTTCGGCTTCGGGCTGGTGCTCGATAAGCCGTCCCCGGGTGTACTCTTCCACCGGCAGGTAACGGCTGTCCGTCACCATGAGGTCGGTCTTGGACCAGGCGGCCAGATGCACCGGCGCGCCGGACATGACGCCCACGCGCGTCTCGATGTCCCGCAGTTCCCTGGGCGTGATGAGCCGGGTGCCGGTGATTTCGGCCCGGGCCTGGAAACCGTCCGCCGTGCGCACCACATCCATGGCCGTGACGAACATGTCGGCCAGGCTCTCCACGGCCCGTCTTGTCGCCGCCTCCACCGCCTTGGCGCTCGGGTCGACGGGACCGAAATGGGCCCGGCCGAACAGGATGCGACCGTCGGCCGCCACGTCCACCGGCACCTGGCAACGCGCCAGCAACCGGATGGTCGGATCGCCGAGCCGGTCGCGGATGGCCTGTTCGAACGCCTTGGCCTCCAGGGGGATCAGCGGCCGCGGACTTTGCAGGGTGGCCAGGATGACCGGATCGCCCAGGATGTGGACAAGGTCCACGTCGAGCAACAACAATTGCGGCCGGGTGGAAAACAGTTCCCGCAAGGTCTGCTCGGCGAGCTGCAGGTGCTTGATGTCCGCCGGCACCTTGTCGGTGAAAAAAGAACCGTCCAGGGAGGGGGCCCCGACCACGGCGGTGGCGCCCGAAGGGAAAATGTCCTTGGTGAGCAGACAGCGCACGGCCAGGCGCACCGGCTTGCCCAGATCGCCCGCCAGGGCCGTCTGGATGGCCGCCACCCGCTGGGGATCGAAGGGTTTGGGCGTGCGCACCGTGGCCAGGACATCAACGCCCCCCGCACGCTGGTCCTTGCGGGTGAAAAACGCCAGGGAGGCATTGGGGTCCTCGGCCAGGATGCGCGTGATGGTGGTCTTGATCTGTCCCTCTTCCCGCCGTTCGTCGACGATGGTGACCAGGGAATGGGTCAGGTAGGCCGAAACGAGCAGAAATCCGAGGATGGCCACGGCCAAGTTGCCGGCCACAAGCCGCTTGCCTGCCACTTCCCCGCGCCGGCTGGCCAGGCCCACGGCCAAAAACGACAAGGCGGCCACGAGCAGGATGGCCACGAAGTTGGCGAAAAAAAGCAGAAACGCGCCCTGCGCCCCCTGGTTGGCGCCGGCCGCCAGGCACAGGCCGCAGGTGGCCAGGGGCGGCACGATGGCCGTGGCGATGGCCACCCCGGGCAGGGCCGGGCTGATGCGGTCGTCGATCATGGCCAGGGCGCCGGCGAATCCGGCGAAAACCGCCACCAGCAAATCAAGGAGCGTGGGTTCGGTGCGGGCCAGCATTTCCGGCGTGACCTCGATCATGACCGGCAGCAGCCCGAAAAGCGCCCCGAAAGCCACGGCCAGGGCCATGCCCGAAGCCTCGGCCCGCAGGGACTTGGCGAGCAAGTCCGTATCGCCCTGGACCATGCCCAAGGCGATGCCGAAGATGGGCGACATGAGCGGCGAGACCAGCATGGCGCCGATGATGACGGCCGGACTGTTGGCCACAAGCCCCAGGCTCGCGATCAGGGAAGCGGTGGCGATCAGGGCGTAAAATCCGGCCCCGGGGCGCGAGCCCTGGAAGATGTCGGCCTTGATGCGACCGGCCTTGCTGGGGCTGACCTGCAACCGCTCCCAAAAGGGGAGACGCTGACCACTCATCGTGCAATCCTCCCGTGGCGGCGCCACCGGGCTCCCGGTCCGGGTGCTTGTGCCACGACCCGGCCCCGGCGCGGCCTTTTCCCCTTGCTCTACGGCAAAGCCTGCGCCGAGGGAAGGGTTGGCGGGCCCGGAAAGGCTTCCGCCTCTTGTTGCCTCGCCGGGGCCAAACGTGCACAATGCCGCCACTGTCGGGACCGTCCCGGACCGGACGCGCCCGGTTGCGACAAACCATCAAGGAGTCCCCATGCCCCAAGCTTCGCTCTATACCCTGTTCAGCGGCGGCGCCCAGGGCGCCGAGTCGGAATTCGGACGCCAAGCCGAACACTACGGCGTCCAGGAAGTCAACTTCACCTTCGAAGGCCACCGCATCGAACGTGACCGCGGCCTCCGGGTCCTGACCCATGAGGAACTCGTGCGCAAGGACGTGAGCCTGACCTACGTCTCCAACCTGCTGCACCGAAAATTCAGCAACGGGCCGCAGATCCGCATGGTGCTGCGCACTATCATGCATCAGGTGGACGCCGGACTCGAAGTGTTCGTGATCGGCGCCATCCAGGAAGACGGCACCGTCAAGGGCGGCACGGGCTGGGGCGCGGAATTCGCCAAGATCTGCAACAAGCCGCTTTACGTCTTCAGCCAGGACAAGGCCGCCTGGTTCACCTGGGAAAACGACGCCTGGAAGCCCATCGACCCGCCGGTCATCAGGCAGGCCCATTTCACCGGCACCGGGACCCGCTTCCTGGAAGACGCCGGCAAACAGGCCATCGCCGACCTGTTCGCACGTTCGTTCAAATAGGGAAGAGAGAGACGCCTCCGGCGGGGGGGGGGGGGGGGGGGGGGGGGGGGGGGGGGGGGGGGGGGGGGGGGGGGGGGGGGGGGGGGGGGGGGGGGGGGGGGGGGG
>JAWRKJ010000001.1:0-3362 GCA_040307025.1 Desulfovibrionaceae bacterium | reverse complement strand
GCGGGGCGCCGGCCGACGGATGCCGGCCGGCGCAACCGCCGAGGGCCGCCAGGGTGGCGGCCAGGGTCGTGCACGCTAGGGTGTGGCCTAATCCCACTTGCGCTTGTCCTCGATGGGACGGATCTGCGGGGGCAGGGTGCCCGGGGCGACCACGGTCAGGGACGGCCGCAGCTTGATCTTTTCCCGGAACTTGTGGAGCAGGTCTTCCTCGCGCTTGAAGTTGGAGGCCTCGATCACGAGGTTCATCTCGTCGATGCCGCCCGGGTTGGTGACCTCGATCTGCCAGCGCTTGATTTCCTCGAACCGGGTGATGACCTGTTCGACCTGGTGCGGGTAGACGAACATGCCCTTGATGCGGGCGGTGGTGTCCACGCGGCCGACAATGGACCCGAGGCGCGGCGAGGTCCGGCCGCAGGGGCAGGGCGCGCGCTCGATGTAGGACAGGTCGCCGGTGGCCAGGCGGATGAGCGGGTAGGTCTTGTTGAAGGCCGTGACCACGATTTCGCCCACCTCGCCGTCCTTGAGCGGAATGC
Source organism: Desulfovibrionaceae bacterium (assembly GCA_040307025.1). Lineage (GTDB taxonomy): Bacteria > Desulfobacterota > Desulfovibrionia > Desulfovibrionales > Desulfovibrionaceae > Solidesulfovibrio. The sequence continues at coordinate 2,829 of JAWRKJ010000001.1, read as the reverse complement.
CGGTGTCGGGATGGCAGATTTCGACAAAGGCCCGGTTGGCGATGTGCAGGCCGGTCTTGTGGAAGCATTCGTAGCCCACGCAACCCACGTCGGCCGTGCCGTAGCCTTGGCGCATGATGATGTCGAACTTCTTTTCCAGATTGGTGCGCAGCTTCTCGGAGAACTTCTCGCCCGTGACAAAGGCGACTTCCATGTAGAGATCCTTGCGCAGGTTGAGCCCCATTTCCTCGCCCTTCTGGGCCAGGTGCATGAGGTAGCTCGGGGTGCCGACGTAGCCGGTGACCCGCAGCTTCTGCATGATCTCAAGCTGGGTGGCCGAGTTGCCCGGACCGGCCGGAACCACGGCGCAGCCGAGGTTTTTGAGCGGCTCCTCGAACATGAGGCCGGCCGGGGTCAGATGGTAGTTGAAGGTTACCTGGACCAGGTCCCCCGAGCGGAAACCGCTGGCGTAAAAGCCCTCGGTCCAGCCCCAGTAATCGTCCTCGCGGTCTTCGGGGTCGAAGATCGGGCCGGGGGAGAGGAAAATGCGGCGCAGCTCGCCCATGTCCTTGGTGAGCAGGCCACCCAGGCGCGGGCCCATGGACTGCAGGAAGATGAGTTCCTTTTTCTTCAGGATGGGAATGTGCTTGAGATCCGAGAGCGTCTTGAACTTCGACGCCTGGAACTGGGCGCGATCAAAGCGTTTTTTGACGTCCTCGGAATACCGGTAGGCATACGAGAGGAGATCCTTGACCTGGATCTGGTAATACTGCCGGCGTTCGGATTCATCGAGCACTTCCCGGCGGGAATAAATGCCCTCGGTACGGTCCTTGCGGGTCATGACGGGTCTCCTTTGGACGCGAAATCCCGTGGCGGGAAAAAGAGAAGCCTTATAGCCTAGACAGCATGAGGTTTCAAGAGCGATCTGGATGGGGGGGCCGCCAGGGCCTGTTCCACGGCGGCGAGCAATTCCTGGCGGGTGACAGGCTTGGCCACGCACCCGTTCATCCCGAGGGCAAGCTGGCAGGCGGACTGCCCTTCCTGGGTGGTCAGGGCCACGATGGGCAGGTCGGATTCGATTCCCTGCTCCAGGCCGGCCCGGATGCGCCGGACCATCTCCAGAATGTCCAACCGTGGGGCTTGCAAGTCCACCAGGGCCATGTCGACCGGCCGTTTGCGCAGGCTGTCGAGAAACGTCTGATTCGAATCGGCCTCGATGGGTACGTAGCCCTGGTTTTCCAGGATGCGCCGCACGAGCAGGCGGCTGATGGGCTCGTGCTCGACCACCAGAACCAAGGCGCCCCGCCCTTGGTCGGCCAGGGGCAGGGGCAGGTCGGGCGTGGCCAGGGCGCCGTTGCGCAGCACGGCCGTGAAGGTGAAAAGACTCCCCAGGCCCGGGGTGCTTTCCAGACTCATGGTGCCGCCCATTTTTTCCACGATGTCCTTGGCAATGGACAGGCCCAGCCCCATCCGGCCGTGGCGTTTGCTCAGAAAGTTCTCGCCGATGGTGAAGCGGTCGAAAATTTCCACCTGCCGTTCGGGCGGGATGCCGATGCCGGTGTCGCGCACGGAAAAAAGCAGGGTGGTGGCGTCCCGGTCGGACCGGTCGGCCAAGCGGGACACGCGCACGCTCACGGCGCCGTATTCGGTGAAGTTGAAGGCGTTTTGCACCAGATTGAGCAGGATCTGCTTGATGCGGGTGGGATCGCCCCACAACGCTTCGGGCACGTCGGCCTCGATGTCGGCCGTGAAGGCAAGCCCGCGCTGGGCCGCGTCCTCGGCCCAGGCCGAAAGCAGGGGCGCGATTTCCTGGCGCAGTCCGAAAGGCTCCTCGGTCAGCACCAGCCGCTCCGAGGAAATCCGGTGCATTTCGAGCAGATCGTTGACCAGGGTCAGCAGCTGGTTGGAGGCGTCCATGGCCAGTTCCAGAAACTGGCGGTGGCGCGGGGACAGTTCTCCCTGGAGTACCAGGGAGAGCATGCCCATGACGCCGTTTAACGGCGTGCGCAATTCGTGGCGCATGTTGGCCAGAAAGGTTTCCTTGATCGCCGAGGCCTTGGCCGCCGAACCGGCCAGGGCTACCAGCCCCCCGCACAAGGCCATGGCCGCGGCCTGGCGTTCCGGCGACAGGTACGGAAGCAGGACCAGGGCCGCGTCAGCCGCCCGCGACCGGCCGGCCAGGGCTTGCCGGTCGGCTTCGCGGGTGAAATACGGCCCGAGCACCAACACGCCCCAGGGCTCGTCACCCAAGGTGATGCCGAAATGCCGGGACGTCAGGCCGAGCGGGCATTCCAGGCTCGGCGGATGGCCGTCCGCAGGAAAGGTGGCCGTGCCGTCCAGGTGGGGACAGGGGCCGCGTTCGGGAAATTCGCGGTGCAGGATGACGTGGGCCTCATGGCCTGGATCGGGCCAGCTCACTTTTGCCGGGGATTCGCGCACGAGAGCGGGAATCCCGAGCAAAGAGGTCAGCGGGACGAGCAGGTTTTTGAGGATGAGGGGCGCAGGGGCCCGGGCGACATCCTGGTGCATAGTATGGAGTCTTAGCCGTTGGTCTCTCCGAGGTCAACGGATTGTCCTGCTTCCGTGTCTGTTTCGGACACTTCCGGCTGGGGGCGGGGCGCGGCGGCCCGCCCGCCGTGACGGGCGAACACCAGAAAGCCGGTGTGCGCCACCATCCGGTCCTCGGGCCGCAGGCGTTCGGGCACGGGCTTGTAGCGTCGCACCAGAATTTCGAGCACTTCCACATCCTCGAAGGGCGAGTCCTCCAGGGCGGCGAGCAGTTCGCTGATCTGGTTGGTCGTGGGCAGCAGGAATCCGACCGGCGCCCCGGGGCGCACCCCGGCCGCGGCC